>CAMLIZ010000222.1 GCA_946480245.1 uncultured Pseudomonadota bacterium
GGAACTCGAAGTAGCTCTTCTCGAAGGCGTCGCGCGCCTCGCGCAGCGGGCGGTCGAGTTCGAAGGTCTGCATCGATCCGTTGCCCACCACGAGGCTGCCCGGGCCGATGGCCGGCGCGCCGAGCGCGGAGTCGAGGCTCAAGGCGCTGGAGGCAGGATGGGCGTGTCCGTCGGCACGAAAGGAAGGCTCCGCCGTCGGGGTGTGGCCGTTGGCGGGCGCCAAACGCACCGCTGCCGCGGGCGCGGGGCCGGGCTTGGCCAGGGCCTGTTCCACCGCGCGCAGCAGCTTCTGCAGCGTGATCGGCTTTTCGAGGAAGGCCATCGCGCCGTGCTTGGTGGCCTCCACCGCGGTGTCGATGGTGCCGTGGCCGCTCATCATGATCACCGGCATCGTGAGCTGCGCGGTGGCGGACCATTCCTTCAGCAGCGTGATGCCATCGACGTCGGGCATCCAGATGTCGAGCAGCACCAGGTCGAGCCGCACACGCTCGCGCACCGCCTTGGCCTGGGCCGCGTTCTCGGCCAGTTCCACCGCGTGGCCTTCGTCGGTGAGGATCTCCGACAGCAGCGCGCGGATGCCGAGTTCGTCGTCAACTACGAGGATGGTGGCCATGAATGCTCAGTTCAGCCGCCGGGGGCGGCGATGCGGCCTGCGCGGGGGCGAGATTGGAAAATGATAGCGAAACTTGCGCCCCTGCCACCGGCGTACCCGGCGCGGCGTCGGCCGGCAGGTTGACGATGCGCACACGCGCACCATGTTCGTCGGCGATCTTCTTGACCACGGCCAGGCCCAGGCCAGTGCCCTTGCTCTTGGTGGTGACGTAGGGTTCGAACGCGCGCTTGAGCACCTTGTCGGCGAAGCCGGGGCCGTTGTCGCTGACGCGCAGGCGCACCGCGCGCAGCTCGCCGTTGTCGTTGCGGGCGGCCTCGGTGCACACCAGCACGCGGCCGTCGGGCCGGTCGGCCACCGCGTCCAGCGCGTTCTGCACGAGGTTGTGGATCACCTGGCGCAGCGGGGTGGCGTCGCCCACGATCTGCGGCAGCGCGTCGGCCAGTTGCGCGGCCAGGCGCCCCTGCTCCTGCGCATGGCCGTACAGCGCCAGCACCTCCGTGACCAGCCCGTTCAGGTCCAGCGGCTGCGGCCGCACCGAAGGCAGGCGCGCGTAGTCGCGAAACTCGTTGACCAGCTGCTTCATCGCCTGCACTTGCGCCACGATGGTGGCCACCGAGCGCTGCAGCATTGCCTGGTCGGCGCCTTCGAGCTTGGCCTCCAGCTTGTGCTGCAGGCGCTCGGCCGACAGCTGGATCGGGGTGAGCGGGTTCTTGATCTCGTGGGCCACGCGGCGCGCCACCTCGGTCCACGCGGCGGAGCGCTGCGCCGACACCACCTCGGTGATGTCGTCGAACACGATCAGGTGCGCATCGTTGGGCAAGTTGGCACCCCGCACCAGCAGGGTCAGCGTCTCGGGCTCGCGGGCGTTGTGGCCGCCGATCGCGAGCTCGAACGAATCCTGCCAGTGGCCGCGTTCGCCGGCCTCAGGGCTGCTGGTGTTCAGCTCGAAGCGCTGCCACACGGCCTGCGCAAAGGCCTGCAGGCCCGGCACGTCGGTCAGCTCGCGGCCTCGATACACCGACAGCGGCAGCTTCAGGATGCGTGTGGCGCCCGGATTTACCGTGTCGATGCGCGCCCGCGCGTCGAACACGATGACGCCGGCGGTGAGGTTGTCCAGGATGGTCTGCAGGTTGGTGCGCGCGCCCTCGAGCTGCGCCACGCCACGCTGCACCTGCTCGCGCGCCTCCGACAGCTGCTCGGTCATCTGCGCGAAATTGCGGGTCAGCCCGCCCAGCTCGTCGCGCGACGCGTACACCGGCTTGGCCGTGAGGTCCCCCTTGGCCACCTGCCGCATGCCCTCGGCCAGCAGCAGCAGCGGGCGGGCCAGCTGGTGCCCCAGCATCGCGGCCAGCAGCACCGCACCGAACACTGCCAGCACCAGCACCAGCGTGAGCGTGCCCACGTACATCTTGCGCAGGCCGTCGCGCGCCAGCGCGCGCTGCTGGTATTCGCGATAGGCGGTCTGCAAGGCCAGCGCATTGGTGGCCACGCTGGCGGGCACCGGCTGCACCACCATCAGGAAGCGGTCCTCCGTGCCCAGGCGCACGTCGTTGCTGGGCATCAACGCGACAGCGCGCACGCGCGCCTGCGGCGGCCCACCCTCCACGCCGGGCTCGTCGTCCAGCCCTTCGAGCTGGCTCGCCACGCGCCCGCTGCGCGCCTGGCGCAGCAGCCGCGCCGCGGGCCGGTCCGGCGTGAAGCCGGTGACACCGCCGCTGGTGCTCATCAGCACCTGGCCGCCAGGGCCGAGCAGTGCCACGTCGCGCACACCCATCTGCTCGCGCAGCCGCTCCAGCGCCAGCGGGCGTGGCCCGCCGCTGTCGGCCAGGCGCTCGGCCGCTGCGCGCGTCTTGCTGCCCACGTCGTTGACCAGCGTATCCAGCGTGCCGCGGCCGAGCGACAGGCCGGCGTTGAGCGCGCCTTCCACCTGCACGTCGAACCAGGCTTCGATGCTGCGCGTGACGAACTGGTACGAGACCGCGTAGATCATCAGGCCCGGCAGCACGCCCACCAGCGCAAAGATGCCGGCCAGCTTGAACAGCAGCCGGCTGCCGAACTTGCCGCGCCGCATGCGCACGCCCAGCCGCACGGCGGCGCCCACCACCACGGCGAGCAGCAGCCCGGCAACGGCCACGTTGAGCCAGAACAGCCAGAGGAAATTGCGCTCGTAGAAGGCGCGGCTGTGCGTGGCCAACGACAGCACGAAGGCCAGCACCAGCCCGAAGCCGGTGGTAGCCACAAGCGCCACCACCCAGGCCCAGCGGATCGATCGCGTGCTCATTCCACGCGCACCGTGCGTTCGACGCCGAGCGACCAGTCGCCCTGGCCGCCGATGCCGAACTGCATCGGCCGCGGCAGCTGCGAGGTGTCGAGCTTGTAGCTGAATTCGACGTAGTAGCGCTCGTCGGGCTCGAGCTGCGAGTTGTCGGCGATCTTCCAGCGCGCCGCACTGGACAGCGCGGTGATGGCGTCACCCAGCGTGGGGTAGCTCTGCGCCAGCCCGCCGAGGCTGACACGCCAGCTGTCGCTCAAGGGCTGGTACGACAGGCGCCACGAGCGGCGCGTGCCCGCCACATGCGAATCGCGCCAGTACCAGCGATGGCGGTACAGGTTGGCCTCGGCCACGAAGTACAGCGGCACGCCGCGCTCCAGCGCGTCGGCCACCACCGGCGGCAGCGACACGCGCACGTTGAAGTCCAGCGTGAGGCCGGCGTCGAGCCGCTCGATGGCCAGGTGGGTGAGCTCCACACCCTCGGCGCGCGCGAACGGCGCGGCCAGGGCCAGCCACAGCGCAAGGCAGGCAGTGGCCAGGCCGCGCAGCATTCCCAACGAACGTTCGAGGCGCAGGCGATCCGAACGCACGATTAAGCCGGTGTGCCGAGAGCGGGTACAGGCATCTCTCAGTCTTTGTGAAGAAGGGCGTAGTAGAAGCCGTCGTGGACGGCCCTTCCGGCATTGTCGGGCAGGGGCAGCAGGTGGCCAGGCGAGCGCGGGTCGATGCGGCACCCCTCACGGCCCGGCCGTTGCAAAAAAGCGTCGATCTGCTGCTGGCCCTCGGCCTTGAACAGCGAGCAGGTCACATACAGCAACACCCCGCCGGGTTTGAGCAGCGGCCACAGCGCTGCCAGCATCTCGGCCTGGATGCGCGCCAGCGCGGTCACGTCGTCGGGCCGGCGCAGCCAGCGCACGTCGGGATGGCGGCGCACGATGCCGGAGGCGCTGCAGGGCGCGTCGAGCAGGATCGCGTCGAACGGCCGGCCGTCCCACCAGGCGGCGGTGTCGCGCGCGTCGGCCGCCTTCAGCTGCGCCTGCAGCTGCAGGCGGTTCAGCGTGTCCTGCACGCGCTGCAGGCGCAGCGGGTCGCTGTCCAGCGCCAGCAGGTCGAGCTCGGCGCGCTCGAGCAGGTGGGCCGTCTTGCCGCCGGGCGCCGCGCAAGCGTCGAGCACGCGCGCGCCAGCGGGCAGCGGCGGGGGCACCGGTGCGGCCGACGCGGCCGACGCGGGCGGCGACATCGGCGCTGACGGCGCGGCGGCACGCGCTTGCGCCATGCCTTGGGCCAGCGCGAAGGTCGAGGGGGGCACAGGCTCGGGCACGGGTGGCCGTGTCGCCCAGGCCGGCAACGGCAGCCCGAGCAGCAGCGGTGCAGCGAGTTGGGCTGCGGCGTCCTGCACCGAGACTTCGCCTTCGGCAAAGCCGGGCAGTGCCGTGACCGGGCAGGGCCGGTCGAGCCGCACCGCGCTGTCGTCCAGTGCCTGCGCAGCGCGGCCTTGCTCGGCCAGACGCTGCACGTAGCCGGCCGCATCGCCACGGCGCGCGTTCACGCGCAGCGTCATCGGGGGGTGCAGGTTGTCCGCCTGCAGCAGCGCCTGCCAGTGCTGCGGCCAGTCCTGGCGCACGCGCTCGATCCACCAGCCCGGATGTTGATAGGCCGCCAGCGGGTTCACCTGCGCGGCACGCACCAGCTCGTCGCGCTCGCGCAGGAAGCGGCGCAGCACCGCATTGATGAAGCCGGCCGCGGCCGGGGTGCGCTGGCGCGCAGCGCTGACCGCCTGGTCGACCAGCGTGTGCTCGGCGTAGCCGGGCGATTGATCGGCCGGCACCGGCCACAGCAGTGCCAGCGCGGTGATGAGCAGCGCATCGACATTCGGCGGCGGTGTCTTGGGCGCGAGCTTCTCGCGCACGACCTGCGCGCCACCCAGCCAGCGCAGCGCATGAAAGCTCAGCGCCTGCGTGCCGGCGCGCGCCGGGGCCGGCACACGGGCCAGCACGTCGTTCAGCGAGCGGCCGGCGCGCACGGCCTGCACCGCGTCGGCGGTGTGGTCGAGCAGGCGCGCCAGCGGCAGCGCAAGGGCGGGGGCGTTCACCGGGCGCAGTCTAGCGGCCGGGGAGCGCCTATCCCCTGTCCGGACACGCGGCCTCCCGTGCGCGGCGACAATGCCGCCATTCCCGCACACAAGGCGCCGACGCATGAGCAAGACCCGCACGATGCCGCTGCTGCGCAGCGAAGCCGACCTGGCCCAGCTGCCGGCGTCCGAGCGCATCCGCTACCGCCTGGTCGGCGCGGACTGCCGCTACCACGCCAACGACAACATTTCCGCCTTCGTGCGCGACGGCGAGCTGGAGGAGCTGAAGGCCGAGGTCGAGGTGCAGTTGCGCGGCGTGCTCAATGCGCTGGTGATCGACACCGCCAGCGACCACAACACCGGCGACACCGCCAAGCGGGTGGCCAAGATGTTCATCGACGAAGTGTTCCGCGGCCGCTACGTGGCCGCGCCGCGCGTCACGGAGTTCCCGAACGTGGAGCGCCTGAACGAACTGATGATCGTCGGGCCGATCAAGGTGCGCAGCGCCTGCTCGCACCACCTGTGCCCGATCCTCGGGCGGGTGTGGATCGGGGTGATGCCCAACGAGCACTCCAACCTGATCGGCCTGTCGAAGTACGCGCGCATCTGCGACTGGATCATGAGCCGG
>CAMLIZ010000223.1 GCA_946480245.1 uncultured Pseudomonadota bacterium
TGGGCGAGATCCGCGACCGCGAGACGATGGAGCACGCGGTGGCCTTCGCCGAGACGGGCCACCTGTGCATGGCCACCTTGCATGCCAATAGCGCGAACCAGGCACTGGACCGCATCATCAACTTCTTCCCGGAAGAGCGGCGCGCGCAGCTGCTGATGGACCTGTCGCTGAACCTGAAGGCGCTGGTGTCGCAGCGGCTGCTGCCGCGCGAAGAGGGCAAGGGGCGCATCGCCGCGGTCGAGATCATGCTCAACACGCCGCTGATGGCCGACCTGATCTTCAAGGGCGAAGTGGGCGAGCTGAAGGAGCTGATGAAGCGCTCGCGCGAACTCGGCATGCAGACCTTCGACCAGGCGTTGTTCGACCTGTACGAGACGCGCATGGTCTCCTACGAGGACGCCCTGCGCAACGCCGATTCGGTGAACGACCTGCGGCTGCAGATCAAGCTGAACAGCCAGCGCGCGCGCAACCAGGATCTCTCTGCCGGCACCGAGCACCTCACAATCGTCTGAGCGCGCGGCCGCCTGCCAGGCGCGGCCTAAACTCGCTGCTTCGCAGCAGGAGCAGACGATGAGCGTGGCAGCGAAGACCTACGAACCGACGGCACCGAAGAAGGTCGCCTTTCTCGGACTCGGCGTGATGGGCTATCCGATGGCCGGGCACCTGGCCCGCGCGGGCCATCGCGTGGCCGTGTACAACCGCACCACCGCCAAGGCCGATGCCTGGGTCGCCGAGTTCGGCGGTGGCAAGGCACCGGCGCCGCGCGAGGCGGCGGAGGGCGCGGACATCGTGTTCTCGTGTGTCGGCAACGACGACGACCTGCGCGCCGTCACGCTCGGCGACGCGGGCGCGTTCGCCGGCATGTCACCCGGCGCGGTGTTCGTCGACCACACCACCACGTCGGCCGCCGTGGCGCGCCAACTCCATGCGGTGGCGCGCGAACGCGAATTGCACTTCGTCGACGCGCCGGTGTCCGGTGGGCAGGCCGGGGCGGTCAACGGCCTGCTCACCGTGATGTGCGGCGGCGACGCGGCGCCGTTCGACGCAGTGAAGCCGGTGGTGAGGGCGTTTGCGCGCGCGGTCACGCGCATTGGCGACACCGGCGCAGGGCAGCTCGCCAAGATGGTCAACCAGATCTGCATCGCGGGCCTCGTGCAGGGCCTGTCCGAGGCCATCGCTTTCGGGCAGAGATCCGGCCTCGACATGAAGCTGGTGCTCGAGGTGATCGGCAAGGGCGCTGCGCAGAGCTGGCAGCTGGACAACCGCGGCGGCACGATGGTCGACGACAAGTTCGACTTCGGCTTTGCGGTCGACTGGATGCGCAAGGACCTCGGCCTGTTGCTCGACGAGGCGCGCCGCAACGGCGCGCAGCTGCCGGTGACGGCGCTGGTGGACCAGTTTTACGCGGACGTGCAGGCGATGGGCGGCGGGCGCTGGGACACGTCCAGCCTGATCCGCCGCCTGCGCTAGCTGCGCGCTACTGCTTGGCCGGCTCCGGCGCTTTCGGCGCGGCACCGGCCAATTCGGCCTCGCTGAGGATCTCGAACACGCGCACCACTTTCTGCACGCCGGGCACGCCGGCGGCAAGATCGGCCGCGCGCGTGGCTTCGCGCTCGGTCACGCGGCCCATCAGATACACGATGGCGCGCTCGGTGACCACCTTGAACGCGTTTGACTGCAAGTCCTTTGCGTCGACGTAGGTCGCCTTGATCTTGCTCGTGATCAGCGCGTCGTTCGAGCGCGACGTGAACGAGCTGTTGCCGGCTATCGCCAGTTCGTTCACCGTCGAGCGCACGTTTTCGATCTGCCGGATCGCCTGCTCGATGGCAGCCTTGTCGGCTTCGCTGGGCACCTCGCCCGTCAGCAGCACGATGCGGTTGTAGCTCGTCACGTTGACATGGCCACGGTCGGGCAGCACTTCGCCGATGCGCTTGTTCGCCTTCAGCTCGATGGCCTGATCCTCGATCTGGATGCCCGAGGTGCGCCGGTCGGTCACCATCAGCGCGCTGCCGACGGCGGCGCCGCCCACGATGAGCGGCGCGCAGGCCGACAGTGCGGCAGCGGCTGCCAGGGTGCCCAGCACGAGGCCGGCGCGATTGCAAAGCTTGATGGTCATGGGTTGTCCTGTTCCCCCAACAATTGAAGATCCACCGCATCGCAGATGCAGTGCAGCGCCAGCGCGTGAACCTCCTGGATGCGCACCGCGCGTTCATGCGGCACGCAGATGTGCACATCGGTCTCGGCCAGGCGGGCCGCGAGCGGGCCGCCCCCGTTGCCGGTGAGCGCGATGACGGTCATGTCCTTGTCGTGGGCGGCATCCACCGCCGTCGTGACGGCGACCGCTCCGCCCTGGTGGCTGATCGCCAGCAACACGTCCCCGGGCTGTCCGAGCGCCCGCACCTGCTTGGCAAACACCTGTGCGTAGTCGCCTTCGTCCGCCACGCTCGTGAGCACCGCACTATCGACAAGCGCCACCGCCGCCAAGCCCGGGCGCTCACGCTCGAAGCGACCCACGAACTGCGCTGCGAACTGCTGGGCCGATGCCGCCGAGGCGCCGGTGCCGCACAGCAGCAGCTTGCCGCCGCCGGTGATGCAGCCCAGCACCGCCTGCACCGCGTCGGCGATCGGGCGGGTCAGCGACTCGGCAGCCTGGTACTTCAGATCGGCACTGTCGAAGAACTGCTGCTGGATGCGCTGTTCGAGCATGGACGCGGATGATAAACGGCACGATTGCACATAACGCGGCAGCCACGCTTCACGCGGACAGGTCGAACGCGGCCGGCAGCCACTGCACCGCATCGCCGTCGATCGCCACCACATCGAAGCGGCACGGCGGCCATACCGGCACGCGCTGCAGGTAGTGCTGCGCCGCGTAGGCAATGCGCCGTCGCTTGGCGCCGGTGATGCTGGCCGCCGCGCCGCCATGCGACATGTCCTGACGCGCACGCACCTCCACGAACACCAGCGTGCCGTCGGGGGCGCGCATGATCAAGTCCACCTCACCGCCGCGCGCTCCGGGCCCGCGGGCCACCCGATAATTGCGCTGCAGCAGCACGAGCCCCTGCTGCTGCAGGTGAAGCAGCGCCCGCGCTTCCGCTGCGTCACCCACACCCTTGGTGTTGCTTTCACCGACTGAGGCCCGCTTGAACATCGACTCCCCGTTGCTGCTACAGGCGGCCCAACAGGCTGCCGGCGCCCAGCAGTATCCGCGACCGGCGCTGTACGTGGTCGCCACGCCGATCGGCAATCTGGCCGACCTCACGCTGCGCGCGATCCACCTCCTGCACCTGGCCGATGCCGTGGCTTGCGAGGACACGCGCGTCACGGCGGGGCTGCTGCGCCACCTGGGGCTCGACAAGCCGTTGCTGGCCGTGCACGAGCACAACGAGGCACAGGCGGCACACGGCGTGATCGAGCGTCTGGCGCGCGGCGAGCGGGTGGCCTACGCCAGCGACGCCGGCACGCCGGCCGTCAGCGACCCCGGTGCCCGCTTGGTCGCCGCCGCGCAGTCCGCGGGCTACCGCGTGGTCCCGTTGCCGGGTGCGAGCAGCGTGGTCACCGCGCTGAGCGTGGCCGCTGACACGGCGGCGCGAGGCTTTCGCTTCATCGGCTTCCTGCCCACCAAAGCCGCCGAGCGGCAGGCCGCGCTGCATGCGCTGGCACATGAGCCGGGAAGCGCGGTGCTGTTCGAGGCACCGCATCGCATCGAAGCCGTGCTGCAGGCCCTGGCCGATGCTTTCCCCGAGCGCGCGCTGACCCTGTGCCGTGAACTCACGAAGCAGTTCGAGACCGTGGCAACGATGCCGGCAGCGCAGGCGCCAGCATGGCTGGCCGCCGACCCGCATCGCAGCCGCGGCGAATTCGTGCTGGTGCTGCACGCCGGCGTGCCCAGCGACGGCGGCGACGATGCTGCTCGGGCGGAGCAGACCCTGGGTGTGCTGCTCGAGGAACTGCCGCTGAAGCAGGCGGTCGCCCTCGCCGCTCGCATCACGGGCGCGTCGCGCAATGCGCTCTACCAGCGCGCCCTCGCATTGCGTGACGACTCACAAGAAAGTTAGCGCAAGCTTCTAAATTCGGCGGCAAATTAGCTTGCCCCACTTGACGCCATGGCGGGGACGGCGCTCCTACAATGCCGCCCATGATCGCCCGCGAACCCACCCTCGAACGCCTGGGCATCGCCCAGTCCCTGCTGCTCGATCCGTTCGGTCTCGACGACGGTGCGCTCGCCCGCGCGCTGCGCACGATCACCGAACACCGCATCGACGATGCAGACCTGTACTTCCAGGCGACGCGGCACGAGGGCTGGAGCCTGGAAGAGGGCATCGTCAAGAGCGGCAGCTTCAGCATCGACCAGGGCGTGGGTGTGCGGGCGGTCGCCGGCGAGAAGACCGCCTTCGCCTACTCCGATGACATCTCGGAGGCCGCGCTGCTCGATGCGGCGGCCACGGTGCGCACCATTGCGGCGGCAGGCCAGAGCCGGCGTGTCAAGGTGCCGGTCAACTCGGCAGTGGCCGGCAGCCGAGTGCTGTATGCACCCACCGACCCGATCGGCACGCTCGACAGCACCCAGAAAGTGGCGCTGCTCGAAAAGGTGGAGCGCCTGGCGCGCGCCAAGGATCCACGCGTGGTGCAGGTGATGGCGGGCCTGGCGGCCGAATACGACGTGGTGCTGATCGCACGTGCCGACGGCACGCGAGCCGCGGACGTGCGGCCGCTGGTGCGACTGTCGCTCACCGTGATCGCTGAGTCGAATGGCAGGCGTGAGGTGGGCAGCGGCGGTGGCGGCGGGCGCTTCGGGCTGGGCTATTTCCAGGACGACGTGATCGAGCGCTACGTCGACCATGCGGTGAACGCCGCGCTCACCAATCTCGAGGCGCGGCCGGTGCCGGCCGGTGAGATGACCGTGGTGCTCGGCCCGGGGTGGCCGGGCGTGCTGCTGCACGAGGCCATCGGCCACGGGCTGGAGGGCGATTTCAATCGCAAGGGCTCGAGCGCGTTCACTGGCCGCATCGGGCAACGCGTGGCGGCCAAGGGCGTGACCGTGCTCGACGACGGCACGCTGCCCGATCGGCGCGGCTCGCTCAACATCGACGACGAAGGCCACGCGAGCCAGCGCAACGTGCTCATCGAGGACGGCATCCTGCGCGGCTACATCCAGGATTCGATGAACGCGCGCCTGATGAAGGTGCCGCCCACCGGCAATGGCAGGCGCGAGAGCTATGCCCATGTGCCGATGCCGCGCATGACCAACACCTACATGCTGGCCGGCGATCGAACCAAGGAAGAGATCGTCGCTTCGATCCGGCGCGGCGTGTATGCCACCAACTTTGGGGGCGGGCAGGTCGACATCACCAGCGGCAAATTCGTGTTCTCGGCCAGCGAGGCGTTCTGGGTGGAAAGCGGCCGCATCCAGTACCCGGTGAAGGGCGCCACCATCATCGGCAACGGGCCCGACGCGCTGACTCGTGTCACGATGATCGGCAACGACCTCGAGCTCGATACCGGCGTGGGCACCTGCGGCAAGGAAGGCCAGAGCGTGCCGGTGGGCGTGGGCCAGCCGACGCTGCGCATCGACGG
>CAMLIZ010000224.1 GCA_946480245.1 uncultured Pseudomonadota bacterium
CGCACAGGCCGGGTTGGTGTTGCGCGAGCGCGTGGCGATGCCGGCCAACAACCTGCTGCTGGTGTGGGAGCGCCTCAGCGCTTGAACGCGCCGAACACCTTCTCGAGGATCGCGCTGCCGGTGCCCACCGGGTCGCGGCGGATCTTCTTCTCTTCCTCGCCGATCATGAAGTACAGGCCGTCCAGCGCCTTGCGCGTCACGTACTGCTGCACGTTGGCGTCTTCCTGGCGCACCAGGCCCAGGCTGGAGGCCTTGCCGGCCACCGCGTTGTACTTGTCGGCCAGCGCCACGCGCTCGGTGGCCTGCGTGACGATCGGCAGGAACTGCACCCCCAGCGGCTCGCGCGTCTTGGTCGCAAAGAACTGCGTCACCGCGGTGTCGCTGCCGCGCACGATCTGCAGCGCGTCCTCCACGCTGATGTGCCGCACGGCGTCCACCAGCAGCGTCTTGGCATGCGGCACGGCGGCTTCCGCCGCACGGTTCATCGCGGTCACCAGCTCGTCCACCTTGCGGCCCTGGCCCAGCATGCGCAGCCAGCGCGCGGCATCTTCCAGTGCGCCGGGCAGCGGGATGCGCACCTGCGGGTTGCCGAGAAAGCCGTCGGTGCGGCCGAGCAGGCTCACGGCCGACAGCGCGCCGCGCTGCAGCGCCGCGCGGATGCCGGCGGCCGCGTCATCTTGGGAAAGCGCGGCGGCCGCGGCCGGTAGAGGCAGCGCGCCGCACAGCACGCCGAGAAGGGAGCCGCCCGCGGCGGTGAACTGTCTGCGATCCATGCGAGCCATCATGACCCAAACGGCCTACAACTGGAACAGCGTGACGCCCAGGCCCACGCTGGTCTGGCGCCGGTTGTAGTCGAGCAGGGTCTCGCCATAGCCGCTGAACACCTGCAGGTACCAGCGCAGGCCGCCCGGCTGCGCGCTGTTGACCGGATAGGTCCAGTCCATCTGCCAGGCGCCGCGCCGCAGCTCGGACGGGTTCAGCCGCCACGACAGCGACGCGGTGGCCGCGCCCGGCAGCCACGACGCCGTGAGTTCGGTGTTGCCGATGTAGCGCGTGAGGTCCGGGTTGTCGTCGTCGCTCGATTCATGCAGGCGCCGATCCACGCGCAGCTGCAGCCCCACCTCGCCGCGGTCGAAGGACAGGCCGCCGTACACGCGGTTCCAGCTGCGCGACAACGGGCCGCTCTGCCCGTTCGACTGGTGCGCGATGCCGGCCTGCACCATGCGCCAGTGCCAGCCGTCGGGCAACAGGCCCATCTGCTGGGGTATCGGCAGCACGTAGATCGCCTCCGGCTGGTAGTCGGTGCTGCGGAAGGGCGACGAATCCTGAGGCGTCCACACCTGCCACAGCGAGCGCTGGGTGTAGGCGAACCACAGGTCGGCGTCGGGCAGCAGCAGGCCCTCGGCCACTTTGGCGCGCAGCGACACCTGCAGCTTGGCCTCGATCGGCCGGTAGCCGCCGTGCGCCGGCGCGTCCGGGTGCGTGGGGCTGCTCGGCTGGCGGTTGATGCGGCTGGTGTAGTGCGCCGGCAGCACGAAGTTCGGGTAGTAGGTGCGCACCACGAAGGTGCCGCGCTTGTCCTGCGGCGTGAGCTCCCAGAAGCGCGTCATCACGGTGGACAGCACCGGCGCGGGCTCGGCAGTGGCCGGTGGCGTCGCCACGACAGGCGCCGGTGCCGGCGGCAACGGCTTGAACAGGCGGTCGTAGCAGGCCAGTCGGCGCGTGTCGTCGGGCTCGGCGGCGCACTGCGCGGGCGTCTGTGCATGCAGCGCAGCGGGCAGCAGCATGAGCGCCGCCAGCGACATGGGCCAAGCAGTGCGCGATGAAAGTGTCATGCGAAAAGTATCGCCGCCGCGGCAGCGCACGCCGATTGCCTGCGGCGTTGAAAACGGCGACCATGCCGTGCGGCCGGGCGCGCTGGATGCGCCGGGCCGCAGCCCCACGATGACGCACACCGCCCCGCCCGCCATGCGCTTGCCTCTTCTTTGCACCGCCACCCTGGCGGCCGCGCTCGCCAGCCTGGGCGCCACCGCTGCGCCGACGGCGCCCGCCGCTTCTGCCGCCAGTGCGCCGCTGCTCGCGGCCGACAGCCGCCATGCGGTGGAGCGTTGCCAGGCCGCGGTGGCCGAGACGGTGCGCGACATGCGCGGCCAGAACGGACGCAACCTGCATTTCACCGGCACGCCCCAACTGCTGCCGCCCACGGCCGACCAGGTGGTGGCGGTGACCGGCGAGGGCCGCTACGGCGAGGCGGGCCAGCCGTTCCGCTGGAACTGCAGCTACGAGCTGCGCAGCGGCAGCACCTCCGGCGTGGTGTTCCGCGACACCGGTGCCCCGATCACCCCCAAGGCCGCGCAAGGCGGCGACTGGCAGCCCGACCTCAGCCACATCGCGCCCGACCTGTGCGAGGGCGAGGTGGCCACGCTGCTGAAGCGCAAGCATCCGCACGTGGGCCGCATCGTGTTCAACGCGGAGACGCGGCGCCTGCAGCCGGCCGATGCCGCCGGCCGCGTGCTGCTGCGTGGCGGCGGCGAGGTGCAGCCGGCGCTGGACGCCAAGGCGCGCCTGTTCGGCTACGAATGCACCTACGAGTCGGCCAGCGGCCGGCTGGTGGCCGCGCGCGCCACCGACTGAGCCCGGGTGCGCCGCGCGCTGCTCGCCGCTACCGCGGCCCTCGCCTTTGCCTTGGCGCCCACCGTGCAAGCGACCCAGCCGGTGGTCGTGGGCTCCAAGCGCTTCACCGAGAGCTACGTGCTGGGCGAGCTGGTGCGCCAGAGCCTGCTGGCCGCCGGCATCCCGGCCGAGCATCGGCAGGGCATGGGCAACACCGCGATCCTGGAGCAGGCGCTGGCCAGCGGCGCGGTGGACGTGTACCCCGAGTACACCGGCACCATCGCGCGCGAGCTGCTCAAGCGCGACGACGCCGAGGCGGCGCACGCCAGCCTCGACCAGCTGAACCGCTGGCTCGCGCCGCGCGGGCTGAAGGTGGCGGTGCCGCTCGGCTTCAACAACACCTATGCGCTGGCGATGCGCGAGGCGGATGCCGAGCGCCTGGGCATCACCTCGATCTCGGCACTCGCACAGTACCGCGGCGCGCCGCTGCGCCTGGGCCTGTCGCACGAGTTCCTGGTGCGTGCCGACGGCTGGCCCGCGCTGAAAAAGGCCTACGGCCTGCCGCAGGCGCCGCAGGCCGGGCTGGACCACGGCCTGGCCTACCAGGCGTTGGCCCAAGCGCAGGTGGACGTGATCGACGTGTACACCACCGACGCGCAGATCGGCCGCCAGCACTTGCGCGTGCTGAAGGACGACCGCGCCTTCTTTCCGCGCTACGACGCGGTGCTGCTGATGCGCGCCGCGCTCGACCCGCGGCCGATCGCTGCGCGCCTGCAGGGCCGCATCGACGAGGCCACGATGATCCGGCTCAACGCCGAGGTGGAGCTCGACGGCCGCCGCTTCGACGAGGTGGCGCGCAGCTTCCTCGCCGGCCGCGCGCCGGCGCAGGCCGCGCCCGCCGCGCGCGGCTTCATCGCGCGCCTGCTGGCACCCGACCTGGGCCGCCTGCTGGCGCAGCACCTCGCGCTGGTGCTGGGCTCGCTGCTGCTCGCGGTGGCTGCCGGCGTGCCGCTGGGCCTGTTGGCGCATCGCCGGCCACGCCTCGCCGGGTGGCTGATGGGCACGGTGGGCGTGCTGCAGACCGTGCCCTCGCTGGCGCTGCTGGCGTTCCTGATCGCCGCGGTGGGCCGCATCGGCTTCGTGCCGGCGCTGCTGGCGCTGTTCGTGTATGCGCTGCTGCCGATCGTGCGCAACACGCATGCCGGCCTGGGCAGCGTGCCGGCGGGGCTGGTGATGGCCGGTACCGCGCTCGGGCTGCGTCACGCGCAGGTCCTGCGCCTGGTGGAGCTGCCGCTGGCCGCGCCCACTTTGCTGGCCGGCATCAAGACCGCGGCGGTGATCAACGTGGGCACGGCCACCGTGGCGGCGTTCATCGGCGCCGGCGGCCTTGGCGAGCGCATCGTCTCCGGGCTGGCCGTGAACGACAGCGCGCAGATGATGGCCGGCGCGGTGCCGGCCGCGCTGCTGGCGCTGCTGATGCAGTGGGGGTTCGACGCGCTGGAGCGTGCGCTGCGGCGCGGTCGATGACCGCAGCCGCTGCACCAGCGGCCGCAGTCACGCCTCACTTGCCGCCAAGGAAGGTTTCCAGCACCTGCTTGCGGTGCGGCAGGAACAGGTCGACGAGCGCCGGCGAGATCTGGTAGCGCAGCGAGCCGGCCGGGCCGTCGGGCGCGGCATCGGTCTGGTTCTCGGCGATGTGCACGAAGCCCAGCGACGCCGGATACACCAGCCCGCCACCGAGGTTCTTGTTGTTGCTGATCTCGTGGCAGCCGGCGCACGAGGTGACCTGCGCGCGCGCCACGATGTCGTCCGCCGTGAGGCCCTGCGGGTTGCCGTTGGCCGCCAGCTGCGCCTCGATGCTGGCCCTGAACGTGGGTGAGCTGGCGAACTGGTCGGCGTAGTTGGTCTTCATCGAATCCTGCGCGTCGCTGTCCATCGCATCGAAGGTGGCCGGCAGGCTGTCCATGTTGAAGCGGTTGATGTCGTTGACCTGCAGCGACGTCACCGTGTTGAGGAAGGCCGTGCGGAAGTCGGCGCTCTTGGCGTGCGTGATGGTGTCGTTGAACAGCTGCCCGTCGGGGTTGCTGCCGGCGGCGGCCGGCTTGAAGCGCAGCGTGCCGTTGTCCAGCTGCACCGTGTACTGGCGCAGCAGCCAGTTCTGCTGCATGAACTGGTTGGTGCGCACCTGGCCTTTGGCGTGGGTGGATGCATTGCCGTAGGCGTCGGCGCGCACCACCGGCTTGAAGCCGGCGAGGCCCTTGAAATAGAAGTCGTGCAGCTTGGTGGCGCGCTGCGCCGGGTCGGCGATCGTGCTCAGGTTGGCCCAGAACTTGACCACCGGCACGCAGCCGCTCAGGTCGGTGCCGTTCGGCTTGGGATTCGGCAGCACGCCCTCGAACACGATGAGGTTGCGGTTGAGCCGGTCGGTGATGCCGCTCTTCTTGGCGAACACGATGCGGTACTCGCCGCAGTCGTCGCCCAGGGAGGGCACGGTGGCCAGGTCGAAGCGGTTGACCAGCGCGATCGGCACGTAGGAATCGGGCGAAGTGGTGTCGAAGGTGGCCCCGCCCACCTGGTTGCCTTCGGCGCGCGGGCAGGCAATGGCAAAGCCGTTGAACGTGGGCGTGCCGTTGTCCAGCGTGTCGTCGCAATGCGGGCCCTGGCCGATGCCGGGCTTGCGGTTGTTGATGTCCATCCACTGGTCGAACAGGGCCTGCTTGGTCACGGGCAGCACGCTTTGCGACGCGATGCGCGTCATCAGCTCGTCGAAGCTGAAGCTGGCGAGGATGGTCTGGTCCGTGACGATGAGCGAGCGCCGCGGGTCGGTGGGCGCGACCGTCGTCTTGGCCAGGCCCGACATCGCCGCGATCTGGGTGTCCGGCAACAGGCCGACCGTGTCCGCCGAGGGCGGTGGCGGTGGCGGTGGCGGTGGCGGTGGCGGTGGCGGTGGCGGTGGCGGTG
>CAMLIZ010000225.1 GCA_946480245.1 uncultured Pseudomonadota bacterium
CCGAACTTCTCGATGAAGCCCTCGCCGAAGCGGTAGAAGAAGATCACCGCCAGCATCATCCAGATCTGCGGCTTCTGGAAGAACGACGCCCAGGACGCACGCAGCGCCACCAGCGCCACGCCCAGGCTCTCACCGTGCACCGCCGAAGGCGCACCGGGGGGCAGCACGCGCAGATGCCACAAGCCGAAGCCGCCCATCGCGAGCGCGGTGCCCGACACCACGATCATCCAGCAGTGCACCCAGTCCAGGCCCAGGCTGCCATGCAGCCAGCCGGTGAGCGACACCAGCAAGCCGGACGCGATCACCGCGCCGAGGTTCCAGCACATGCCCTGCAGGCCCGCGTAGCGCGCCTGGTCCTTCAGCGGCATCGTGGTCATGAACACGCCGTCGGCCACCGTGTCCTGCGTGGCGGAGGCGAAGCCGGTGATCCAGAAGAACGCGAGCGACGCGCGGAAGAAGCCGTCGAGCGGCAGGCAGAACGCCACCAGCCCGAGCGATGCCATCATCAGGAACTGCATGCTGATGACCCACCAGCGCTTGGTGCGGTAGGGCTCGAGCAGCGGCGCCCACAGTGGCTTGAGCACCCACGGCAGGTACATCTGCGAGGTGTACAGCGCGATGTCCTCGTTGGACACGCCGAGGTTCTTGTACAGGATGGCGGCGACCACGCCGACCATCACGTTGGGCAGGCCCATCGCGAGGTAGAGCGAGGGCACCCAGGCGAGCGGATGACGCGCGGGGCGCGCAGCGGGCTCGACGGCCAGGGGAGCAGTGGGCAAGATGGAATCGGTCATGGCGAGATGGCGCGTTGGGCGGAGAGCACTTGCAGTGCGGCGGACACGTACACGAGGGGCGCGTTCCAGTTGATCGCGACTTCGTTGCTCGCAAAGCTGCACGCGTCGTCGAGGTACGACAGCGCCGGCAGCGCAAAGGGGTAGGGCACGCGGCAATCGGCGCGGTCCTGCTGGCCGGGGTTGGGGCCGCCGACCACGAAGCCGGGCACCGGCGCGGCAATGCCGTCGGCCTGTGACGGCCGGTGGTGCGGGTGCAGCGGCGAGTGTGTGCCGAAGCCGGTGACCATCGACATGCCCAGCGGGTTGCGGCCCAGCACCTCGTCGAAGGCGGACTGCGCGGCATCGAGCTCTCGCCGGTCGCCGCTGAGGCGATAGCCCTGGATCAGCATCATGGCCTGGTTGAGCGCGATGCCGTTGCTGCCCCAGCGGAAGTCCTCGGGCTGCAGGCTCACGCGATACGCCGATGCGGCCCATTGCGACGCGAGCCGCGCGGCCAGCGTGCCGATGCGCTGGGCGATCAGCGCCTGGTCGGCCGCCGGCGTGAGCGCCTGGCGATGCTGCGCCAGTGACATCCATGCCAGCCCGGCCACGTCGCCCCACGACGGCACGCGTGCCGGCACTTGCGGGGCATGCATCGAGGCGTAGTAGGTGTCGTCGCCCGTGGTGATGTAGAGCTCGGCCGCGGCCCAGGCGAATTCGTCGGCCAGCTGTGCGTCGCCGTAGTCGCCGGTGCGGATGTCGGCGGGCTGCTGGTACACCGCGGCGGGATGCGCCTGTGCCCAGCCCCAGGCGGCTTGTGCGGCGGCGAGCATGCGCGCCGACAAGCCTGCGCGCTGCGCCTCGAAGGGCTTCAGCACGCGGCTCGCAGTGGCCATCACGGCGGCAAAGTCGAGCGCCGCCGCGGTGCTCTTCTGCACTACGTAGCGCTCGCCGTGGTCGTCCGCGGGCATCACCATGCCGTCAAAGCGCTTGTCGGTGAGCTTGTGGTACACGCCGCCGTCGGCCGGGTCCTGCATGGCCAGCAGCCAGTCGAGGTTCCACAGCGCCTCGTTCAGCAGGTCGGGCAGGCCGTTGCCGCTCTCCGGAATGTTCAGCGTCTGGTGCTGGAAGAACTGCGGGAAGTGCTCGTACGCGGCCAGCAGCGTGTAGGTGCTGATGCCGGAGTTGACGACGTACTTGTTGTAGTCGCCGGCGTCGTACCAGCCCTTGGGCGCGGAGATCACGCTGCCCTCGGGCCGGCCCGGGCCGGCGGCCGATGCGTGCACCAGCACGCGGGTGTCCGCATGCCCGGCAGCGCGCGCATAAGCGCCGGCGTGCTGTGGCAGCAGCGCGGTGCTCGCGCGGTTGAAGTAGTAGGCCTTGATCGCGGCGGCGTTCAGCGCGACATAGGCGCTGTCGGAGATCGCGAAGGGCGGTGAATCCGGCAGGCCGTCGACGCGCACCTGGTACTCGCCGGGCGCGATCAGCGCGGAGAAGCAAGCCATCCGCACCGTGGCCCGTGCCGGCGGCCACACGGCGGCGGGCGCCAGCGTGCCGTGGTAAGCATCGCGGCCGGTCTTCAGATCCACCACGGTGAAGTGTTCGGCGGCGCCGTCGGGCACCGCGGCCCACTTGGCCGAGCCGGGCAGGAAGCCGAGCTGATTCAGCGCGATGGGCGGTGCAGCCAGCCATTCCACGTGGTCGGTGGCGCCGTTGTCCGCACTTACGTCGAGCACGTTGCGCCCGGGCGCCAGCGTCACCGCGGGCCACACCGCGATGCGGTCCACCACCGCCATGCTGCCGAGTGGCTGGCCGTTGAGTTGCAGCGAGACGTGTGACGCATTGGTGTAGACCTTCACCGCCGCGCTCCCGGGCGGCCGCGGCGTGAAGCGGCGGCTCGTGATGTGCGCCATCGGTGCGGCGCTCCAGTGCGCCTGGTACAGGTAGTACGCATCCTTGCGCACGCGGCGGTCGTAGGTGATCAGGCCCTTGTCGTTCACGCCGGCGCGATCGCCTTCGTCGCGCCCGGCGGAGGCGAGGTCGAAGCCCACCCAGGCGAAGCTGCCCCACAGCCACGGGCGTGCGCCGATCTGGCGCCAGTAGGCCTCGTGGAACAGCGCCTGGTACTGCTCGGGATGCCAGTGGCTGGCAGGCTGCGGGCGCTGCGGCGGGTCCTGCTGTTGCAGCACGCTGGCACCGGCGCCGTATTCGCTCAGGCCGATCGGGCGCGACGGCAGGCGCGCATGCAGCGCGTCGGCCCAGGGGCCGATGTCGGCCAGCTCATGGTCGTACCAGCCGAAGTAGCGGTTGTACGCGCCCAGGTCGGTCTGCAGGGCCTGGGGGTCGTCGTCTGCGGCGCAGCAGTGCGCATAGGCCGTGAGGCGATGCGGATCCTCCTGCTTCGCGAGCGCGTGCAGATGGGCCAGCAGCGCATGGCTGGTGGCATCGGCGCGGTACACCTCGTTGCCCAGCCCCCAGATCGCCACCGACGGATGGTTGGCGTTCTGCCGCATCAGCTCGTGCAACTGCTGCTCGAGCCCGGCGCGAAAGGTGGGCGTGTCCTGCAGCGCGGCGACGAGCGGGATCTCGGTCCACAGCACGAGGCCGAGCGCGTCGGCGCGCTCGTACACGCGCTGCGGATGCTGGAAGTGCACGAGCCGCAAGCCGGTGGCCCCGAGCGCCTGCAGCAGGCCCAGGTCTTCGTCGATGTCACCATCGCTCACCGCCAGGCCCTTGCCGGGTCGGCCGGGATGGAAGTAGTCCACGCCATGCAGTGCATACGGTTCGCCGTTGAGCAGCAGCCCGCGCTGTGCATCGACCGCGATGTGCCGGATCCCCAACGGCACGGTGAGCGCGTCCACCGCCTTGCCGCCTTGCAGCAGCTCGGCGCTCAGCGTGTACAGGTAGGGGTCGCGCACGCCCTGCCACAGATGCGGCTGCAGCAGGTTCAGCGTGGCCTCGTGCAACACGGTGGCGGCAGCCGGCGCCTGCAGATCGCTGCGCTGGCGCAGCACGGTGCGGCCTTGCGCGTCGCGCAAGGTGAGCCGCAAGGCCAGGCGCTGCGGCTGCATGAGTTCGTTGCGCAGGCGCGCGCTCACGTGCAGCGTGGCGGACTCATGCGTGACGGCGTCGGTCGCCACGTACACCCCGGGCCCGCCATGGTCCAGCAGGTCGATGTGCAGCGGCGCGGTCTCCACCAGGCGCACGCGCCGGTACAGCCCGCCGAACACGGTGAAGTCGCCGCCCAGTGGCGCGATGCCCAGCTGCGCGCCGTTGTCCACGCGCACGGCCAGCGTATTGCGGCCGGGGCGCAGCAGCGTGGTCACGTCGAAGCGGAAGCGCGCATAGCCGCCTTCGTGCCGGCCGGCGTGGCGGCCGTTGACCCACACGTCGGCGGCAAGCGCCGCGCCGTCGAACTCGAGGAAGCGGCGCCGGGTGCCGGCCGCGGCCAGCTCGATCGTGCGGCGGTACCACGCGGGGCCACGGTAGTACGCGCCGCCGGCCTCGCCATCGACGGCGTTGTAGGTGTGCGGCAGCGTGACCCGCGGCCAAGCGTGGTCGTCGAAACCGGGTGCTTCGGCGCCGGCTGCATCCGCGCGCTCAAAGCGCCAGCCGGTGTCGAGCGGGGTCACCGTGCGCGGGGCGGCGCCCGCGCCGAGCGCGACCAGGCACAGCAGCAGTGCAAGAAGGTGGCGACGAATCACCGTGCCCCCGGCTCCAGTGCCACGCGGCCCCAAACACCCGAAGGCTGGCCCGGTTGCGCTTCGATCAGCACGGTGAGCTGGCGCTGCGCTGCGCCGGGCGGCAGCAGCACCGACAGTGGCGCCGGCGCGGGATCGGTCTTCTCGGCGAGCTTGACGCCGTCGACCCACACCTCGGCGCGACCGGCGAGGCTGCCGAACACCAGCCGCGCACGGCCGTCGTTCTGGTCGACGCGCACGTTGAACCCGGCACGGTACAGCCGGTAGGGCTGGCTTCCCGGGTCGCGGCGCATCGGCGGCTCGTCCCAGCCCCAGGTGTTCATGTCGTTGCCGGCCAGCACCACGTTGGGGTCGGGGCGCGCGGCATAGGGCGGCGAGGTGCGCCAGCTCTGCAGCAGCGTCATCGGCTCGGCCACGGGCACCGCGGGCACCTGTGGCACCGCCTGCAGCGCGAGCACGGCGCGTGCGTCCTGCAGCCCGGCTGCGAAGGCACGCAGCTTCAGCGCGCCATGGCCATCGCGCCGGCTTTGCACGATCACCTGCGCCAGGCCGTTGTAGAGGCTGCGCTCGCTGGCCTTGTCCGGCTCGTGCGAATTCGGGTCGCCGTTGCCGACGCCGACGATTGCGCCGTCGCCTTCGATCTCGAAGCGCACGTGCGTGTCGGCCGTGGGCACCGGGCGGCCCTGCGCATCGATCGCGCTCACGGTGACGGGCACCGCGTCGAGCCCGTTGCCGGCAAGCGCGCTGCGGTCGGGCGTGAGCACCAGGCGCGCCGGCGCGCCGCTGGTCTCGACCGCGTCGCGCGCCACCTCGGCGCCGCCGCGCAAGGCCACCGCCTCGATGCGGCCGGGCGTGTAAGGCAGCTCGAAGTTCGCCATCTCGAACGGATCCACGTCCTGCTCGGCGATCGGGGTGCCATTGAGCAGCAGGCGCACGCGCGGCGCATTGGTGGCCACCATCACGTGGACCGGCTTGCCTTCGCGCCCCGGCCAGTTCCAGTGCGGCACGAGCTTGATGACCGGCCGGGCCGTCACCCACTGCGCCTGGTGGATGTAGAACGCCGTCTTGGGGAACGCCGCCAGGTC
>CAMLIZ010000226.1 GCA_946480245.1 uncultured Pseudomonadota bacterium
CATGCGCGGCATCCCGCGCCAGGCGGTGGGACTGGAGCTGCCCATCGCCGGCAGCCAATGGCGCTGCAACGAGGTGGCCAACCCGCAATCCACCTGCGCATGGAACACCGACATGTGCGGCGTGAACCCCGACCACCCCGGCGCCTTCGACTGGTACCGCGCCTGGTTCGCGCAGCTCGCCGAATGGGGCGTCGACTTCGTGAAGGTCGACGACATCGCTGCGCCGCACTACCACGCGCGCGAGGTCGAGCTGATCCGGCGCGCGATCGACGCCACCGGCTCGCGCGTGGTGCTGAGCCTGTCGCCCGGCCCGTCGCAGCTGGAACACGCGGCGCACCTGCAGGCGCACGCCAACCAATGGCGCGTGTGCAACGACTTCTGGGACACCTGGCCGCAGCTGCGCGACAACCTGGTGAACCTGGTGAAGTGGGCGCCGCATGCGCGCGCCGGCGCCTGGCCCGATGCCGACATGCTGCCGCTGGGCAAGATCGGCCTGCGCAACTTCGACGGCGACGGCCACGGCGAGCGCGACACCTGCTTCACGCGCGACGAGCAGGTGCTGCTGTTCACCGCGTGGACCTGCGCGCGCAGCCCGCTGATCCTGGGCAGCGACCTGCGCAGGCTCGACGACTGGACCCTGTGCCTGGTCACCAACCCCGAGGTGCTGGCCTTGCAGCGCGTGCCCGGCGCGCGCGAATGGCACAGCACGGACGAAGGCCACCGCTTCATCTGCCACGGCCCGCAGGGCAGCTGGGTGGCGTGGCTGAACACCGGCGATGCGCCGTGGAACGCGGCGCTGCCCGGCTGGCTGCCCGACGCGCGCCGTGACTGCTGGACGCGCACCGACCTGCCCGCCGGCACCCGCAAGCTCACCGTGCCGCCTCACGGCGCGCGCCTCGTGCGCTGCACCTGAGGCGGACCACGCATCGCGACCCGAACCGCGCCATGACCAGCGCCCCCCAACAATTTCCCTGCGACACGCAGCTGCGCCTGTCGGCGTCGACGCGGATCACGCGCTCCTTCATCGTCGGCGCGACAGGCCTCGGCATCGCGGCGGCCGCAGCCGGCGCCGCGCCAGCCCTGTCGACGCCCGCCCGGCTGGACGTGCAGGAAGGTTTGACGGCGGTGTTCCTCCGGCCATCGGCCAGCCTGCCGGCAGGGCACCGTGCCGCCTGGTCCCTGGCGGGCACCGACGCGGCGCGCTTCAGCATCGATCCCGCCACCGGCGTGCTGGCCTTCCGCCAGGCACCCGACGCCGCGGCACCGGCCGATGCCGACGGCCACAACGACTACGAGCTCACCGTGCAGGTCAGCGACGGCCAGCGCAGCGCGCAAGCGCCCCTGACGGTGCGGGTGCTGCCCTGGAACACCGGCGGTGCAGGCAGCCTGCCGCTGCCGCCGGCGCCGCGCGAAGTACCCCCACCCGGCGGCAGCGCCGGCAAGCCCGGGCTGCGCGTGCTCGACTGGGCCGGCTTCCAGGCCGCCGTGTCGTACACCTTCGACGACTCGCAGCCTTCGCAGATCGACCACTACCCGCAGTTGAAGGCGCAGCGCGTGCGCGCCACCTACTACATCAACGCCTCCGCCAACACCTACCCCGGCTTCGACGCCACCTGGAAGGACGCCATCGCCCAGGGTTCGGAGATCGGCAACCACACCACGCACCACTGTCGCGTCGTGGAGCTGGCCGACAACGACCCGGGCACCTGCAGGGACGGCCTGGGCAGCGCCGGCGCCGAGTTCGACGACACCACCGCCTACATCCGCTCGAAGCTCGGCCAGGCCGACGTGTGGACCGCCGCCTACCCGTTCGGCGACATGGACTACCGCGCCGCGGCCACCTCGCGCTTCCTGCTCGCGCGCGGCGTGTGGCCGGGCATGGTGGCTCCCGGCATCGCGGGCGACGCGTTCAACCTGCCGATCATCGGCTTCGCCGGCGAGCCCACGCAGCCGGGCGGCGACCCGCTCGCCAGCTTCAACACCGCGGTCGACAACGCACTCGCCCAGCGCCGCTGGATGGTCTACCTGTTCCACACGCTGCTGCCCACCACGCAGAACTGGTTCGCCGGCGAGGACATCGGCGTGGTCACCGGCAACATGGCCTACGCCAAGTCCTTCGGCACGGTGTGGATCGACAGCGTGGTGAACATCGGCGCCTACTGGCGCGGCCAGCAGCTGCTGCAGGCGGCCACGCCCACCACGCACGGCGGCGTGACCACCTGGCAGTGGAGGCTGCCCGCGCACTTTCCGCCGGGGCGCAAGCTGCGGGTGGTGGTGAACGGCGGCACGCTCTCGCAGAACGGCGCGCGGCTGCCCTGGGACCGGCGCGGCTACTACGAGGTGTCGCTCGACACCCAATCGCTGAGCTGGGCGCCGTGACGGCTCACATGAAAGGTCGCGACGGCCACTGGATCGGGGCCTGTGCCCTCCTGGAGGGAGCATGATGAACAAGCCCGCACACCCCCTCTCGAGCGGCAGGCGCCGCTTCATCGCCGCGTCGGGGCTCGCCTTCGCCTTTCCCGGCCTGGCCCGCGCGCAGCTGCTGAGCCGTGCGCGCGAAGGCGGCAACGAGATGTCGCTGTGGTACGACGAGCCTGCCGCGCCGTGGATCGAAGCACTGCCGGTGGGCAACGGGCGGCTCGGCACGATGGTGTTCGGCCGGCCCGCGCAGGAGCGCCTGCAGTTCAACATCGACACGCTGTACGGTGGCAGCCCCTACACGGCCGACAACCCGCGCTTCCGCGAAGCGCTGCCCAAGGTGCGCGCGCTGATCCACCAGGAACGCTGGCAGGAAGCCAACACGCTGGTCGCCGACGCCCTGATGGGCCGGCCGCTCCATCAGATGCCCTTCGGCAGCGCCGGCGACCTGCTGCTGGACTTTCCCGGCGTAACCGGCGCCGCACGCTACCGCCGCAGCCTCGACCTCGACAGCGCCGTGGCCACCACACGCTTCATCGACGGCAACGGCCGGCACCGGCGTGAGGTGTTCTCCAGCGTGCCCGACCAGGTGACGGTGATGCGCGTCGAGCTCGAAGGCGACGGCACGATCGACCTCGACCTTGGCTATCGCGCTGCGGGCTACCAGCCCTACGGCGGCACCAGCGAAACCAAGTTCGTTCCCCATGTCCTCGGCTATGTCGGCGCGCCCTGGGACCACCGCGAACCCCTCCAGGTCGAGAAGCGCCCGGCCTCGCTGGTGGTGCGCGCCGACGGCCCCGATGCGCTGCTCATCGAGGGCCGCAACGTCGAGGCCTCCGGTATCCCGGGCCAGCTGCGCTACGCGCTGCACGTGCAGGCCGTGGGCGACGGCCGCATCGAAGCCGCCGGCGACCGCCTGCGCGTGCGCGGCGCGCGCCAGCTCACGCTCGTCATCGCCGGTGAAACCAGCTACCTGAACTGGCACGACACCCGCGGCGACCCGGTGGCCGCTGTGCGCCGGAGCACCGCCGCAGCGGCGGCCAAGCCCTTCGCTCGGCTGCGCGCCGACCATGTGCAGGCGCACCGCGCGCTGTTCCGCCGCCTGCACATCGACCTCGGCGGCCACGAGGCCGACGCGCAGCCCACGCACGCGCGCATCGCCGCCGTGCCGCACGCGCCCGATGCGGCGCTGACCGCGCTGTACGTGCAGTACGCGCGCTACCTGCTGCTGTCGTGCTCGCGGCCGGGCAGCCAGCCGGCCAACCTGCAGGGCCTGTGGAACGAGGTGCTGCATCCGCCCTGGGAGAGCAAGTACACGATCAACATCAACACCGAGATGAACTACTGGCCCGCCGGGCCGGCGAACCTCGGTGAGTGCGTCGAGCCGCTGCTGAGAATGGTGGAAGACCTCGCGGTCACCGGCGCGCGCACGGCGCGCGACAGCTACGGCGCGCGCGGCTGGGTGGTGCACCACAACACCGACCTCTGGCGCGCCACCGCGCCGATCGACGGGCCGCTGTGGGGCATGTGGCCGATGGGCGGCGCCTGGCTGTGCATCAGCTTGTGGGACCACTACCAGTACCACCCCGGCCCCGCGCTGCTGCGCCGGCTGCTGCCGCTGTTCAGCGGTGCATCGCAGTTCTTCCTCGACACGCTGATCGAAGACCCGAAGGGCCGCGGGCTGGTCACCTCGCCGTCGCTCTCGCCCGAGAACACGCATCATCCGGATGTTGCGCTGTGCGCCGGACCCGCGATGGACCGGCAGCTCCTGCGCGACCTGTTCGACGCCACGCTCGAGGCCCACACGCTGCTCGGCGAAGGTGACCCCGCGTTCGCGCAGGCCCTGCGCAAGGCCCGCGCACGGCTGCCTGCCGACCGCATCGGCGCGCAGGGCCAGCTGCAGGAGTGGCTCGAAGACTGGGACGCGATCGCCCCCGACCAGCGCCACCGCCACGTCTCGCACCTGTATGCCGTATACCCCAGCGGCCAGATCAACGTGCGCGACACGCCCGAGCTCGCGCAGGCCGCGCGCGTGACGCTGAACATGCGCGGCGACGAGAGCACCGGCTGGGCCACCGCGTGGCGGCTCGCGCTGTGGGCTCGGCTGGGCGACGGCGAGCGCGCGTACAAGATCCTGCAAGGGCTGCTGGGACCGAAGCGCACCTACCCCAACATGTTCGACGCGCACCCGCCGTTCCAGATCGATGGCAACTTCGGCGGCGCGGCCGGCATTCTGGAAATGATCGTTCAGTCGTGGGGCGGCGAGGTGCGGCTGCTGCCGGCCCTGCCCAAGGCCTGGCCGCGCGGCGAACTGCGCGGCGTGCGCGTGCGCGGCGGCATCGAGCTCGACCTGGCCTGGGAGCACGGGCGCCCCACGCGCCTGCACCTGCGCGGCCGGCCGGCGCAGGCGGTGACGCTGCGCCATGGCGAGCGGGTGATCCCGCTGAAGCTCGATGCCGCGGGCCGCGCCAGCGTCGCCGAGTTCGGAAGAACATGATGAAGCGCCGCAAATTCTTCGGCCTGCTGGCTTGTGCCTCGGTGAATCCTCTGGCGCCGGCCGCCGGCTTCGCCTGGCAGCGCGTCGCCAAGGGCGTGCAGATCCGCGCCGCCGGCGTGACCAAGAGCGTGCTGCGCTACGGGCCGGGCATCGTGCGCGTGGTGGCGCACCTGGGCGAGAGCTACGCCACACAGCCCAGCCTGGTGGTGGTGGCAAAGCCAAGCCTCGACGGCTTCGACGTGCACGACAGTGCCGACGCGCTGATCCTCGTCGCGCCCGCGGTGCGCGTCAGCGTGGACAAGCGCAGCGGTGCCCTCGCCTTCTTCGGCGCCGATGGCCGGCTGCTGACGCGCGAGCGCGAGGACGCGCCCACCGAGCTGCAGCGCGTGGAGATCTCAGGCAGCCCGAGCTACGCGCTCACGCAGACCTTCACGCTCACGCCCGAGGAATCGCTGTACGGCCTGGGCCAGTACAACGAGCCCTACATGGACTACCGCGGCCGCGACGT
>CAMLIZ010000227.1 GCA_946480245.1 uncultured Pseudomonadota bacterium
CCGGCGCCGAACTGGCCTTGGGCAGCTCCAGCTTGACTGCGTGCGTGAGCAGCGGCGCGGTGATGATGAAGATCACCAGCAGCACCAGCATCACGTCGATGAGCGGCGTCATGTTGATGTCGCTCATCGGGCTGGGCGCGCGGGCGCGCTCGAGGCGGCCGAAGGCCATGGCTGCGGCTATTCCTGGTGCAGGGCGATCTCGCGCAGGTCATGCGCGAAGCCTTCGAGCTCGGCCTCGCAGGCGCCGAGCCACTTGCCGAAGACGTTGTAGGCCAGCACCGCCGGGATGGCCACCGCCAGGCCCGCGGCCGTCATCACGAGCGCCTCGCCCACGGGCCCGGCGACCTTCTCGATCGTCATGGCGCCTGAAGTCGCTATGCCGAGCAGCGCGTGGTAGATGCCCCAGACCGTGCCGAACAGGCCGACGAAGGGCGCCGTGGCGCCCACCGAAGCGAGAAAGACCTGACCTGCCTGCAGGTGCGCGAGCCCTGCGTGCAATGCGTCGCGCAGGCGGCGAGTGAGCTGCGACTCGATCGCCCCATGCGACTGAAGCGTGCCGGCCGCGGGCTGGACGAACGCGGCCTCGGCCAGCGGGGCGATCACGCCTTCGCGGTCCAGCGCCTTCAGGCGTTCGCGGGCCGCCGGGCGGTCGGGGGCGTTCCAGAAGGCGTCTATGCCTCGCTGCAGGTCGACCCGTGCCCGGTGCAGGACCCAGCTCTTCCAGAAGATCAGCACCCAGGCGCCGATCGACATCAGCAGCAGCAGCAGGGCGACGGCTCGCCCGATGGCATCGCTCTGGAACCAGAAACCCTGCAGCCCTTCCATCAGGCGAACCCGAGCACGTCGGACATCGAGTACAGGCCTGCGCCGCGCTGCGCCAGGAAGCGCGCCGCGCGCAGGCTGCCCTGGGCGAAGCCGACGCGGCTGGTCGCCTTGTGGCTGATCTCGATGCGCTCGCCGGTGCCGCAGAACATCACCGTATGGTCGCCGACGATGTCGCCGCCGCGCACGGTGGCGAACCCGATCGTCGACGGGTCGCGCTCGCCGGTGACGCCCTCGCGCCCGTACACGGCACAGGTCTTCAAGTCGCGGCCCAGCGCGGCGGCGATCGTCTCGCCCATGGCCAGTGCCGTGCCGCTCGGTGCATCGATCTTGTGGCGATGGTGTGCCTCGATGATCTCGATGTCGAAACCTCCGCCGAGCGAGCGCGCCGCAGTCTGCAGCAGCTTGAGCATCACATTGACGCCGACGCTCATGTTGGGCGACATCAGCACGGCGATGTCCCGTGCTGCCGCGACGATCTGCGCCTTCTGTGCGTCGCTGAAGCCTGTGGTGCCGATGACCATCTTCACGCCATGCTGACGGCACGCAGCGAGGTGTGCGAGCGTGCCTTCGGGGCGGGTGAAGTCGATCAGCACGTCGGCGTTGGCCAGCGCTGCCTGCAGATCGCTCGTGATGGACACGCCGGTGCTCTTGCCGAGGAACGCGCCGGGGTCATGGCCGAGGGCCGGGCTGCCGGGCAGGTCCAGTGCGCCAGCGAGCGTGGTATCCGGCGCCTGCAGCACCGCCTCGATCAGCATGCGGCCCATGCGCCCCGAGGCGCCGGCGATCGCCAAGCTGAGACTCATGACTTTTCGAGCGGCGGATAGGTGCGGGTCGGGCCCGGCGACGGCGGCAGCGCTGGCGTGCTGTCGGCCTGGGGCGGCGCGGGTAGGCCCTTGCGCTGCTCGTCGCTCAGCTCGAGCGGTGGTGGCGTGCCATGAGGCTTGTAGCCGGGCGGCGTGATCGAGGCCACGAACTCCTGCTCGGAAGGCAACTCGGGTGCGTCCACCGACTTCATGCGTTCACCGTCGAACCACACGGTGACGGTGCGCTTCTGCGGGTCGGTGCCTTGGCGCTTGATCGTGAAGATGTAGTCCCAGCGGTCCGCGTGAAAGACGTCGGTGAGCAAAGGCGAGCCGAGGATGTCGCGCACCTGCGCCCGTGCCATGCCGGGCTTCAGCAGCGCCAGCTGCTCCTTCGTCACGACGTTGCCCTGCACGATCTCCACGCGGTAGGGCGTGATCACCCCGAGGAAGTTGTCGCTCGATTGCAGCGAGCCGCAGCCCCCGAGGGCGCCCAGTGCTGCGAGTGCCGCGGCCACCTGCGGCCGGAGGGCTTGGAAGCGATATTGCATGGGGTGATGAGACTATGATCGAACGATTATGCCCTCGCGTCCACCTCACCCTGTCGCCCCTGGCGCCAGCCATGCTGATGACCTCAAGAGCAGCGGCCTGAAGGCCACGCTTCCGCGCATCAAGATCCTCGAGGTGTTCCAGAAATCGCCGCAGCGCCACATGACCGCGGAGGACGTGTTCAAGGCGCTGCTGCACGAGAACTCCGACATCGGCTTGGCCACGGTGTACCGGGTGCTGATGCAGTTCGAGCAGGCCGGTCTGCTCACGCGCAGCCACTTCGAGTCGGGCAAGTCGGTGTTCGAGCTCAACGAAGGCCAGCACCATGACCACCTCGTGTGCCTGACCTGCGGCCGGGTCGAGGAGTTCTACGACCCCGAGATCGAGAAGCGCCAGCGCGCCGTTGCGCAGGCTCGGGGCTTCGAGTTGCACGACCACGCGCTGTCGCTGTATGCCGCCTGCATCAAGAAGGACTGCCCGCACCGGCCCGGGTGATGCCGCCCTGCCATCCAAGTGTTTCGCGGATCATTCCGCGGAGCCGCGCTCCATGGCACGCTGGTGGCGCTGGATGAACTCGTTGTAGGTATCGATGCCGCGCAGTTGCAGGATGGTGTTGCGCACGGCGGCTTCCACCAGCACGGCGAGGTTGCGGCCCGCGTCCACGGCGATCACCACCTTGCGCACCGGCACGCCCAGGATGTCCTCGTACATCGGCTCGTAGGGCAGGCGCTCGAACTCGCGCTCCATCGTTTCCTTGCGCACGAGGTGGACGATCAGTTTCAGGCGCATCTTCCGGCGCACCGCGGTCTCGCCGAAGATCGCCTTGATGTCCAGCAGGCCGATGCCGCGCACCTCCAGCAGGTTCATCAGCAGCTCCGGGCAGCGGCCCTCGAGCGCCGTCTGGGAGATGCGGTAGAGGTCCACCGCATCGTCGGCCACCAGGCCGTGACCACGTGAGATCAACTCCAGCCCGAGCTCGCTCTTGCCCAGGCCCGACTCCCCGGTCAGCAGCACCCCCAGGCCGAGGATGTCCATGAACACGCCGTGCCGGGTGGTGCGGTCGGCGAAGAGCAGGCTCAGGTAATCGCGCACCACGTCGATCACGTGGCCAGACGACTCACCGGTGACGAACAGCGGGATGTCGGCACGGTCGCAGATGGCAACGAGCCGGTCCGGCGGGGTTTGCGCATCGGCCACCACGATCACCGGGGGCTCCAGCGCCACGATGCGTGACACGCGGCGCTCCTGGTCTTCGCGCGTGTCACGGTTCAGGTAGGCCACCTCCCGGTGGCCGACGATCTGTACGCGGTAGGGGTGGATGTAGTTGAGGTAGCCGACCAGGTCGGCAGCCGAGCGCGCATCGCGCACGGCGGCTTCGTCGAAGCGGCGCTCCGGGTGCGCGTGGCCGGCGATCCATTCCCAGTGCAGGGCAGGCCGGTGGGCCTCGAAGAGTGCTTCCGCGCTGATCGAGGTGGGCTTCATGTGCCGGCCCTCACGCGACGGATTTCAGCGGTTCCCAGTCGGAGATCAACTTGTGCACCACTGCTGCCTCCGGCTCGGTTTTCAGTCGCTCGCGCAGTTCGCGGTCCGACAGCAACTCGGCGATCTCCGACAGGATCTCCAGGTGCCGTTGCGTGGCGGCCTCAGGCACCAGCAGGAAGATCAGCAGGCTCACCGGCTCGTCGTCGGGGGCGTCGAACGGGATCGGCTGCTGCACGCGCAACACTGCCGCGAGCGGGTTCTTCAACCCCTTGATGCGCCCGTGCGGGATGGCCACGCCATGCCCAAGCCCGGTCGAGCCCAGGCGTTCGCGGGCGAAGAGGTTGTCGGTGACCGTGGCACGGGCAATCGCGTGCTGGTTTTCGAACAGCAGGCCGGCATGCTCGAACGCGCGCTTCTTGCTGGTCGCGTCCACGTTCACCAGTACGTTGCTGGGCGGCAGGATGGCGGCGAGACGATTCATTGTGGGATTCCCCCGCGCCGCGAGAGGCCCTGTTGGGGCGCCGCGACCGGTCGTAGAAGACGCAGATTATAGGAATCCCCCTTAGGGGGGAAGCGTGCGCCATCCCACAGCATCGGGGTGTTGCATGGGGGCTGCATGTGCTTGAAACGCTGTGGCGTGCATTGCGGCCTACAAATGCAAAGGCGGCCCGCAGGCCGCCTGGTTGCCCGGATGCTGGGTCAGGCCACCGGCACGTCGATGCGCTTGGCCGTGGCGTGGTGGTGCTCCTGCATGCGGTCCTTGTGACGACAGACCTGGCGGTCAAGCTTGTCCATCAGCTGGTCGATCGCCGCGTACAGATCCTCGTGAGAATGCTCCACGAAGATGTCGCGGCCCTTCACGTGCAGGGTGACTTCGGCGCGTTGGCGGCGTTCCTTCTCCTTGAGTTTCTCCACTGTCAGCAGCACGTTGATATCGACCACCTGGTCGAAGTGGCGAGTCACCCGGTCTAGCTTGTTGACCACGTATTCACGCAGGGGGGGTGTCACTTCCAGGTGATGTCCGCTGATCGTCAGGTTCATCAGGTCCTCCTTTCGGGACGGTTGACAGAAGACGGGGGAGGGCAATGCACTGAAGAGGGGGAGGCGGGGGACGGCGCGAGCGCAAGGTGCGGGGGTCGTTGAAAACCAGTGTGCCCCTATCGCGGCAGCGTGGCAAGCCGATGTCAGCCCTTGTTTCTCCCCGGTTTGACAGGGCAGGTAGACCATGAGAAATCGTGCGGCGAAATCCTGCGCCCGTGCTCCGGCCGGGGGCTGACGAGGCACGTGATGGGCGATAATTCGGCGTTCCATTTCCGGAGACCCTCTTGGACCAGAGTCACCCTCGGTGACCGTCCACTCCAGCGGGTGATGCGCGTTCATCACTGCGTCGGGGTGAGGCGGTTTCATCGACAACACATCCCCCGAACCGCGCGATTGCCGGGTCAAGGCAGTCGACGCTGGAGACAGCATGCTGAACGTGTTCACACTGGAGAACGGCCGCCTCGCGGGCCGCGCCCTCCAGGACGAGGATCTCGACAATCCCGACGCCCTGACCGACGTGCAGCCGGTATGGGTGGATCTTGAAGCCCCCACGGGGGCCGAGAAGCGCTGGGTGGCGGGTCGCTTCGGGCTGGCGATTCCGGACGACATCGTCGACGAGGATCTGGAGGAGTCTGCCCGCTTCTACGAGGAAGACAACGGCGAGCTGCACATCCGCTCCGACTTCCTGA
>CAMLIZ010000228.1 GCA_946480245.1 uncultured Pseudomonadota bacterium
GTCTCGCGGTCGCGGATCTCGCCCATCAGGATCACGTCGGGCGCCTGGCGCAGCGTGTTCTTCAGCGCCTGCTCCCAACCGTCGGTGTCGATGCCGACCTCACGCTGCGTGACGATGCAGTTCTTGTGCGGATGCACGAACTCCACCGGGTCCTCGATCGTGATGATGTGGCCGTAGGAGTTCTCGTTGCGGAAATCCACCATGGCGGCCAGCGAGGTGCTCTTGCCGGAGCCGGTGGCGCCGACAAAGATCACGAGCCCGCGCTTGGTCATCGCCACGTCCTTCAGCACACGCGGCAGGTTCAGCGTGTCGATGGTGGGCAGGGTCTGCGGGATCGTGCGCATCACCATGCCCACGTTGCCTTGCTGCATGAACGCGTTGACGCGGAAGCGCCCGATCCCTTGCGGCGAGATCGCGAAGTTGCACTCCTTGGTGCGCTCGAACTCCGCGGCCTGCTTGTCGTTCATCACCGAGCGCGCCAACGCCATGGTGTGCTGGCCGGTGAGCGGCTGCGGCGACACCTTGGTGACCTTGCCGTCAACCTTGATCGCCGGCGGGAAGTCCGAGGTGAGGAACAGATCCGATCCGTTGCGGCCCACCATCAGGCGCAGCAGGTCGTTGATGAACTTGGAGGCTTGGTCGCGTTCCATGGTGTTCCTAGCCGGGGAAGTTTTCCGGGAACTTCGCCTTGCCCCGCGCTTCGGCCGGCGAGACCACATTGCGGCGCACCAGGTCGGCGAGGTTCTGGTCCAGCGTCTGCATGCCCATGGTCTGGCCGGTCTGGATGGCCGAGTACATCTGCGCGATCTTGTTCTCGCGGATCAGGTTCTTGATGGCCGAGGTGCCCAGCATGATCTCGTGCGCCGCCACGCGGCCGGAGCCGTCCTTCAGCTTGCACAGCGTCTGCGAGATCACCGCCACCAGCGACTCCGACAGCATTGCGCGCACCATCTCCTTCTCGGCCGCGGGGAACACGTCGACGATGCGGTCCACTGTCTTCGCGGCGCTCGACGTGTGGAGCGTGCCGAACACCAGGTGGCCGGTCTCGGCCGCGGTGAGCGCGAGGCGGATCGTTTCCAGGTCGCGCATTTCGCCGATCAGGATCGCGTCAGGGTCTTCGCGCAGCGCCGAGCGCAATGCGTTGGAGAAGCCCAGCGTGTGCGGCCCGACCTCGCGCTGGTTCACCAGGCACTTCTTTGACTCGTGCACGAACTCGATCGGGTCCTCGATCGTCAGCACGTGGCCGTATTCGTTTTCGTTCAGGTGGTTCACCATGCCGGCCAAGGTGGTGCTCTTGCCGGAGCCCGTGGGGCCGGTCACCAGCACCAGGCCGCGCGGCTTGAGCGCGAGGTCGCCGAACACTTTGGGCGCGTTCAGCTGCTCGAGCGTGAGGATCTTGCTCGGAATCGTACGGAACACCGCGCCCGCGCCGCGGTTCTGGTTGAACGCGTTGACGCGAAAGCGCGCCAGGCCCTGGATCTCGAAAGAGAAGTCGACCTCCAGCATGTCCTCGAAGACCTTGCGCTGGGAGTCGTTCATGATGTCGTAGACCATGTCGTGCACTTGCTTGTGCTCGAGGGCTTCGACGTTGATGCGGCGCACGTCCCCATGCACCCGGATCATCGGCGGCAGGCCGGCCGAGAGGTGCAGGTCGGAGGCCTTGTTCTTGACCGAGAAGGCCAGCAGTTGGGTGATGTCCATGAAGGGCGCTTTATGCTCGGAGGATTATGGGCAGCATCGCGGAGAACTTACAACAAGTGAGAGGGCGCATCGCACTGGCCTGCGCCGCGGCGCACCGGCCCGTGCAAACGGTCACGTTGCTGGCTGTAAGCAAAACTTTCCCGGCGCAGGCGGTGCGCGATGCACATGCGGCGGGTCAGTGCGCTTTCGGCGAGAACTACGTGCAGGAGGCGCTCGACAAGATTGCGGCACTGCACGACTTGCGCCCACTGCTGGAGTGGCACCTCATCGGTCCGCTGCAGAGCAACAAGACGCGCGGGGTGGCCGAGGCTTTCGACTGGGTGCACTCGATCGACCGGCTGAAGATTGCACAGCGTCTGTCGGAGCAGCGGCCGGAGCAACTGCCGCCGTTGAACGTGTGCCTGCAGGTCAACGTGAGCGGTGAGCCGAGCAAGAGCGGCGTCGCGCCGCACGCGCTGCCGGAGCTCGCGCAAGCGGTCGCCCGCCTGCCGCGGCTGCGGCTGCGCGGGCTGATGTCGATCCCCGAGCCGGTGGCCGACACGGCCATGCAGCGCGCACCTCATCACCTGCTGCGCGAGCTGCTGGCGCCACTGCAGGCTCAGGGCCTCGTGCTCGACACCTTGTCGATGGGCATGAGCGCCGATCTGGAAGCGGCCGTGCTCGAAGGCGCAACCATGGTGCGCGTGGGCAGTGCGATCTTCGGGCAGCGCAGTTACGCGTCACCCGCCTGAGGGGCCACGGCCTCCCAGGAACCGGTGGCCGCCAGTTGAGGCGCCTGCTCTACCTCGGTGGCGCGCCAGGGCATGGCGCCGGGCAGCCAGCGTCCTTGCGCCACGTCCAGCACGAGCATCCGCTGCGCGCCGGCAAAGCGCGCCAGCTCGGCGCCCTCCCACGCCACCTGGGCACGGCCGGTGAGCAGCAGCAGGTCGCCGCTGCGCCAGTCGACAAACACGAGTCCGGCCTGCGGGTTCGCCTCGATGTTGCCCAGCGTGTTGAAGAAGAAGTTGCCGACGAAGTCCGGCGCGCTCAGCCGTGTGCCGGCCGCGTCGGTCTGCAGGCGCACGAAGCCGGGTTTGCCGCCGCGGTGCGACACGTCGACGCCGGCGCTGTTCGGCGCACCGTCCCGTCCTGCATCGGGCGAGGCGGTGGCAATGAAGAAGGTGTCGGCCGCACGTACCAGCGCGCGTGCCGCTGGCGGCAGCAGCGTGTCGAAGCGAATCGCCACCGGTTCCTCGGTGCGCTCCGCCCGCACCAGCGGGCGCGCCTGGATGTACTTGGGGCAGTTGCCGAAGCTCTGCTGCACGCGCACGGTCAGCGTGCCGTCATCGGAGGCTTGCAGCATGCCGTTCACTCGATTGCGCCGCCGCGTGGGCAGCTCGATGCCGAGCAGGCCGACCGGTGCGCCGGGCCGCAGCGGCAGCGGGATCGCGTGCATGGCCAAGGGCGCAGCGCCCAGCACCAGCGTGCGTGCATCCGGCGTGCGCACGAAGCCGGGCTCGCCGGCCGCCAGCGTGGCCCAGGGGCGCCCTTGTGCGTCGAGCGCCCCCAGCGCCATGAACGGCAGCTTCTCGAACAGCTCCCGGTGCTGGTTCGGCATGTGATCGCGCATCACGCGCGGGCCCACCTCGGCCAGGCGCTCGCGCACGCCCGCGCGCGCCTGCACGGCCTGCTCGCCGGGATGGAAGGGCGGCTCCGCGTGCGGCCAGCCTGGGAGTGGGTTGGCCATGGCGTCAGACGGCCAGCGGCGCGGCGTCGGGCAGGCGTTGCATGCCGACGAAACCCGGCAGCGCCTCGATGCGCGCCAGCCAGGCGCGCACCTTCGGATAGGGCTGCAAGGACACGCCGCCCTCCGGCGCATGTGCCGTGTAGGTGTACATCGCCACGTCCGCGATCGTGGCCGGGTCGCCGGCCAGGAAGGGCCGCGTCGACAGATGGCGTTCCATCACCTCGAACAGGCGCGCCGCCGCCGTGTGCCGCTGCGGATCGCGCGGCCGATTGAAGACAGCCTCCACACGCGCCATCGCCGGCCCGGTGGCCAAAGGGCCGGCGGCCACGCTGAGCCAGCGCTGCACCTCTGCGGCAGCCACCGGGTCGCGCGGCAGCCAGCGGCCGTCGCTGTCGTAGCGACTGGCCAGGTACACCAGGATCGCATTGCTGTCCGCCACCGTGACCTCGTCATCCTCGATCACCGGTACCTGGCCGAAGGCATTGCGGGCCAGGAATTCGGGCGTCTTCTGCTCGCCCTTGGCGAGGTCGATGTCGACGATCTCGAACGGCAGGCCGAGCAGCGACAGCATCAGCTGCGCGCGGTGCGCGTGGCCGGACAAGGCATAGCGGTACAGGCGGATGGTCATCGTGGCAGCTCCGGGAGTCAACGTGAGCTGGCACGATAGGCATTGCGCGGCCGCAATGGAATCGCCACATAACGCATTTCAGCATTACGCTACGAGCAATGGCGGACTTCGAACACCTGCGCATCTTCGTGGCTGTGGCCGACGCGGGAGGTTTTGCCGCCGCCGCCCGGACGCTGCGGTTGTCGCCGCCGGCGGTGACGCGGGCCATTGCTGCGCTGGAGCGCAACATCGGCGCGAGGCTGTTGCACCGCACGACGCGGCTGGTGCGCCTCACCGAGGCCGGCGAGCGCTTCGTGCAGGACGCGCGCCGCATCCTTGGTGAACTGGCCGAGGCGCAGGCGTCCGCGCGCGGCGCGCATGTCGAGCCGCAGGGAGAGCTCGCCATCACCGCGCCCGTGATGTTCGGCCGGCTGCACGTGGCACCGCTGCTGCTGGACTTTCTGGCGCAGTACTCGAGGGTGAGCGCGCGCATCCTCTTCATAGACCGGGTGGTGCACCTGATGGACGAAGGCTTTGACGTCGCGGTGCGCATTGCCAGCCTGCCGGATTCGTCGTTCACCGCAGTGCGCGTCGGCGCAGTGCGCCGAGTGGTCGTCGCTTCCCCCGCGTATCTGGACGCGCGCGGAGAACCGCAGGCACCCGCCGACCTGCCGATGCACCGCGCCGTCGGTTTTGCGCAAACTGGCGGCGGCGCGACGCGCTGGAGTTTTGCGCTGCCTGGCGACCCGAAGCCGCGCGAGACCGCACAGCCACAGGTAACGCTGATGGTGAACGCAGTGGACGTGGCGATCGAGGCGGCGCTGGCCGGGCATGGCTTGGCGCGGGTGCTGTCGTACCAGGTGCGCGACCACATCGCGCAAGGCCGGCTGCGGCGGGTGTTGCGGCCTTTCGAAGGGCCCCCGATCCCCGTGCAGCTGGTCTATCCGGAGGGCCGCAAGGCGGCCGCCAAGGTGCGGGCTTTCGTCGACTTTGCGGCCCAAGCCCTGCGCGGCCACCCGGCGCTGACTGAAGCCTGAGTCCCGGTTAATGCATCCGCCGCCGATGGATTCGCGCTTTTGGCCTTGCCGAAACGTACAGACGTCGCCCGAGCGCCTCGATTTCGAAGCGAGCCCAGGCCTCTTCTGCTCAACACTGCCGGCGCTGGGCCCGCCCAGGCACACATCAACATCCACCTTGCGAGAGAGACACAGCATGAAGCGATTTGCATTGCAGGCCGGCGCCGCGGCCTTTGCGCTCACGGCCATGGCCGCCGGCGCGCAGGAAATGGTCGTCAAGATCGGCCACGTTGGCCCCGTGTCGGGCGCCCAGGCGCACTACGGCAAGGACA
>CAMLIZ010000229.1 GCA_946480245.1 uncultured Pseudomonadota bacterium
GAGCCTTCGGTCGAGCAGACGGTGGAGATCCTGAAGGGCCTGAAGTCGCGCTTCGAGGAGCATCACAGCGTGAAGTACGCGCTGGGCGCGCTGCAGGCGGCCGCCGAACTGTCCGCCAAGTACATCAACGACCGGCATCTGCCCGACAAGGCGATCGACGTGATCGACGAAGCGGGCGCGGCGCAGCGCATCCTGCCCAAGAGCAAGCAGAAGAAGACGATCACCCGCACCGAAGTGGAGGAGATCGTCTCCAAGATTGCGCGCATCCCGCCGGCCTCGGTGTCCACCGACGACCGCGGCAAGTTGAAGAGCCTGGACCGCGACCTGAAGAGCGTGGTGTTCGGACAAGACCTGGCGATCGACGCCTTGGCCGCCGCCATCAAGATGGCGCGCTCGGGCCTGGGCAAGCCCGACAAGCCGATCGGCTCGTTCCTGTTCAGCGGCCCCACCGGCGTCGGCAAGACGGAGGTGGCCAAGCAGCTCGCGTTCATCCTCGGCATCGAGCTGATTCGCTTCGACATGTCGGAGTACATGGAGCGTCACGCCGTGAGCCGTCTGATCGGAGCGCCTCCCGGCTATGTGGGCTTCGACCAAGGCGGGCTGCTGACCGAGGCGGTCACGAAGAAGCCGCACGCGGTGCTGCTGCTCGACGAGATCGAGAAGGCCCATCCGGACGTCTTCAACGTGCTGCTGCAGGTAATGGATCACGGCACCCTGACCGACAACAACGGTCGCAAGGCGGACTTCCGCAACGTCATCATCATCATGACGACGAACGCCGGCGCCGAGACGATGAACAAGGCGACCATCGGCTTCACCACGCGCCGGGAAACCGGCGACGAGATGGCCGACATCAAGCGCCTGTTCACGCCGGAGTTCCGCAACCGCCTGGACGCCATCGTCAACTTCAAGCCGCTCGACGAGGAGATCATCCTGCGCGTGGTGGACAAGTTCCTGCTGCAGCTCGAGAGCCAGCTCGCCGAGAAGAAGGTCGAGGTGGCGTTCACCGATGCGCTGCGCAAGCACTTGGCGGCCAAGGGCTTCGACCCGTTGATGGGTGCGCGGCCAATGCAGCGGCTGATCCAGGACACGATCCGGCGCGCGCTTGCCGACGAATTGCTGTTCGGCCGCCTGGTCGACGGCGGCCGCCTCACGGTGGATGTTGATGCCGAGGGCAACACGGTGCTCGACATCGAGCCGCGCAAGAGCGACAAGCCGAAGGCAGAGCCGGCGACGGCCTAGGCCCGCGTGTCGGCGGGATGCTGCCGAAAATATGAAGAGAGCAGCCGGTACAACGCCGGCTGCTCTTTTTTCATGGCGCCAGGTGCAGTGAAGAATGTCTCGGCCGCCACGGCGAAGAACTCGTCCAGCCCTTGCGCGCCGTAGGGATCCATCAGCGTCGGGCGGCCCATTTGAACGCGGCGGCAAAACCGCTTGTAGACCGGCTCCAGCACATCCAGCCAATCGCGCTGTTCGGGCGCGGACATCGGGCCCGGAACGCCGTCGATGGCTCCGTTGAGCGCGTCCAGCACGTGGGCGAACTCGTGGATCACCACGTTGTAGCCTGATTCGCCGAACGCTTGCGCGTCCCGCACATCACGCCACGCGAGCATGATCTGGCCCGTATCGATCGACGCTTCGCCGACCAGCGGCTCGTCGTACTCGTGCACCACGCCGTGCTCGTCCATCACGCTGCGCCGTGCCACCACCTCGTCGGCGTGCATCACCACGCCGGCGAATCCGCGGTACACGTCGAGCCCGAGACGCAGCACGGGCAGGCAGGCCTGCGCCGCCACCGCGACCGCGATGTCGTCGGTAATCTCGAAGCCATCGACGCCATGGAACGACTTTTCGTCCAGGAACAGGCTGCTCAGGCGCCGCAGTGCCTGCCGGTCCTCCTCCGACTGCCCGATGAGGAATGGGTATCGCTGCAGGGTGAGATCCCACAGCGCGTCGGGAATCGCGCGACGTCGCAGCGCTCGCTGCTCACGCCAGCGTCGCCAGCGCTCGTGCCAAACAGCCAGCATCAGGCGAGGGCGGCGTCAGCGCTGAGCCGCAGAAGGCCGTTGCGCGTCAGTCGCAACACCTGCGCACGTGGGGCCGGCCCATCGAGATCCCAGTCGGCGAGCACATGGCGCTGGAAGCCCGGTGCCAATGGCGCGCTGCCGGGGCGATGCGTATGCCCGTGCACCAGCTCGCCGGTGCCCGCCGCCTTCAGCCATTCAACTGCGGTCGGCGCATCCACGTCAGCCCAGTCGGCGCGTGACTGCGACGCCTTGTTCGCTTCGCTCGCGTCGCGCAACTGGCGCGCGATGGCCTGCCGTTCCGCGAGGCTGCGAGAAAGGAAGGCGCGTTGCCAGGCCGGATCGCGCACCATCGCGCGGAAGCGTTGATAGTCGACATCAGCCAGGCACAGCGCGTCGCCATGCGTCAGCAGCAGCGCGCGCCCCCATGCGGTGAGCAGTGTCGGATCGGCGACGCGCTGCACGCCGCAACTGCCTAGCAGCGAGTCTCCGACGAGGAAGTCGCGGTTGCCTGCCATGAAGGCGATCGTGCGCTGTTCGGCTGCGGCCTTCAGCACCTCGGCGCCCCGCTGCTCGAAGCCCGCGAAGCGCGCATCGTCGCCGACCCACACTTCGAAGATGTCGCCCAGCAGGAACACTGCATCGGCAGGGGTGCCGAGCAACGTGCGCTGCCAGGCTTCGAAGGTGCGCGGGTGCGCCGCGTCGAGGTGCAGGTCGGAGATGAAATCGATTGCGCGCCAGTGCTCGGGTGCCGCATAGCGGCCGATGGCCGGCGCACTCAAGATCAGGCGACCTCGACGGCCTTCTCGATGATCACGTCTTCGGCGGGCACGTCGGCGTGGCCGCCCTTGCGCGTGGTGCCAACCTTCTCGATCGCGTCAACCACGTCCTGACCGGCTACCACGCGGCCGAACACGGCATAGCCCCAGCCGTCCTGCGAGCGGTCTTTGTCGAGGAAGCTGTTGTCGGTAGTGTTGATGAAGAACTGGGCGGTCGCGGAATGCGGCGCGGAGGTGCGGGCCATCGCCACGCTGTAGTGCTGGTTGCGCAAGCCGTTGCCCCCTTCGTTGGCGACCGGGGCATCGGTGGGCTTTTGCTTCATGCCGGGCTCGAAGCCGCCGCCTTGGATCATGAAGCCCTTGATCACGCGGTGGAACACCGTGTTGTCGTAGTGGCCCTTGCGCACATAGGAAAGAAAGTTCTCGACGCTCGCGGGCGCCTTTTCGTCGTCCAATTCGAGGCGGATGACGCCCTTGTTGGTGGTCAGCTCTACGGTCTTGGTCATGTCACTTCTCCAGTTTGGCTTTCTTGATGACGACTGGCGTCAGCGGCACGTTCTGGTTGATGCCTTTGTCGCCGGTTGGCACGGCCTTGATCTTGTCCACCACGTCCATGCCCTCGACCACGTGGCCGAACACGGCATAGCCGTTGCCGTCGCGTGCATTGGCGGCGTCGAGGAAGGGGTTGTCCTTCACGTTGATGAAGAACTGGGAGGTCGCCGAGTTCGGGTCGTTGGTGCGCGCCATCGCGAGCGTGCCGCGCACATTGGTCAGACCGTTGTGGCTCTCCAGCGGGATCGGAGAGTGGGTGGGCTTTTCGCGCATGTCGGGAGTCATGCCGCCGCCCTGGATCATGAAGCCATCGATCACCCGGTGAAAGATGGTGCCGTTGTAGAAGCCCGACTTCACGTACTGCAGGAAATTGGCCGTGCTCTTGGGCGCCTTGCTCGGCTCGAGTTCAACCACGATGTCGCCTTCGCTCGTGGTCAGGCGCACCTTCTGAGCCCAGGCGGGCAGTGCGGTGAGCAGGCAGCTGCCGGCGAGCAGCGCGACGGCGGTGAAACGGTGCATGGCTTTCATGGATGCTTGGCCTCCTTGGGGTGTGGCGTGGCTCAGGAGCCGCGTGCAGGCCGGGCCAGCAACTGCCGCGCCAGTTCCAGCTTGCGCTGCAGCTCCGGTGTGGGTGTGCCGGCATGCCCATAGGCGCGCAGTGCAAGCTGCACGTACACGTCGCCCAGATTCTCGTGCGCGGTGGCATAGGACGGGTCGTTGCGCAGCGCGGTTTCGAGCGCCTCGCGTGCCTTGTCCAGCTCGCCATCGGCGGCATAGAGCACGGCGAGGTTGTTGTACGGCTCGGGCAGGTCCGGGTACTCCTGCGTCAGGCGCAGGTAGATCTCCGCGGCCTGCTCGCGCTGCCCGGCTTCGGCCAGCAGCACGCCCTTGAGGAACCGCAACTGCGCGTCCTGCGGATTGGCGGAGATCGCCGCGTCGAGTTGCTGCCGCGCTTCGGCCTGGTTCCCCTTGCGATACAGGCGCTCGATCTCCTGGGCCGACGCGGCATACACACCTTGCCACGCGGCGGCCAGCAGGCAGCACAGGGCAAGGGAGCGAAGGCGGGGCGGCAAGAGCATCGGGAGCGGGCGGGCAGGCGGTTCGCGACGTACTGCGCGAAAACGTGCGGCAGCTCCGAAAAATGGCTGCCGCTATACTGCCGCGATTGTAGCGACGCCCCTCGCAGACCGGCGTCAGAGCCCCCGCCTCAAGCTCCACCGGCCGAGCCTTCTTCCCCTTCGGGCCATGACCCTGCGCATCTACAACACGCTCACCCGCGAGCTGGAAACCTTCGAGCCTCTGGAACCCGGCCACGTGCGCATGTACGTGTGCGGCATGACGATCTACGACCTGTGCCATGTAGGCCATGCCCGCATGATGATGGCCTTCGACATCGTCTACCGCTGGTTGCGCACGCTGGGCTACCGCGTCACTTACGCGCGCAACATCACCGACATCGACGACAAGATCATCCGGCGCGCGCTCGAGCGCAACATTTCGATCCGCGCACTGACCGACGAGATGATCGAGGCGATGCATGCCGATATCGGCGCGCTCGGCATCGAGCGCCCCACGCACGAGCCGCGCGCCACCGAATACGTGCCGCAGATGTTGCAGATGATCGACGCGCTGGAGCGCAAGGGGCTGGCCTACCGCGTGCCGGATGGCGACGTGAACTACGCGGTTCGCAAGTTTCCCGGCTACGGCAAGCTGTCGGGCAAGTCGCTCGACGAATTGCGTGCCGGCGAGCGCGTGGCCGTGCTCGATGGCAAGGAGGATCCGCTGGACTTCGTGCTGTGGAAGGCGGCCAAGCCGGAAGAGCCGGCAGACGCAAAGTGGCAGGCACCGTTTGGCCCCGGCCGGCCCGGCTGGCACATCGAGTGCTCCGCGATGAGCTGCGCCCTGCTCGGCAACACCTTCGACATCCACGGCGGCGGCATGGACCTGCAGTTCCCGCACCACGAGAACGAGATCGCGCAGAGCGAGGGCGCCAACG
>CAMLIZ010000230.1 GCA_946480245.1 uncultured Pseudomonadota bacterium
ATGCGCTTCAACAAGGTGCAGGTGGCCTGGTTCGGCAACAAGTCGGCGATCGAAGCGGTGGACCGCGCGCAGGGCGAGGTGTTCGCCAAGATCGTGCAGGCCGACGGCAGCGAGGGCTACTACTCGCTGCTGGTCGTCAACAAGAACAGCCCGCTGAAGAGCCTGGACGACGTGCTCAAGCAGCACGCCAGCCTCACGCTCGGCTTCGGCGACCCCAACTCCACCAGCGGCACCGTGGTGCCCGGCTACTTTGCGTTCGCGCAAAACCACATCGACCCGATGAAGGACTTCAAGCGCACGATCCGCGCCAACCACGAGAGCAACTTGCTGGCGGTGGTGAACAAGCAGGTCGACGTGGCCACCAACAACACCGAGAACTGGGACCGCTTCGAGAAGACGCACCCCGAGCAGCTGAAGGAAGTGCGCCAGATCTGGCGCTCGTCGCTGATCCCGAGCGACCCGATCGTCTGGCGCAAGGATCTGAACCCGGCCATCAAGGCCAAGGTGCGCGATTTCCTGCTGGGCTATGGCAAGACCGCACACGAGAAGGAAGTGCTCAAGCCGTTGGGCTACAGCGCCTTCCGCGCGTCCTCCGACGAGCAGTTGAGCGTGATCCGCGAGATCGAGAAGGCCAAGCGCGCGGTCGCGCAGAACTGAGCCGGCGCACGGCGATGACGAGCAGTACCGCTACCGCCGCCACGCTGGCAGCGCCCCGGGCCGCCTTGCCGGCGGCGCCGCGCACCCCGCTGTCCCGCATGGCGGCCTGGGGCCTGCTGCTGGCGCTGCTGGCGGCGAGCTGGGGCGGCGCCGAGATGCGCCCGCTGGATCTGCTGCGCAACGCCGGCAACATGCTGGAGTACGGCAAGGGCTTCTTCCCGCCCAACTTCGCCGACTGGCGCATGTACGCCAGCGAGATGGTGATCACGCTGGACATCGCGCTGTGGGGCACGGCGCTGGCCGTCGTGGGCGCAGTGCCGTTCGGGCTGCTGGCGTCGGCCAACATCGCGCCGGCGTGGGTGCACCAGCCGGTGCGCCGCCTGCTCGATGCGTTCCGCGCAATCAACGAGATGGTGTTCGCGCTGCTGTTCGTCGTGGCGGTGGGCCTGGGGCCGTTCGCCGGCGTGCTGGCCCTGTGGGTGCACACCACCGGCATCCTCGGCAAGCTGTTCAGCGAGGCGGTGGAGGCGATCGATCCGCACCCGGTGGAAGGCATCCGCGCCACCGGCGCGCACCCGCTGGCGGAAATCGTGTACGGCGTGATCCCGCAGGTGCTGCCGCTGTGGATCTCCTACACGCTGTACCGCTTCGAATCCAACGTGCGCGCAGCCTCGGTGGTGGGCATGGTGGGCGCCGGCGGCATCGGCATGGTGCTGTGGGACGTGATGCGCAGCTTCCAGTACGACCGCACCGCCGCCGTGCTGGTGATCCTGGCCATCACCGTGTCGCTGATCGACGTGTTCTCGGCCCAGCTGCGCAAGAGGCTCATCTGATGGAACAACCGACCTTGATCGAGCGCATCGAGGCGCTCTTCCAGCAACACGGCCAGACCGTGTACGACGGCGCGCGCCAGGAGCCGGTGTGCGCGCTGGCGCACGCGCTGCAGTGCGCGCAGCTGGCCGAATGGGCGCAGGCCGACGGCCCGCTCGTGGCCGCCGCGCTGCTGCACGACGTGGGCCACTTCCCGCTGGCCGGCGGCGCCGAGGTGGACGACCACACCGACGACGCTCACGAGTTGCGCGCGCTGCCCTTCCTGGCCGCCGGCTTCGGCCCGGCGGTGACCGAGCCGGTGCGCCTGCACGTGGCGGCCAAGCGCTACCTGGTGCGCAGCGACACCGCCTATGCCGGCACGCTGTCGCCGGCTTCGGTGCATTCGCTGGCGCTGCAGGGCGGACCGATGAGCGACGCGGAGCTGGCCGCCTTCGAGGCCCTGCCCTTTGCGGCCGATGCCGTGCGCCTGCGCCGCTGGGACGATGCGGCCAAGGAGCCAGGCAAGCGCACGCCGCCGCTGACCTACTACCTGGCCCTGCTGCAGCAGCTGCAGCAGCAGCCCTGGGCCGACACGCGCACCGAGATCGGAGCGGTCGGCGTGGCCTGAGCACAGCCACAGGGGGACAGTGAATAAAACGATTTAAACTGTATAAATCGTTTTATCGAGAGGACCGTCATGCCCACCCAACGCCGCAGCGCCGTCAAGGCGGCACCCGTCAAGGCCGCACCCGTCAAGAAGGCGCCCGCCACGGCGGTGACCAAGCCACCGAAAGAGAAGCCGGTGCGCGACGGCTTCACGATGCCGGCCGCCGAGTACGCGGTGATCGGTGCCATCAAGCAGCGTGCGATTCGGCTCGGCCATCCGGCCAAGAAGAGCGAGGTGCTGCGCGCCGGCCTGAAGACGCTGGCCGCGATGGCCGACGCGGCGCTGCTGGCAGCGCTGAAGGCCGTGCCCCCGCTGAAGACCGGCCGCCCGAAGGCCAAGCAGGCCGAGGCCCACGCGAAGGCCGCCCAGCCGAAGCCGAAGGCGCGCAGCAAGAAGGCCTGAGCTACCCGGCGGCCGCCGACGTCGGCAGCAGCTCCTGCAGGATGCCCAGCAGCTCGTCGGGCGCGGCCGGCTTGACGAGATGCGCGTCGAAGCCCGCGGCGGCAGTATGCGCCCGGTCGCCGGCCCGGCCGTAGCCTGTGAGCGCCACCAGGCGCAGCCCCTGCAGCGCGGGCTGGGCGCGCAGGCGCTGCGCCAGCACATAGCCGTCGTCGCCGGGCAGGCCCAGGTCAAGCAGCGCCACGTGCGGATGGAACCTGGCCGCCGCCTCGAGCGCCGACGCGGCGTCATGGGCCACGCACACCTCGTAGCCCTCGGCACCCAGCAGCGCCGACAGGGTGTCGCGCGCGTCGGCGTTGTCGTCCACCACCAGCACGCGGCCGCCCGCGGCCGAATGGCCGGCGCCCTGTGCCTCGGGCCGCCCCGCACCCGCGCCGCCCAACTGGCGCGGCAACAGCACACGGAACGTGCTGCCACGGCCTTCGCCTTCGCTCTCGGCGGCAATGCGGCCACCATGCATCTGCACCAGTGAGCGCGCGATCGCCAGGCCCAGGCCCATGCCGCCCTGCTGGCGCGCGATCGACTGCGGCCCCTGCACGAACAGGTCGAACACCTGCGGCAGCAATTCGGCCGTGATGCCAGTGCCACTGTCGGTGACGCTGAGCTCCACCTCGTCGTCGCTCACATGCACACAGGTCATCACGCTTCCGCCGGGCGGCGTGAACTTGCGCGCGTTGATCAGCAGGTTGCTCAGCACCTGCGCCAGCCGCACCGCGTCACCACGCACGTACACCGCGTGCGCGGGCAGCCGCAGCTCGCAATCCACCGCTTGGGCCTGCAGGCTGGGGCGAACGGCTTCCACGGTGTCGGCCACCAGCGCGGTGAGGTCGACCAGCCCGGCCTGCAGCTCGACGCGCCCCTGCGCGATGCGCGACACGTCGAGCAGGTCGTCGACCAGGCGCGACAGGTGGCTCACCTGGCGCCCGATGATCTCGCGCTCGCGCGCCACCGCAGCGCCGTGGCGGCGCTCCATCAAGGCCAGCGCGGTGACGATCGGCGCCAGCGGATTGCGCAGCTCGTGGCCCAGCACGGCCAGGAACTCGTCCTTCGCCCGGTTGGCACGCTCGGCCTCGCAGCGTGCGGCTTCGGCCTCCACATACAGGCGCGCGTTGTCGAGCGCGAGCGCGGCGCGCTGCGCGATCTGGTTGAAAAACACCAGATCCTCGGCATCGAAGCTGCGGCCGGAGCCGCCCTGCAGCAGCGCGATCGCGCCCAGCGTGCGCCCACGCGCCACCAACGGCACCATCAGCGAGCTGCGCACGTCGATCGCGCGCAGCGCGTCGGCCACCTCCGGCTGGCCGATCAACGCCAGTTGCTCGCGCGACACGCTGCCCAGGTAGGGCTGGCCCTCGGCGATCACCCAGTCGATCGTGCCCGGCGCGCCGGCCGGCGCGCGCCAGCGTTGCGCCCAGGCCTCGAACTGCTGCGCGAGTTCGACGTTCTCGCCGCGTACCAGCGCCACGCGGGCCTGGCCGTCGGCATCCAGCAGGTCCACGCGACACCAATCCGCCACCGCCGGCACCAGCAGGTCGGCGATGGTGCGCAAGGTGGCGTCCGGGTCCAGCGAGCCGGCCAGGCGCGCGCCGGCTGCCGCCAGCAGCTCCATGCGGCGCCGCGCCGCCTCGGCCTGCTGTCGCGCCTGGCGCTCCGCCTCGAGCAGGCGCGCGTTGGCGATCACCGGCGCCGCCACCGCAGCGAGATCGACGGCCAGCGCCAGGTCCTGCTCGGTGTGCCGGCGGCCGGAGCCGGCCATGAACAGCGTGAGTGCGCCCACCAGCTCGTCGCCATAGCGCATCGGCACGGTGATCATCGAGCGGAAGCCGAGTGCGCGCAGCAGCTCCAGGTGTGCGTCGTTCGCCGCGACCCGGCGGTACCAGGCCTCGTCGATGGCGGCGTGCAGTGCCGGCGCGCCGGCGGACAGCGCGCACAGGTTCAAGCCGTCGTCGCGCTGCTGGTGCGTCCACCGCGTGGGCCGCAGGATCGCTTCGGTTCGCTCGTCGTCATGAGCGCGCGCGGTGCGCACCACCGCGTCGCCCACGCGCACATCGAAGAAGCCGAAGTCACCGAGCACCGGCAGGCAGGCCGCAAGGGTGTTGCCCAGCGCATCCTCGAAGTGCACGGACGACGACAGCAGCCGTGCGGCGCGCTTGAGCGTAGCGAGTTGCTGCGCCGCCGCATCGGCAAGCGCTGAAGAGGGTTCCCCGGGGAGGCTCGGCACGGTGCGGGCGAGTATAGGCAAGGCCCCCGCTCGGTAGAATCGCGACCTTCCCTCACAGCCACTGGATCAACACCATGCAACGCTGTGCCCGCGCGGCCGCCGCATTCGCCGCCGCCATGGCCCTCGCCCTGCCTGCCTGGGCCCAAATGCACCGCCCGTTTCCAGCCACCGCCCTGCGCGGCCAGGTGGTCTTCGCCAATGCCGCCTATGTGCAGTTGAACGGACACCCGGCACGGCTGGCACCCGGCGCACGCATCCGCGGCACCAACAACCTGATCGCGCTGCCTGCCAGTTTGTCGGGCCAGCAAGCCGAGGTGAACTACACGATCGACGGCCAGGGCCTGCTGAAGGACGTGTGGATCCTCACCGACGCCGAGCGCGCCAAGCAGCCCTGGCCCACCACCTTGCAGGAAGCCGCCACCTGGCACTACGACGGCGCCACGCAAACCTGGAGCAAGCCATGAAGAAGGTCTACATCAAGACCTTCGGCTGCCAGATGAACGAGTACGACTCGGACAAGATGGCCGATGTGCTGG
>CAMLIZ010000231.1 GCA_946480245.1 uncultured Pseudomonadota bacterium
GCCATGAAGATGAACAGCGGCACCGCCGACAGCTGGTAGTCGGTCATGAACGGGAACACGCGCGAGGGCAGCATGTTGAGGATGCCGCCGCTGCCGAACACGTAGAGGAAGACCACCGCCAGGCTGCCGGTGCAGAAGGCCATCGGCAGGCCCAGCATCAACAGCAGGCCGAGCGATCCGAACAGCAGCAGGCTGAGCCAGCCGATACCGATCTCGAGTCCCATGCGTGCCCCTCAGCCTGCGCGGCGCGTGACGATGGCCACGTCCTTGATGAGTTTGGAGATGCCCTGCAGGATCATCAGCAGGGCACCGATCGGGATCATCAGCTTCACCGGCCAGTACTGCACCCCCCACTCGGTGAACGAGTGCTCGCCCAGTTGCACCGCGTCGAGCGCGAAGCGCGCGCCGGTCCACAGCATCGTGACCATGAAGATGAAGAAGAACAGCGATGTCACGATGTCGGCGATCGCCTTGCCGCGCGTGCTGAACTTCGTGTAGACGATGTCCACGCGCACGTGCTGGTCCTCGCGGTAGGCGAAGGCCCCGCACAGCATGTACTGCATGCCGAACATCAGGAACATGCTCTCGTGCACCCAGTTGGTGGGCGAGTTGAATACGTAGCGCGCCAGCACCTCGTAGTAGTAGGCGAACACCGCCAGCACGGCCCACCACGCCACGTAGCGGCCGACCAGCGAGTTGAAGCGGTCGATCGCGTCGGTGAACGGCGTGTGCACCGCCAGCGTCGGATCCTCGCCGACGCCGCCTTCGTGCAGGTCCACATCCGGCACATCGGCTTGCGCGGGCGCGGGCCGCGCGGCCTCGAACGCACGCCGGCGACGCACGCCGCCCGGCAGCCACAGCGCGTCGGCCACCAGCATCAGCGCCAGCACGCCGGCGGCGATGCGCGTGCGCAGCAACCAGCCGTCGGCCACCGCCTTGGCAGCGGCGTAGTCGCGCTGTGCGCTGCCCAGTGCGCGTTGTGCGGCCTCGCGCTCGGGGCTGCCCTGCGGCGCGCGCTGCACGTCGTTCTGCGCCTGCTCCATCGCGGCGAAGGTGCGCGAGCTGTCGTCGCGCACGTCGCGCACCTGCAGGTTGCAGTACAGCAGGCCGAGGAAGACCGCGATGAACGCGAAGCCCAGTGCATTGCGCAGGTAGAAGCGATGGATGCCGATGTAGCCGGCGAGCAGCCAGAACATGTAGGCGATCGGCAGCGACGGCCCCGGCGGCACCGGCCGTCGCCGCTCGCGTTGCGTGAGCCACCACGCAATCAGCGGAAAGAAGACCAGCCCCGACCAGTACAACCAGTGCGGCAGAACGAATTCCAGGCTCGGCATCGGTACCCTCGGTGGAACATGCAGCGGCACGCAGCGCCGACGCGGCGCTGCAGTTCTGGCAACAACGGCGGGCCGCGCAGGCCGGCCCGCGGCGGATCAGGCCTCGAGCTTCAGGCCCTTGGTCATGTCGGGTGTCACGTAGCCGAGCGTGTGCGACTCCATCAGCTCGAGCTGCAGCTTGAACAGGCGCGCGGCGTCCTTGTCCTTGTTGGCCCACTTGAACCAGATCGGCACCGCCACGCGCTGGAACTTGGGCAGATCCTCCGCCGGCAGCCGCGTGATCTGCACGCCGGCCCCTTCGAACTTGCCCCAGGCCGCGAGGTCGGCGCGCTGGATCGCGGCGTGGTGCTCGTTGGAGTACACCTGCACCTCGTCGTCCAGCCACTGCTTCATCTTCGGGCTGAGCTTGTTCCAGACGTCCATGCGCACCACGAAGTCCATCAGGTCCACCGGCTGGTAGATCGACTCCAGCCCCGGCGGGCCGGTCCAGATGAACTTGGAGACCTGCTGGAAGCCGAGGTCCCAGTTGACCGCGGGGCCGGTGTAGTCGGCCGCCTCGATGGTGCCCTTCTCGAGTGCGCTGAACACCTCGCTTCCGGGCAGCAAGGTGGTCTTGGCGCCGATGGCGGCAAAGCCCTCGGCGATCATGCCGCCGGGCACGCGCAGCTTGAGATCCTTGAAGTCCTCGATCGTGCGGATCGGCTTCTTCGAATGGATGATGTTGGGCCCGTGGTGGATGCGGTTGACGTAGTACAGGCCCTGCTTGGCGAAGATCTCGCGCGCCACCTTGAGACCGTCCTTGCTGTAGAAGAACATGTCCCACTCGTGCGGGTAGCGCAGGCCCATCAGGTACGACGACAGGAACGCCGTGGCCGGCAGCTTGCCGGCCCAGTACAGCGTGAACGAGTTCATCGCTTCCAGTGCACCGTTCTTCACGCCGTCCAGCAGCTCGAAGTCGCCCACCACCTCCTTGGCAGCGAAGGGCTTGAACTCCAGCTCGCCGCCGGTCTTCTCCTTGATCGTGGCGCACCAGGCCTTGAAGGTTTGCAGGCCCACGCCGGCCGGCCAGGAGGTCTGCACTTTCCAGGTGGTGGTCTGCGCGGCCTGCGCGTTGCCGATGAAGGGCGCGGCCAGTGCCGCGGTGCCGGCCGCCAGCAGGCGTCGTCGCCCGGGCTGTGTCTCTTGTCCAACTGCAGCCGCTTGAGGTTCAGTCATCGCGTCTCCTCTCAGGTGGGTGGATCAACATGCGCGGGCCCGCTCGGGCTGGCTCGCGGCATATTGCACGGCCGCTAACGCTTGGGCAATAGAGGCGGGTACGCAGATTGCGCTGCTGCAATGCAGCAGCGCCGGCGCCGGTTTCACAGCGCCTGCGAGGGCGGCGGTATGCAGTCGTGCAAGGCTGGCTTGCGACGGCGCACGACGGCGGAGGTCAGCCTTCGGCGGCGGGCTCAGGCGTCTTGCGCGTGCGGCGCGGGCGCGCCGGCGTCTTGCGTGCCTTGGCGGCCGGCTTGGTGGCCGGTGCCGTTGACAGCGGCGCGGCCTGCGCCTCGGGCGCGGGCGCGGGCTCCACAGACGCAACCACCGCCGGTGCGGGCAAGGGAGCGGGAGCAGGTGCGCGCTGCGGCGTGCGCGGCGGCGGTGCTTCCGCCGGCTCGGCGCGCGTCGGGACGGCCGTGCTGCGCGACACGTAGGCATTGCCCTTGTCGTCGCGCCCCAGCTCGAGCAGGCGGCGCGCCTGCGCTTCCTCCAGCAAGGCGCCGAAGGTACGGAAGCCGTAGTACGACTCGCTGAAGTCGGGGCGGCGGCGCTTCAGCGCGTCCTTGACGATGGACGCGCGGATCTTGCCGGTGTCGTCGCGCTCGGACACCAGCGCCTCGAAGGTCTCCACCACCAGCTCGATCGCCTGCTGGCGGCGGCGCTCGGCCTCCTCCTTGCGCTGCCGCTCCTCGTCCGGCGAGCGCCGCGACGGCGCCTGCTGCGCTTCCTGCGGCGCGCGTTTGGCCTGCGCGCGCTGGCTTTCGCGCACGAGGTCGTCGTAGAAGATGAACTCGTCGCAATTGGCGATCAGCAGGTCGGAGGTGGAGCGCTTGACGCCGACGCCGATCACCTTCTTCGCGTTCTCGCGCAGCTTGGACACCAGCGGCGAAAAGTCGGAGTCGCCGCTGATGATCACGAAGGTGTCCACGTGCGACTTGGTGTAGCAGAGGTCGAGCGCGTCCACCACGAGGCGGATGTCGGCCGAGTTCTTGCCGCTCTGGCGCACGTGCGGGATCTCGATGAGCTCGAAGTTGGCCTCGTGCATCGCGGCCTTGAAGCCCTTGTAGCGCTCCCAGTCGCAATAGGCCTTCTTGACGACGATGCTGCCCTTGAGCAGCAGGCGCTCGAGCACGCGCTTGATGTCGAACTTGTCGTAGCTGGCGTCGCGCACGCCGAGCGCCACGTTCTCGAAATCGCAGAACAGCGCCATGCTCGCGCTGTCGTTGGGGGAGGATGCCATCGGCGAAGGATAGTGCACGCGGGCTCAGGGCGCCCGCACACGCGCCGCCTGCGAGAGCAACTGCGCCACATCGCGCGCCTGCTCGCGCAGCCAGCGCATGGCCGCCGAGCCGTGCGTGCGGTCGTGCCACAGCTGGTAGTAGGCCATCGGCGCAAAGGCCACCGGGCAGCGCACGATGCGCACCGGCAGCACGTCGACGAAGCGCTGGCAGAACTGGCGGCCCGTGGTGAGCACCAGCAGGCTGTCGGCCACCATCTGCGGGATCAGGCTGAAGTGCGCGCACTTCACGCTCACGCGGCGCTGCAGGCCCTGCTGCGCCAGCTGCTCGTCGATCACGCCGGGAGAGCCCAGGTGCAACGGCACCGGCGCCACGTGGTCGCTGTCGAGGTAGCGCTCGACGCTCCAGCTGCGGCGCTGCGCGGCGCGCACCGCCGGGTGGTCGGCGGCCACCAGGCACACCACCTCGTCGCTCATCAGGCGGCCCAGGTGCAGCTCGGCCGGCGGCTGCATCCAGTTGCCGATCACCAGATCCACGTCGCCGGCAGCCAGCGCACGGCGGTAGTCGAACTCGGCCGACAGGCCGTGCAGCTCCAGCGTGGCCTGCGGCGCCACGCGCTTCACGTGGGCCACCAGCTGCGGCAGGAACCGCGGATCGAGGTAGTCGCTGGCCGCCACGCGAAAGCTCACGCGCGTGCTGGCCGGCTCGAAGCCGGCGCCGCGGCGGCGCACGCTGAACAGCTGGTCGGCCTCGTCGAGCAGGCGCTGCGCATGGCCCACCATCTCGAGCGCACGCTCGGTGGGCGACAGGCGCGTACCGGCACGCACCAGCAGCGCGTCGCCGGTGAGCTCGCGCAGGCGGCGCAGCTGGCCGCTCACCGCCGGCTGCGTGCTGCCCAGCTTGAGCGCGGCCTTGGAGACGCTGCGCTCGCTGATCACGGTATGCAGCACCTTCACCAGCTGCAGATCCACGTGCGACCACTCGGCGCGCGACATGGCGGCTTCAGTCCTGCAGCACCACCCACGTGGGCGCGTGGTCGCTCGGCTTCTCGCGCCCGCGCACCGCCTTGTCCACACCGGCGTCGGTCAGACGCTGCGCGGCCGCGCCATTGAGCAGCAGGTGGTCGATGCGCAGGCCGGAGTTGCGCTCCCAGCGCTGGCGAAAGTAGTCCCAGTAGGTGTAGACGGGCGTGTCGGGGTGCAGCTTGCGGATCGCGTCGGTCCAGCCGGCGTCGAGCAGGCGCTGCCAGGCGGCGCGGCTCTCGGGCTGCAGCAGCGCGTCGCTCTTCCAGCTCTTGGCGTTGTAGATGTCGGCCACCGCGTCGGTAGGCACCACGTTGTAGTCGCCGGCCAGGATCACCGGCTTCGCCTCGCCGTGCAGGCTGCGCGCATGCTCGATCAGGCGCTCGAACCAGGCCAGCTTGTAGTCGAACTTGGGGCCGGGCTGCGG
>CAMLIZ010000232.1 GCA_946480245.1 uncultured Pseudomonadota bacterium
ACGTGAAGGTGCCCGTGGTGCTGTTCGACCTGCCTGCCAAGGAAGGCCCGAAGAACGGTATCGTCACCAAGGCTGTCGAAGGCCTGAAGAAGCTCAAGCCCTCGCCCCTGGGCGTGGCCGACGACGCGGCGCTGATCCAGCAGGCCAACTACGAAGAGCACATGCACCTGCTCAAGGAATGCGACCTCGTGATCGAGGCCATTGCCGAGCGCATGGACTGGAAGCTCGACCTGTACACCAAGATCGCGCCCCACGTGGCCAAGCACGCCATCCTGGCGTCCAACACCTCGGGCCTGTCGATCACCAAATTGAGCGAAGTGCTGCCCGAGAGCATCAAGCCCCGTTTCTGCGGCATCCACTTCTTCAACCCCCCGCGCTACATGACGCTGGTGGAGCTGATCAACACCCCCACCACCCAGCCCGAAGTGCTGGACCAGCTCGAAGCCTTTGTGACCAGCGGCCTGGGCAAGGGCGTGGTGCGCGCGCACGACACGCCCAACTTCGTGGCCAACCGCGTGGGCATCGCCGGCATGCTGGCCACGATGAAGGAAGTCGAGAACTTCGGCCTGACCTACGACGTGGTGGACGACCTCACGGGCAAGAAGCTGGGCCGTGCATCGAGCGGCACCTTCCGCACCGCCGACGTGGTGGGCCTGGACACCATGGCCCACGTCATCAAGACCCTGCAGGACAACCTCAAGGACGACCCCTTCTTCCCCAGCTACGCGACGCCGCCCGTGCTGGCCAGGCTGATCGAGCAGGGCGCGCTGGGCCAGAAGGCCGGCGCCGGCTTCTACAAGAAGGTCGGCAAGGACATCCAGCGCCTGGACTTCGCCACTGGCGAGTACGTCGCCGGCGGCGGCAAGGCCGACGAGATCGTCGCGCGCATGCTGAAGAAGCAGCCCGCCGACCGCATCAAGCTGCTGAAGGAATCGAGCAACCCGCAGGCGCAGTTCCTGTGGTCCATCCTGCGCGACTCGTTCCAGTACGTGGCCGTGCACCTGGACACCGTCGCCGACACCGCGCGCGAGATCGACTTCGCGATGCGCTGGGGCTTCGGCTCGCAGCAGGGCCCGTTCGAGCTCTGGCAGGCCGCCGGCTGGAAGCAGGTCGCCGAGTGGGTGCAGGCCGACATCGACGCCGGCAAGACGCTGTCGAGCGCGCCGCTGCCCAAGTGGGTCTTCGAAGGCCCGGTCGCCGAGAACGGCGGCGTGCATTCGAAGGACGGCTCGTGGAGCGCCAAGGAAGGCAAGTTCAAGCCGCGCGCCAAGCTGCCGGTCTATGAGCGCCAGGCCTTCCCCGAATCGCTGGTCGGCGAGGGCGCGGTGGAGCCGCTGAAGGCGGGCACCGAGGAGTTCAAGAACGACGAGGTCCGCGTCTGGTCGCTGGACGGCGAAGTGCTGATCGCCTCGATCAACTGCAAGCTGCACCTGATCAGCCCGACGGTCACCGAGGGCCTGCTCAAGGCGGTCGAGATCGCCGAGGCCAAGTACAAGGGCCTGGTCATCTGGTCGCCGTACGACGTGTTCTCCGCCGGCGCCAACCTGGAAGCGCTGATGCCGGTCTTCATGGCCAAGGGCGCCAAGGGCATCGCGCCGGAAGAGAAGAAGCTGCAGGACATGATGCTGCGCGTGCGCTACGCCAACGTCCCGGTCGTGGCCGCGATGCGCGGTCTGGCGCTGGGCGGCGGCTGTGAGCTGGCGGTGCACTGCGCCCGCCGCGTCGCGCACATGGAGTCGTATGTCGGCCTGGTGGAAGTGGGCGTCGGCCTGATCCCGGGCGGCGGCGGCCTGACCTACATCGCGCGCCGCGCGGCGGAGATGGCCTCGGCCGGCAATGCCAACGCGGACATCTTCGCCTTCCTGAAGGACGGCTTCACCAACGCCGCGATGGCCAAGGTGGCGACCTCCGCGCTGGAAGCGCAGAAGCTGGGCTACCTGCTGGACAGCGACGTCATCGTCCCCAACAAGGACGAGCTGCTGTTCGTCGCCACGGCGCAGGCCAAGGCGATGGCGGACTCCGGCTACCGCGCGCCGCTCAAGGCCAAGTTCCCGGTCGCGGGCCGTTCCGGCATCGCCACCGTGAAGTCCTCGCTGGCCAACATGCGTGACGGCGGCTTCATCAGCGCGCACGACTTCCACCTGGCCTCGCTGATCGCGGATGTCGTCTGCGGCGGCGAAGTCGAAGCCGGCTCGCTGGTGACCGAGGAATACCTGATGTCGCTGGAGCGCAAGCACTTCTGCAGCCTGCTCGAGCACCCGAAGACGCAGGAACGCATCATGGGCATGCTCCAGACCGGCAAGCCGGTCCGCAACTGAGCAGCGCAGCCCACAAGGAACACATCATGAGCAAGCAAGTTCAAGACGCCTACATCTGCGCCGCCACCCGCCTGCCGATCGGCAAGTCGGGCCGGGGCTACTTCAAGAACACCCGTCCGGACGAGATGCTGTCCCGCGTGATCCAGGCCGCGATGGCCCAGGTCCCGGGCCTGGACCCGTCGGTCATCGAGGACGCGATCATCGGCTGCTCCTTCCCGGAAGGGGAGCAGGGCATGAACATCGCTCGCGTGGCGGCGGTGCTGTCGGGCCTGCCGAACACGGTCGGCGGCGTGACGGTGAACCGCTACTGCGCGTCGGGCATCACGGCGCTGGCGATGGCGGCGGACCGCATCCGCGTCGGCGAGAGCGAAGTGATGATCGCCGGCGGCGTGGAGTCGATGTCGATGGTGCCGATGGGCGGCAACAAGCCCTCGTTCCCGCCCGCGATCTTCGAGCGCGACGAGAACATCGGCCTGGCCTATGGCATGGGCCTGACGGCCGAGAAGGTCGCCGACAAGTGGAAGGTGAGCCGCCAGGCGCAGGACGAGTTCGCGCTCGAATCGCATCGCCGCGCGCTGGCCGCGATCGAAGGCGGCTTCTTCAAGGACGAGATCACGCCGTTCGAGATCAAGGACCGTCAGCCCGACCTGAACGGCGATGGCGTGATCGTCAAGTCGCGCACGGTCGACATCGATGAAGGTCCGCGCAAGGACACGTCGATGGAGGGCCTGGCCAAGCTCAAGCCGGTGTTCGCCGCCAAGGGCAGCGTCACGGCGGGCAACAGCTCGCAGACCTCGGACGGCGCGGGCGCGCTGATCGTGGCGTCGGAAGCGGCGGTCAAGCGCTTCGGCCTGACACCGCTGGCGCGCTTCGTGTCCTTCGCGGTGCGCGGCGTGCCGCCCGAGATCATGGGCATCGGCCCGATCGAGGCGATCCCGGCCGCGCTGAAGCTGGCCGGCATCAAGGCCGAGGACCTGGGCTGGGTCGAGCTGAACGAGGCCTTCGCGGCGCAGTCGCTGGCGGTGCTGAATGATCTGGACGCCAAGGGCATCGTGCTGGATCGCAGCAAGGTGAACCCGAACGGCGGCGCGATCGCCCTGGGCCACCCGCTGGGCGCGACCGGCGCGATCCGCGCGGCGTCGGTGATCCACGGCCTGCGGCGCACCGGTGCGAAGTACGGCATGGTCACGATGTGCGTTGGCGCCGGCCAAGGCGCGGCGGGCATCATCGAGCGTCTGTAAAAAGCGCGTCGGCCACCGCAGTCCGCTCGTCCTCGGGCAGCGAGTGCGGGTGGGGCCGGAATGATGCGGGGGGTTCCCGGAGGGACGCCCCCCGCGTCGTGGAGAGCCCGCGCCTGGCCCCACGCGGTTGGGCATCCTTCGCAGGCGCCCGCCAGCGTCTTCATCGATCGGGAGACCGCGATGATCAGTTTCCGAGCAGATGACGGTTTCGAACTCCAAGGCCACCTCTACGGCGACCCAGCGACTGCCAAGGCCGGCTTGCTGATCGCCCCCGCCATGGGCGTCGAGCAGCGCTACTACGCCGCCTTCGCGCGCTGGATGGCGTCGCAGGGCTGGCTGGTGCTGAGCTTCGATTACCGCGGCATGGGTGCCTCGCGTCCCGAGTCGATGAAGCGCTCGCTGCGCGGCCTCGACGCCGACATCCGCACCTGGGCCGAGCATGACGCCGCCGCGGCGCTCTCGCATCTCAATAAGCTGCTGGGCGACGACCGCGAGATCCACTGGCTCGGCCACAGCCTGGGCGGCCAGATCCTGGGCCTGCTGCCCAACCGCTCGCGCGTCTCCCGCGCGGTGACCGTGGGCTGCGGCAGCGGCTACTGGCGCGAGAACTCGATCGGTCTGCGCCGCTACGTCTGGTGGCTCTGGTACGTCATCGTCCCGCTCGCGCTGCCCCTCTTCGGCTACTTCCCCGGCCGCAAGCTGCGCAAGGTCGGCGACCTCCCTCGCGGCGTGATGGCGCAGTGGCGCCGCTGGTGCCTGGACCGCGAATACATGATGGGCGAGGGCGGCGACACGCTGCGCGCGCAGTACGCCTCGCTGTCGGTGCCGATGCTCTCGCTCGCCTTCACCGACGACGAGTTCATGTCCCGCCGCAACACCGAGTCGCTGCACGGCTTCTACGCCGGCGCGCATCCCGAGCTGCGCCGCATCGCGCCCAAGGACATCGGCGAGCGCCGCATCGGCCATTTCGGTTTCTTCCGCGATCGATTCGAGCGCAGCCTGTGGCCGCAGGTCAGCGGCTGGCTGGCATGATCGCGGCCATTCATTGAACGAGGAGAGTGCTCCATGAGCATCAAGACCGCCATCGTCAACGGCGTGCAGACCATCGAGATCGCACGCCCCGAGAAGAAGAACGCGCTGACCCGCGCGATGTACCAGGAGATGGCCGACGCGCTGGTCGCGGCCAACGCCGAGAACAGCGTGCGCGCGGTGCTGATCCAGGGCCAGCCGCAGATCTTCACCTCGGGCAACGACATCGAGGACTTCATGGGCAGCCCGCCGCGGGACGAGGACGCGCCGGTGTTCCAGTTCATGCGCGCGATGATCGGCTGCGACAAGCCCATCGTGGCGGCGGTGAACGGCGCGGCGATCGGCATCGGCACGACGCTGCTGCTGCATTGCGACTTCGTCTACGTGGCCGACGACGCGCGCCTGGCGATGCCCTTCGTGAGCCTGGGTCTGGTGCCCGAATTCGGTTCCAGCCTGCTCGTGCCCAAGTTGATGGGCCCGCGCCGCGCGGCCGAGAAGATCCTGCTGGGCGACCCGTTCACCGGCGAGCAGGCGGTCGAATGCGGCATCGCGAACGCGGTGCTGCCGGCCGGCGAAGTGGTCGCGCATGCGCGCCGCGT
>CAMLIZ010000233.1 GCA_946480245.1 uncultured Pseudomonadota bacterium
CTTCTGCGTACCACGGGTCAATCATGTGGTTCACCACGTCGAAGACCAGAGCGTCTAGGTTGGCGTAATCGCCGCCGGCACCGCCGACGATGATCTTGCCCGAGTCCTTCTTGCCTTCCGTCATAACGCGCTGCGGGGCTTGCTCGCGCATCGTTTGCAGCCAGCCCTTGTTAACGTCCTGCAGCATCGGGTTGGCGGCGCGGTCAGACGTCGGTGCGCGCTTCACGCCGTGAAAGCCGATCATCATTCGATCCAGCGCCTGTCGGCGGATGATGGCATCGCGGATCCGCGTCTGGAAGTCCGGGAACTTGGCCCACGCGTCCAGCTTCTGGTAAGTGATATGCGTGTCGGAGTTGGTTTGCTCGCAGCGGTAGCGGCGCCCGTCCAACGTGGAGATGTCCGACGTTTGGCGGTCCTGCTTGGTGGTGTCGGTCGTGCTCGCCACCGGCCCGGACACGCCCAGGCCGATCTTCTCCCCCTCTTGCTCGGTCACGCCGTGAAAGTTGATCTTCTTCAGGAAGTCGCTGGATTCCTGGATCTTGTCTTCCAGGCGCTGTTGCACGGTCGGCTCGACCGAGAACTTCACGTCGACACGATCGACGCCGTTCAGTTTGGCGACTTCGGCCGCATAAGCATCGTAGAGGCGGCGGGTGTTGTTACGCATTTGTTGACTCCGGTTGATGGTCTTCGTGGTGGTGCTGGGTCCGGTGGCCGGGTCAGCAGTCGGTCTTGATGTCGGCCATGCCGTCGCCGCCAGTGGCGGGCGGGCGCGACGTGAACGCCTGGGTGGTTTCCATGCCGTTCTTCAGCGTGTTGAAGGCCAGGTCGCGCTGATCGCTCTGCGCCTTGAGGGCGGCCAGTTGGTCGTTGATGCTCTTGAAGCCCGCAACGACCTGCTCCCCCATGGTTTGCACTTGTGTGGCAACGGTCTGAATGGCTTCCTGTGCGTCAGCGAAGTGCGCGTCGGTGCTGTCGTCCGTCTTGTGTTGCTTGGAGAAGAGCGCCTTGATGCTGTCGGCGAAGCGCGACGGGACAGGCGCGGGGGCGACCGCTACCGATTGCGAGAGATCGACCTCGACCTGCACCACTTCCGTGAAGAGATTGGCGGGATCCAGCTTGCGCGCCGCCAGGGGATTTACGGGCGCCTGCGCGTTGAACTTCAGCACGTCGCAACCGAGGCTGGCCGGGTTGTCCGTCACAGCCAGCCCGACCAGGTAAGCCTCGCCGGTATCGGCAAAGCTCGGCTGCACCTCCATCGAAGAGAAGATTTTTTGACGGGCCTTCGTCATCGCCACCAACTCGTCGGTGGGATCGATCTGTGCGAACAAGCCCAGCTTGCCGTCCACTTCTTCCGTCTTCAGCGCAACCACGTCGCCGTAAGCCTTGAAAGGGCCAGCCGGGTCGTAACCGCGGATGTGCTCCAGGTTGACGCGCGCGGTATAGACCTTCGGGTCATAGCTCTTCGCCATCTGGACCAGGGTTTCGCGGTCAATCACGCGGCCGTCGCTCGTCGCGCCCTCGGTGGCAATACGGAAAAACTTGGTGGGCATGGTGTCCTCTATGGTCGGTGTTCCGGTGGTTCGGTGGTGTTGCCATTTCAGCGCCGGACACCCGCGCGGGCAACGCGTTGATGTTGTGGAAACCCGTGCCACAACAGGCGCCGCGTGGCACGCGCGCGCGGGGCCGGTAGCGTTGCGGCATGACTACGCTGCCGCCTATCGCCTCTCTCACGATCGACCCGGAAAAGGACCCGCGCCGCATCGCACGCACCCTGTACTGGCAGGGCTATCGCGTGGCGCGCATCGCCGAAATGCTGGGCGTCAAACCGGTGACGATCCACAGTTGGAAGCGGCGCGACGGGTGGGCGGACACGACGCCCGATGAGCGGGTCGCGCTGACGATCGAAGAGCGCTTGATGCGCCTGGTCGCCAAGGACAAGAAGGAGGGGCGCGACTTCAAGGAGATCGATCTGCTGCGCCGACAACTCGACAGCCTGGCGCGCCGTGAGCGCTACCGCGACGGCGGCAACGAGAGCGACCTCAACCCAAGGGTGGCCAATCGCAATGCGGGGCCACGGAAGAAGGCGGAGCGCAACGCGGTGAGCCCCGACGAGCAGAAGAAGCTGCTCGACGCGTTCCACGATTCGCTGTTCGGCTACCAGGACGTGTGGTATCGCGCTGGGCAGGCCGAGCGCATCCGCAACATCCTGAAGTCGCGGCAGATCGGGGCGACCTGGTACTTCGCGCGTGAGGCCTTCATCGACGCGCTGACCACAGGGCGCAATCAAATCTTCCTTTCAGCCAGCAAGGCACAGGCACACGTCTTCAAGCAGTACATCGTGCAATTCGCCAAGGACGCTGCTGGCGTCGAGCTGAAAGGCGATCCGATGTTGCTGCCCAACGGCGCCACGCTGTATTTCCTGGGTACGAACGCGCGCACCGCCCAGAGCTATCACGGCAACCTGTATTTCGATGAGTACTTCTGGGTACCGCGCTTTCAGGAGCTGCGTAAGGTGGCCTCAGGCATGGCGATCCACAAGCACTGGCGGCAAACCTATTTCTCGACGCCTTCCAGCTTGGCGCATGAGGCCTATCCGTTCTGGTCAGGCACGCTGTTCAATCGTGGCAAGCCGAAAGACAAGCAGATCAAGCTGGATGTGAGCCACGCGGCGTTGCGCGATGGCATGCGGTGCGCTGACGGCCAGTGGCGACAGATTGTGACGGTGGAGGACGCGCTGCGCGGCGGCTGCAACCTGTTCGATCTCGATCAGTTGTTGCGCGAGTACAGCGACCTCGACTACGCCAACCTGCTCATGTGCGAGTTCGTGGACGACACGGCGTCGGTCTTCCCGCTGTCGCTGCTGATGCGCGGCATGGTCGATAGCTGGGAGATATGGGACGACTTCAGGCCCTTCGCGCCGCGCCCATTTGGCTACCGCCAGGTGTGGGTGGGTTATGACCCCAACGGCGGCGGCGGCGACAGCGCCGCGCTGGTCGTGGTGGCGCCGCCCCTGGTGCCGGGCGGCAAGTTCCGGGTACTGGAGAAGCACCAGTTCAAGGGCATCGACTACGAAGAACAGGCGTCGGCCATCTTGCGCGTGTGCGAGCGGTACAACGTGACGCACATCGGCGTTGATCGCACTGGCATCGGTGATGCGGTCTACAAGATCGTGACGAAGGTTCGCCCCGATGCGAAGGGCTACACCTACAGCGTCGAAGTGAAGACGGCGCTGGTGCTCAAGGCCTACGACGTGATCAGCAAAGGCCGGCTGGAGTTTGACGCCGGGTGGTCTGACCTGGCCGCGTCGTTCATGGCAATCAAGAAGACGGTCACCGCCGGCGGTGGCCGCGTCACCTACCAGGCCGGCCGCTCGGAAGAGATAAGCCACGCCGACCTGGCATGGGCAACTATGCATGCGCTTTCCAATGAGCCGATCGAAGGCGCTAGCGAGACCAACACCAGTATTTTGGAGTTCTCATGAGCCGCAACAAGAACCGCCGCGCCGCCGGCGCCAGCAACCGACACGTGCGCATCGCCGACGCCCAGGCACTGTCCGGACGACACACCGACCGCGCCGCGCGAGCAGAGGCCTTTTCGTTTGGTGATCCGATTGAAGTACTCGACCGCCGCGAACTGCTCGACTACGTGGAATGCATGCGGATGGGGAAGTGGTTCGAGCCTCCGATGCCGCTCGATGGCCTGGCGCGCTCGTTTCGCGCGGCTGCTCATCACAGCTCGGCCATTTTTGTGAAGCGCAACATCCTGGTGAGCACGTTCATCCCTCACAAGCTGTTGTCGCGCCAGACATTCGAGCGATTCGTGCTGGATTGGCAGGTGTTTGGCAACGCCTACCTTGAAAACCGTATCAGCCGAGCTTCCTCCAGCATGGGGCTGCAGCCGGCGCTCTCGAAGTACATGCGGCGAGGCTTGGATCTGTCGACCTATTACTTTGTGCAGAGCTACCAACAGCCGCATGAGTTCGCGCCCGGCACGATCTTTCACCTGCAGGAGCCCGATATCAACCAGGAAGTGTATGGGTTGCCCGAATACCTCTCGGCGCTCAATGCCACCTGGCTCAACGAGTCAGCCACCCTCTTCCGCCGCCGCTACTACAAGAACGGGTCACACGCCGGCTTCATCCTGTACATGACCGATGCGGCTCAAAAACAAGAAGACGTTGACCGACTGCGCGATGCGATGAAGAGCGCCAAAGGCCCGGGCAACTTCCGCAACCTGTTCATGTACGCGCCCAATGGCAAGAAGGATGGGATTCAGCTCTTGCCAGTGTCAGAGGTGGCGGCAAAGGACGAGTTTTGGAACATCAAGAACGTGACGCGCGATGATCAGCTGGCGGCGCATAGGGTGCCGCCGCAGCTCATGGGCATCATTCCGTCGAACACTGGCGGCTTTGGGGATGTGGAGAAGGCCGCGCTGGTGTTCGCCCGCAATGAAGTGAAGCCGCTGCAGGACCGCTTGCTGGCGATCAATGATTGGCTGGGGGAGGAGGTCGTTCGTTTCGGACCGTACAAGCTTGACGGCGAATAGCAGACCCTTCTGCAGCAGCGCTCACTCTACGGTCCATGGGCAATTCATTGGAGCAACCCGTCAAGGGAGAACGGCTGGTTATGGTCTTTGGCCGAACTCACTCTCAGGATTCCAAACGCTTGTTGCAATCTTGGCTTGGCGACCGCGCCGCCAGAATGCTGCACTGCCCTAAAGTCTCATCTCGCTCGCCTCGGCAACCAGGAGCGCGGTCATGTTGACAATGCGGCGCACTGTCGCCGATTGAGTCAGCACGTGGACCGGCTTGGCCGCGCCCAAAAGGATCGGGCCAATAGCAACATTGTTGCCGGCCGCGGCTTTCAGCAAGTTGTAGGAGATGTTCGCGGCATCAAGATTTGGCAGCAGGAGCACATTCGCATCGCCTTCGAAAGCGAAGTCCAGGCGTCCTTCCCGCAAGCTGCCATCTATCGCGATGTCGCCATGCATCTCTCCGTCTACGAGCAGGCTCGGTGCCTCGCGTTGAAGAATCTCCAGTGTCCTTCTCATCTTCTGGGCTGATACCGCGTTGCTGTCGCCAAAGTTTGAGTGCGATACCAACGCGACCTTTGGCTCGATCCCGAATCGACGCACCTGTTCCGCTGCGAGAACGGCAATCTCTGC
>CAMLIZ010000234.1 GCA_946480245.1 uncultured Pseudomonadota bacterium
ACCGACCGCCTGCGCAAGACCACCGAAGCCGCGGCGCAGAAGAACGGCCAGCCCTTCGACGCGCTGTGGAGCAAGCGGCAGCAGGGTGTGCCCGCGCAGCGCTTCGGCACGCCGGAGGAGTTTGGCGCGACGTGCGCGTTCCTGTGCAGCCGGCACGCCGGCTTCATCACCGGGCAGAACTGGCTGCTCGACGGCGGTGCCTATCCCGGCACGTTCTGACAGGAGGCGACATGAGCATCGAATCGGGTGAACATGTTCTGTATGGCTACCAGGGCAGCGGCAGCGCGGCCGTGGAGGCGGCGCTGATCCTGGCGCAGTTGCCGTTTCGCATGGTCAACGCCGCGTCGTGGGACGGCGCCAGCGAGATCGAGGCGCTCAAGCGCGTGAACCCGCTGCTGCAGATCCCCGCACTGCGCTGGCCGGACGGCAGCACGATGAGCGAGAGCGCGGCCATCCTGATCGAGTTGGGCCTGCGCCATCCCGAGAGCGGCCTGCTGCCCGCCGACCCGATGCAGCGCGCGCACTGCATCCGCGGGCTCGTGTTCATCGCCGCCAACTGCTATGCGGCGATCGGCGTGATCGACTACCCCGAACGCTGGACCACGGGCAGCGACGAAGCCGAACAGCAGCGCGTGCGCGACGGCACGCGGGCGCGCCTGCACACCCTGTGGGAGCGTTTTGCCGACACCTTTGCGCCACAGCCGTGGCTCAGCGGCGAGCGCATCGGCGCGCTTGATCTGCTGGCGGCGGTGGTGTCCAGGTGGTCCGGCGCGCGGGCGCATCTGCGTGAAGCGCGGCCGCAGTGGTGCGCAGTGCTGCAGCGCGTGGAGCAGCAGGCGGCCGTGGCGCCGGTGTTCGCGCGCCATTGGCCTCCCAAGGCCTGAGCTCAGCGGCGCGACGACACCGCGATGCCCGCCACGATCAGCGCGAACGCGAGGCCGTGGTAGAGCTGAGGGGCCTCACCCAGCACGGCCGCCGACAGCAGCGCGGCAAACAGTGGCGTCAGGTTCGAGAAGAACGCAGCCACCGCCGGCCCTACCGCGGCCACGCCGCGAGCCCAGAAGCGATAGGCGATCACCGACGGGCCGACCGCCACATAGGCCAGCGCCCAACCCACGCCCGCCGACCAGTGCAGCGTCGAGTGGGTGAGCCCGTGCTCGACGCCGGCCGCCGCTGCGCCGAACAGGCTGCCGAACAGCGTCTGCACCAGCAGCAGCTCGGCCCAGTTCCACGGCGGCCGCGCTTCGCCGCGCAGGGACGCCGGCGGACGGGCCAGCAGCCAGCTGTAGAAGGCCCAGGCCATCACGGCCACCAGCATCAGCAGGTCGCCATTGACGAAGTGCACGCGCGCCAGCGCCGCCGCCTCACCGCGCGACAACACCACCAGCACGCCGGCCAGCGACAGCGCGGCGCCGATCCACTCGCGGCCACGCGGCCGCACCCGATAGAAGAGGGCGCCGATGCCCATCATCCACAGCGGGGAACTGGCCGCGATCAGCGTCACGTTCAGCGGCGTGGAGGTGGTGAGTGCCAGGTACTGCAGCGCGTTGTAGCAGCCCACGCCGAGAAAGCTCATCAGCGCCAGTTCAGGCCAGCGCTGCGCGATGCGCCGGCGCGCCTCGGCACTGCCGATCGCGCGCCAGCCCAGTGGCAGCAGCAGCAGCGTGGCGAGCAGCCAGCGCAGCGCATTGAGCGCCAGCGGCGGCACACTGCCCACCATCAGCCGGCCCACCACTGCGTTGCCGGCCCACAGCAGCGGCGGCAGCGTGAGCAGCAGCGCCATGCGCGCATTCAGCTTCACCACGGGCCCATCGCCCCGCAGTTCCAGCACTGTTCGAACGGACCGTCGATGCGCTCGTGGCAGGCCTGGCACACCCAGTGGCGCCAGGTGGGGTGGCGCAGCGCGTGCAGCCGCTGCTCGGCCAGTGCGAACTGCGCGTCGTCGGTGACCCACACCTCGGGCAAGGCCTGGTCGGGCGGAATCTCGCCGGCAATGCTGCTGTTGTAGGCGCGCTGCACGCTGGCGGCGATGCCCTCGTGGCCGAGCATGTCGGCCCACAAGGTGGCGATCGCGAGGTTGGGGGCTCGTGTGAGGCGCTTCAAGACAGGGACATGCGCAAGCGGGGCCACATGCTAATGCCGGCTGGCGTAACCTCGCGCGGTCGAATGCAAACCAGGAGTGCACAGATGCCCAAGGCGATCCAGATCAACGAGTTCGGCGGCCCCGAGGTGCTCAAGCTGGTGGAGGTGGACGTGGGCCAGCCGGGCCCCGGCGAGATCCGCATCCGCCACCAGGCCTGCGGCATCAATTTCATCGATGTGTATCAGCGCACAGGCCTGTACCCGAACCAGCTGCCGCTGGTGCTGGGCATGGAGGGCGCGGGCATCGTGGAGGCGGTGGGCGATGGCGTGACGCACCTGCAGGCCGGCGACCGCGCTGCCTATGCCAGCAACCCGCCCGGCGCCTACAGCGAGGTGCGGGTGATGCCGGCCAAGTGCGTGGTGCGCCTGCCCGACGGCATCGACTTCGAGCAGGGCGCGGCGATGATGCTCAAGGGCCTGACGGTGCAGTACCTGCTGCGCAAGACGCAACCGCAAGGCGGCCTCCACGAGGGCGACTTCATCGTGTTCCATGCGGCGGCCGGTGGCGTGGGCCTGATCGCCTGCCAGTGGGCGCGCGCGATGGGGCTGCGGCTGATCGGCACTGCGGGCAGCGACGAGAAGTGCGCGCTGGCGCAGGCCAACGGCGCGGCGCACGTGATCAACTACAAGCGCGAGGATTTCGTCGCGCGCGTGAAGGAGATCACCGGCGGGCGCGGCGTGAAGGCGGTGTACGACTCGATCGGCAAGGACACCTTCGAGCGCTCGCTCGACTGCCTGCAGCCGTTTGGCCTGCTGGCCAGCTTCGGCAACGCCAGCGGGCCGGTGCCGCCGTTCAACACCGGGTTGCTCGCGGCCAAGGGCTCGCTGTACCTCACGCGGCCCACGCTGTTCACGCACATCGCCACCCGCGAAGCCACGCAGGCGATGGCCGACGACCTGTTCGGCATGGTGACCAGCGGCAAGGTGAAGATCAACGTCGACCAGCGCTACCCGCTGGCCGAGGCGGCGCAGGCACAGCGCGACCTCGAAGCCCGCAAGACCACCGGCTCGGGCGTGTTGCTGCCCTGACCGGGCGGCGGCCACCCCTCAGCCCACGGCGGCCCGGTAGGCGTGCCACGAAGCGTGGCCGAGCACCGGGCCGACCACCAGTAGGCCGAGGAAGCCCGGCAGCATGGCCAGCGCCACCAGCACGGTCAGCAGCGCGCCCCACAGCAGCATCACGCCGGTCTGCGTCAGCACGAGGCGCAGGCTGGTGAGGGCCGCGCTGATCGCATCGGTATCGCGGTCCAGGATCATCGGTATCGAGATCGCGCTGATCGCGTAGATCAGCCCGGCGAACAGGCCGCCCACGGCCAGGTAGGCGACGATGAAGCCGGCGTTGTCGGGGCTCAGCAGCGCGAGCAGCGAGCCCTTGAAATCCGGCATGCCGTCGAAGCTGAGCGCGAACACGATCAGCGACGCGCGCGCCCACAGCATCTCCAGCACCAGCAGCACGAACGCGAAGATCGCCATCGCGCCCAGATGGGGCGCCCAGGCCCGCAACGATTCGCCCAGTGCGGGCGGCTCACCGCGCTCGATGTGCCGGCTCGCCTGGTACAGGCCGACGCACAGGAACGGGCCGGCAAGCAGGAAGCCGGCCGACAGCGCGAGCACGTAGGCCGGCGCGTGCTCGAACACCTTCAGCAGCGCCCAGCCCATGCCGACGAAGCAGGCGCCATAGAACAGGCCGATGACGGGGCAGCAGCGGAAATCGCGCCAGCCCCGTGCAAGCCAGCGCAGCGGGTCGCGCCAGACCAGCCGCCGCAGCGGCAGGTCGAACGGGGATGAAGGCAAGGGCGCATCGACAGGGGACATGAGGACTCCTCCTGCCGGCTACCGTAGGGCGCGCGCGGCGGCCCGACCAGCGGGCCTTCCCTAGCTCTTGCGAACGCGCCGCAGCTCGTCGAGGATCAGCAGCGCGGCGCCCAGCGTGATGGCGCTGTCGGCGAGGTTGAAGGCCGGGAAGTACCAGCTGCCGTGGTGCACCTGGATGAAGTCGACCACGTAGCCGTGCCATACCCGGTCGATGACGTTGCCCAGGGCACCGCCGAGGATGAACGCGAGCGCGCCGGCGAACAACGTCTGCGCCGCGTGGCGGCGCAGCATCCACACGATGAACACCGCGGCCGCCAGGCCGAGTGCAATGAACATCGGGCGCTGCCAGCCAGAGGCGTCGCGCAGGAACGAGAACGCAGCGCCGGTGTTGTGCGCGCGCACGATGTCGAACCAGGCGTAGATGCGGTGCACGTCGCCGAGCTGCATCGTGCGCACGATCGCTGCCTTGGCGAGCTGGTCCAGCACGATCACCAGCGCGGCCAGCCCGACCCAGGGCGCGATGCTGCTGCGTTGCGAAGACGATGCCATCGCGCGCCCCTCAGGCGATGAGGCGCTGCTCACCGGCGCCGAAGAGGTTGCTGACGCAGCGGCCGCAGATCGTGGGATGCGCCGGATCGCTGCCCACGTCGGCGCGGTAGTGCCAGCAGCGCTCGCACTTGGGGTCGGTGGCCGCGCGCACGCGCACCTGCAGCTCGGTGCCCGGCTGCAGCTCGGCACCGGAGGTGATCAGCACGAAGCGCAGGTCGTCGCCCAGCGACTGAAGCAGCGCCAAGTCGTCGGCGGCCGCCACCAGCGTGGCCACGGCCTGCAGCGACGAGCCGATGGCGCCGGTGCCGCGCACGTTTTCGATTTCCTTGTTCACCGCCTCGCGCAGCTCGCGCAAGCGCCCCCACTTGGCCAGCAGCGCGTCGTCGGCCGGCGGGAACTGCCAGTAGGTCTCGGTGAAGATCGTCTCGCCGCCGGCGAACAACTTCCACGCCTCCTCGGCGGTGAAGCTGAGAAACGGTGCCATCCAGCGCAGCATCGCCTGCGTGATGTGCCACAGCGCGGTCTGCGCCGAGCGGCGCGCCAGGCTGTCGGCCTGCGTGGTGTAGAGCCGGTCCTTCAGGATGTCGAGGTAGAACGCGCCCAGGTCTTCCGAGCAGTACACCTGCAGCTTGGCCAC
>CAMLIZ010000235.1 GCA_946480245.1 uncultured Pseudomonadota bacterium
GACCACCAGCGTGCGGGTACGCGGCGTGCCGCCGTAGTAGTGATCGTTGCGCACGAAGCGGAAGGTCTCGCCCTCGCGCCCGGCGGGGACGAAGGGGCCGGCGCCCATGGGCAGCTCGCGGGGATCGCGGGGCGGCACCACGGGGCGGTTACTGCCCTCCCCCTGGGCTAACCCCCCCCCATCCCCCCCTGGCGTGCCGGCGGGGCGTCCCCCGCGCGCCGCGGCGCTCAATTGCGGCGCTTGATCGGGGCCGGGCCGGGGCCGGAGCCAGTGCGCTGCAGGTGGCGGAACGTGATGCGTCCCTTGCTCAGGTCGTACGGCGACAGCTCGAGCGACACGTTGTCGCCGGCCAGGATGCGGATGTGGTGCTTGCGCATCTTGCCGGAGGTGTAGGCGACCAGCTCGTGACCGTTGTCGAGCTTCACGCGGTAGCGCGAGTCCGGCAGCACTTCGTTCACGATGCCGTTCATCTCGATGAGTTCTTCCTTGGCCATGAGGATCTCCTACGGGTGTTGGGTGGGGCCGCTTGCGTCGTCGATCCAGGCCATGCCTTGATCCGTCGCGTAGTGCGTGGCGGCTTGATGGGTGTCGAACACCGGGGTCAGGCGCAGCACCCGATCATGCGTGGCGCTGCCGATGCCGCTGCGAATCGACACCGAGGCCATGAAGCGGCCGTTCGGGAGAAGTCTGATCAGCGGTGATTCGAGGTACTTGCCGATTTCGATGTGCGTATTGATGTGTTGCTTTCGATGAGGGACGCGGAAACGACGAAGCAGGCCGTGCCGCCAGCGACACGGCCTGCGCGCGAATCCGTCAATCCGATGGAAACGCTGGCTGATGCGGGATCAGGCCGCGGCGCGGATGTTGGAAGCCTGAGGGCCCTTCTTGCCCTGCGTGACTTCGAACTCGACGCGCTGCGCTTCGGCCAGCGTCTTGAAGCCGCTGCCCTTGATTTCGCTGAAATGCGCGAACAGGTCCTTGCCGCCGCCGTCCGGCGTGATGAAGCCGAAGCCCTTGCCTTCGTCGAACCACTTCACGGTTCCGGTTTGAGTCGTCATGTCGAATTTCCTTTAAGAAAGTGCTGCGCGCAGCACATGCCCGCGCAGTGCAGAGACGCCAAGCAATCCAAAGGTGGGGATTCGACCGAGACCCGTTGCGAACGCAAGCGGGGAACAGAAGAGACCTACGAAGAGACGGTCTTGTGCATATCTACGGGGCGGATCATACGCTTTATGTCGTGGGCGTGCCGGCCTATCGCTGCAACGCCTTGAAATGGCGGCGCTGTCGGCTAAAGAAAGCGGCGCTTGTAAGACTCCGGCAGATCGGCCAGGCGCAGCAGCATCGGCAGGTCCGCGGTGTTGAAGTCCGGGTCCCAGGCCGGGGCGCCGAGGATGCGCGCGCCGCATTTCAGGTAGCCCTTGATCAGCGCCGGCGCCTCCACGTCCACGTCGGTGCGCAGCGCCTGCACCGGCAGCGCCAGCCGCGGCGTCACGCGCTCGGCCTCGGGCACCAGGTGGTCGCGCTGCAGCCGTTGCCACAGGCTGGCGGCCGCGTGCCCGCCGTCGGCCATCGGAATGCTCGCGCAGCCGATCATGGCGGCCACGCCGTTGGCGTTCATGAACTCTGCCAGCTTCGACCACATCATCAAGATCACGCCGCCGGTGCGCCACGCGGGATCCACGCAGGAGCGGCCCAGCTCGGCCATGTAGGGCCGCAGGCGCTGCAGCGGCGACAGGTCGAACTCGGTCTCGCTGTAGTAGCCGCCGAGGCGACGCGCGGCCGCCGGCATCATCACGCGGTAGGTTCCCACCAGACATGACGGGCGGCCCGCGGCCTCCAGCGTGCGCACGAGCAAGTGCTCGCAATGCGGGTCGAAGCTGTCGGCGTCGTGACCGGCGGGTGTGCCGGGCGGCACCGTCAGGCGCGCGCCCATTTCACCCGCGAACACCTGGTAGCGCAGGCGCTGCGCCTCGCGCACTTCATGTTCATGGCGCGCCCAGGTCACCTCCAGTGCCACCGGCTCGCGGTGCAGCAGGCGGCGCTGCCGTGCAGGGTTGTCCTGCGTCGCGCCACGGTTCAACAACAACATCTCGCTCATGCGCACCTCAGACGCCATTTCCGATGCTCGCCATGCTGGCCAGGCCGAGTGACTGCAGCGTGACCCGCGCATGACGCCCTCGTGAAACACGGCTCGCTGACAATCGCGCGATGCATACCGCTCGCCAAGCCACCACCGGTCCGCTGGCCGCCGTCGATATCGGCTCCAACAGCTTCCGCCTCGAGATCGGCCAGCTCGAGCACGGCCGCTATCGGCGCATCGACTACATCAAGGAAACGGTGCGCCTGGGCTCCGGGCTGGACGAGCAGGCTCGCCTGACCGAGGAGGCCACTGCGCGCGGCCTCGCCTGCCTGGCGCGCTTTGCCGAGCGGCTGAAGGGGCTCGAGGCATGGCAAGTGCGTGCGGTGGCCACGCAGACGCTGCGCGAAGCCGCCAACCGCGACGCCTTCCTGGCGCGCGGAGGGGCCGTGCTGGGCTATCCAATCGAGGTGATCTCCGGCCGCGAGGAGGCGCGCCTGATCTACGCCGGCGTCGTGCACCTGCAACCCTCCAGCCGGCCGCGGCTGGTCATCGATATCGGTGGCCGCTCCACCGAGATGATCCTCGGCGTCGGACGCCAGCCGATGGCGGCCGAATCGTTCCAGGTCGGCAGCGTGGGGCTGTCGATGCGCTATTTCGGCGATGGCAAGCTCACCGCGCAGGCCTTCCGCGCGGCGCAGATCGCCGCCGGCGCCGAAATCGAGGAGGCTCTGACCACGTTTTCGCGCCAACGCTGGCAGGAAGCGCTGGGATCATCGGGCACCGTGGGTGCGGTGTCGCAGTTGCTGGCCGCCGAAGGCGTGACCGACGGCACGATCACCGCGCCGGCCCTGGCATGGTGCATCGAGCGCTGCATAGCGGCCGGCCACACCGAGCGCATCGAGTTCGCGTCGTTGCGGCCCGATCGCCGGCCGGTGATCGCCGGCGGCCTGTCGATCCTCTACACGCTGTGCGCGCTGCTGCGCATCGACGAGTTGCGGCCGGCCAAGGGGGCGTTGCGCCAGGGCGTGATCATCGAGCTCGATGCGCGCTTGCGCGCATCGCATCACGCGCGCCCGCTCGACATGCGCGACCGCTCGGTGGCCGAACTGCAGCAACGCTTTGCGGTGGATCTCGATCAGGCGCGCCGCGTGGAGCGCGTGGCGCTGGCGCTGTACGACCAGGTGGCGCCGCCGGACGCGGGCCCCGACGCCCGCCGCGAACTGGGCTGGGCGGCAGCGCTGCACGAGATCGGCATGCGGGTGTCGCACCACGACCACCATCGCCACAGCGCCTACCTGCTCGCGCATGCCGATGCGGCGGGTTTCTCGCAAAGCCAGCAGCGCTACCTGGCCGCGCTGGTGCTCGGGCAGCGCGGCGGCCTGCGCAAGGTGGAGGCGGCGATGGCGCAGCCGGAATTCGCATGGCAGCTGCTCTGCCTTCGCCTGGGGGTGCTGGCGTGCCATGCGCGCAGCGACGTGACGGTGGCGCACTGGCGGTTGCGGCGCGCGGGTGCCGGCGCCGAGCTTGGTTTTCGTCACGGCCTGGCCGAGGCCGATGCGCGCACCGCCTACCTGCTGCGCGCCGAAGCGCAATGCTGGGAGCGCAGCAGCCTGCCGTTCAGCGTGCGCGACGCGGCCTGAGCGGCCGCGCTACAGCAGCTCGGGGGTGCGCACGGTGACCACCGTCACCTGCAGCGTGCCGTCGTCGCCTTCTGTGCTGCGCAGCCACCACACGCCGCCCTTCTTGATGCGCCACGACGCCGCCTGTTCGGCGGCGGCCCCGCCCACCAGGTGGGCCGCCACCTGCCCCAACGTGGGCTGGTGGCCGACCACCAGCACCGGCTTGCGCGAAAGCGGCCAGCGTGCGGCTTCGAGCAGCTCGCTCACGCTGCCGTCAGGCCGCAGTGCGTCCACCGTCTTGAAGCGCCGGTCCAGCGCCTTCGCCGTCTGCTGCGCACGCCGCGCCGGGCTCACCAACACCTTGGTGGTGGACGGCAGCACGTGGTTGAGCCAACGCGCGGTGCGCTGGGCCTGGCGCTCGCCCTTGGCGGTGAGGGCGCGCTCCAGGTCGTCCTGCAGCTCGCGTGCGTCCAGCGCATCGGCGTGGCGCCACAGGATCAGGTCCATCACTCGCCCTCTACCGGTTCGGCGAACCATTGCAGCAGCACCTGCTGCGCGCTCAGGCCTTCGCTGCTGACGCGCGCATAGGTGCCATCGGCTTGCAGCGCCCAGGCGTCGCGCCGATCGTGCAAGTAGGGCACCAGGCATTCGTCGATCACGCGCTGGCGCAGTGCCGGGTCGGTCACCGGCCAAGCCAGCTCCACCCGGCGCAGCATGTTGCGGCTCATCCAGTCGGCGCTCGACAGGTACAGCGTCTCGTCGCGCGCGTCGCTGCCCCAGCGGAAATAGAAGATGCGCGAATGCTCGAGGAATCGGCCCACCACCGAGCGCACCCGGATGCGCTCGGTGAGTCCCGGCACGCCGGGTGCCAGCATGCAGGCACCGCGCACCACGAGGTCGATCTCCGCCCCGGCCTGCGAGGCGTGCACCAGCGCCTGCATCAGCAGCGGGTCCGTCAATGCGTTGCACTTGAGCACCACACGCGCGGGGCGCCCGCGCGCGGCGCTGCGCGTGACGCGCGCTAGGTGCTCCAGCATCGTGGCCTGCAGATCCAGCGGGGCCACCCGCAGCCGGCGCGGCGCCTGCATCGGCGTGAGGCTGGCGAGATGGTGGAACACCGCGTCGGCATCGGCGGTCACGTCGGGGTCGGCGGTGAAGTAGCCGATGTCGGTGTACAGGCGCGCTGTCTTCGCGTTGTAGTTGCCCGTGGACAGGTGCACGTAGCGGCGCAGCGTGGGCGCCTGTCGCCTGCCGCGTTCGCGCCGCGTCACCAGCAGCAGCTTGGCATGCGTCTTCAGGCCTACGATGCCGTACACCACTTGCGCACCCACGGCCTCCAGCCGCTCCGCCCAGTTGATGTTGGCCTCCTCGTCGAAGCGCGCCTTCAGCTCCACCACCACCATCACTTCCTTGCCGCGGCGCGCCGCCTCCAGCAGCAG
>CAMLIZ010000236.1 GCA_946480245.1 uncultured Pseudomonadota bacterium
GGCGAGCGCTTCCTCGACATCGGCGCCGGCTGGGGCGGGCTGCTGCTGTGGGCCGCGCAGCACTACGGCGTGAAGGCCAAGGGCATCACGCTGTCGAAGAACCAGCACGCCTACGTGAACCGGCTGATCGACGAGCAGGGCCTGCGCGGCCGCGTGCAGATGGAGCTGCTCGACTACCGCCACCTGCCCGAGGACGAACCCTGGGACAAGATCGCCTCGATCGGCATGTTCGAGCACGTGGGCCGCGCCAACCTGCCCACCTACTTCTCGAAGATCCGTAGCCTGCTCAAGCCGGGCGGCCTGCTGATGAACCACGGCATCACCGCCGGCGGCACCGACAACCCGCAGCTGGGCGCGGGCATAGGCGACTTCATCGAGCGCTACATCTTCCCGGGCGGCGAGCTGCTGCACGTGTCGCACGTGATGCGCGAGATGGCCGACGCGGACCTGGAAATGGTCGACACCGAGAACCTGCGCCCGCACTACGCCCGCACCTTGTGGGCCTGGTCGGACAACCTCGAATCGCGGCTGACGCATGCGCGCGAAGTAGTCAGCGACAAGGTGCTGCGCGCATACCGCCTCTACCTGGCCGGCTGCGCGATGGCCTTCGAGCACGGCTGGATCGCGCTGCACCAGATGCTGGTCACGCGGCCCAGCGGACACGTGGAGGGCGGCGCGCTGCGCGGCGCACAATCGGCGTATCCGTTCACTCGCGACTACATGTACCGATGATCTACAAGTTCAAGTCCAAGTCGTCCGGCGACGTGATCATGATGGGCCCCACCGGCGACGCGATGCTGCGCCTGCTGGGCCGCGAGCCCGCGCCCAAGGGCATCATCGAGGCGGCCGACATGCCGGCCGCCATCCAGGCCCTGGAGCGCGCGGTGGCGGCCGACGAGGCCACGCAGGCCGAGGCCGAGGCGGAAGCGAATGCCAAGGGCGAAACCGCGCCGAAGCGCGAGGGCGTGTCGCTGCGCCAGCGCGTGTGGCCACTCGTCGAGATGCTGCGCCGCGCGCAGGCCGACGGCAACGACATCGTCTGGGGGGTGTGAGCATGAAGTTGTGGAGCGACAGCTGGGTCAACGGGGCCCCGATCCCGCCGCGCTATGCCGCGGGCAAGCTCACCGCGCAGGGCGTCACCTTTTCCGACAACCTCAACCCGCACCTCGCCTGGAGCGAGGCGCCGCAGGGCACGAAGTCGCTGGTGCTGATCTGCCACGACTTCGACGTGCCGAGCAAGGGCGACGACGTGAACCAGCCGGACCGCGAGGTACCGGCCGACCTGCCGCGGGTGGACTTCTTCCACTGGGTGATGGTCGACATCCCGGCGCGCGTCAGCGAGATCGCCGAGGGTGAATACAGCCGCGGCTTCACGCCGCGCGGCAAGCAGGGCCCGGCCACGCTGCACGGCGCGCGCCACGGCTTGAACGACTACACCGGCTGGTTCGCCAATGATCCCGAGCGCAGCGGCCAGTACTTCGGCTACGACGGGCCGTTCCCGCCGTTCAACGACTCGCTGGTGCACCACTACGTCTTCACCCTCTATGCGTTGAAGGTGGAGCGGCTCGATGTGCAGGGCGCGTTCACCGGCCCGCAGGTGCGACAGGCGCTGGCCGGCCAGGTGCTGGGCGAGGCCACGCTGTCGGGCACCTACACGCTCAACCGGCGCCTGCAGTCCCTTTGATGCACGAACAGAGCACGCGGATCATCGCGGTCCGCCATGGCGAGACCGCGTGGAACGTCGACACCCGCATCCAGGGCCAGCTCGACATCCCCCTCAACGACACCGGGCGCTGGCAGGCGCAGCGCGTGGCGCAGGCACTGGCGCACGAGCCGCTGCACGCGCTGTACGCCAGCGACCTGGGCCGCGCCCGCGAAACGGCCGCGGCGGTGGCGGCGGCCACCGGGCTGCCGGTGCGCACCGACCGCGGGCTGCGCGAGCGCGGCTTCGGCATCTTCGAGGGCCGCACCTGGAAGGAGATCGAGGAGGTGTGGCCCGAGCAGTCGCAGCGCTGGCGCCAGCGCGACCCCGAGTTCGGCCCCGAAGGCGGTGAAACGCTGACCGCGTTCTACGAGCGCTGCGTGGCCACGGCCACGCGCCTGGCCGCCGCTCACCCCGGGCAGGCGATCGCGCTGATCGCGCACGGCGGCGTGCTCGACTGCCTGTACCGCGCCGGCTCGCGCATCACCTTGCAGGCGCCGCGCACCTGGCACCTGGGCAACGCCGGCATCAACCGGCTGCTGTACACGCCCGAGGGCTTCAGCCTGATCGGCTGGGGCGACACCTTCCACCTGGAAGACGACACGCTCGACGAGACCGCCTGAGCCGCACGGTCCGCGCGCCTACGGCCGCGTCCACTCGGGCGGCTTCCACAGGTGCTTCAGGCGCTGGCCCAGGCGCCCCGGGCGCAGCACGTCGCGCCACATCGCGGCGAACTCGTGGAAGTTGAGCACCAGCAGGTTGCGGCTTCTCACCTGGCGCACGATGCCGTAGTCCACCGGCTCGCACTCTTCGGCATAGGTGCCGAACCAGCGGTCGAACACGATCAGCACGCCGCCGAAGTTGCGGTCGATGTACTGCGGGTTGCGGCCGTGGTGCACGCGGTGGTTGGAGGGCGTGTCGAACCAGTATTCGATCCAGGGATGCAGCTTGCCGACGCTCTCGGTGTGGATGAAGAACTGGTAGGCCAGGTTGCAGCCGTACAGCACGAACACCACGCCCGGCGGCACGCCCAGCAGAACCATCGGCATGAAGAACAGCCACCAGCCGGTGACCACGTAGAGCATGCTCTGGCGCATCGCCGTGCTCATGTTCATGCGCTCCTCCGAGTGGTGCACCACGTGCGCGCTCCAGAACCAGCGCACTCGGTGGCTCGTGCGGTGGAACGCGTAGTAGCACAGCTCCTGCAGCACGAACAGCGGCACGATCGTCCAGCCGTTGATCGGCATGTCGAACAGGCGGTGGCGCCAGAACCAGTTCACCGCCGCGGCCACCACGACCGCGTGCGCCGCCAGCTCGAACAGCTGGTAGGCGCCGCCCAGGTTGGCATTGGCCAGCACGTCGCCCCATTGCCAGTTGCGCACGTGGCCGCGGCGCCGCAGTACCTGGCACTCGATCGCGAAGCCGACCAGGAACAGCGGCGTCATGCCGATCAGCAGCACCTGCAGCCAGTTCACGTCGGGGCCCAGCGGCGCGAGCAGGTGCTCGATCCACTGCTGCGCGGCGGCCAGCTCGCTCATCGTGCGTCTCCGGGTATGGGCTGTGTTGTGGGCGTGCATTGTGGGCAGCGAGGCCCGCCCTGTCTTGCCGCCGCCTCGCCACGGCTTTGATAATTCGCGCCACTTTTCGTTCTCATCGGGATGCAGGGCGCCGTTTCCACCACCTACGTCGGGCTGCTGTACGAGTTCCTCGCGCGGCGCGGGCTCGATGCTGCGCAGGTGCTCGGCGAGCCGCCGCCCGCGCCGGTGCACGCCGGCGTGGCCCGCATGCCGGTGGCACGCTGGGCGGCGCTGCTGGATCGCGCCGACCGCGCGCTGCGTGAGCCGGCGCTCGGCCTGGCAGTGGGGGCGCTCATCGCGCCGCATCACTTCGGCCTGCTCGGCTACCTGACCTTGTGCTGCGCCGATTTGGGCGAGGCGCTGACCCGGCTGCGCGACTACCAGCGCCTGGTCTATGACGTGAACGCCGGCGCGATGAGCGTGGGGGCGGACGCGGTCACGCTCGAATGGGGCGACGAGCGTGGCCGCCCGGGGCAGCTGGTCGACGAGTGCGCCATCGCGGCGCTCGTGGCCTATGCGCGCGACATCACCGCGTTGCCGCATGCCGCACCGCTGGAGGTGCGCTTCATCAACCCCGCGCCGCCGGTGCGTGCGCCCTACGAGGCGTTCTTCGGCTGCGCGGTCGGCTTCGGCGCGCCGACCACGGTGGTGCGCCTGCCGCTGGCCCTGCTGGCGCGTCCGCTGCGCCAGCCCGATACCGCGTTGCGTGAGCTGCTGGAGGCCCAGGCGCGCGAGCTGCTGGGGCGCTTGCCGCCGCAGGACGACCTGCAGGCGGCGCTGTGCGAGGCGATCGCGGCGCTGCTGCCCGGCGGCCCGCCCAGCCTGGCGGCGTGCGCCGCACGCCTGGGGGTATCGCCGCGTACGCTGCAACGTCGCCTGGCCGGCGCCGGCAACCGGTTCCAGGCGCTGCTGGACCGCACGCGCCAGCAGCTGGCCGAGGCCTATATCGCCGATCCGCGGCTGAAGCTGGCCGAAATCGCGCAACTGCTGGCATATGCCGACCAGGCGGCGTTCACGCGCGCCTTTCAACGCTGGACAGGCTGCACGCCGGGCCAGTGGCGCGATCACCGGTAGCCGGGTGCGTTTGTTGCCGGCCTTCGGGGCGTGGCGGGTCAACCGCCACGCAGATGGAGCACAGCCATGGCAATCAAGCGAATGACGAAGGACGAGCAGCCCACCACGATGGGCGGTGTGTTCAGCCCGGTGGGGCACGTGGTGGTCGCGTTTTCGGACGAAGCCGCGGCCGACGCCGCCGCGCGCGCGCTGCAGCAGGCCGGCTTCGACGACGACGACATCCTGCGCTACAGCGCCAGCGAGGAGGCGGCGCAGATGCAGCGCCTGCTCGACCACATCAGCGGCACGGCCGAGTTCGGCCATGAGGTGGTGCTGATGCGCAAGTACAAGGAGCTGGCCGACGAGGGCTGCAGTTGGTTGATCGTCTATGCGCCGAACGACGACCAGGGCGCCCGGGTGGCCGAGCTGGCGCAGCAGCACGGTGCGCTGCTGGCCGAGAAGTACCACACGATGGCGATCGAGGACATGCTCTGAGCCGGCCTCAGCCCTCGAACAGGTCCGCCGCGCTCTTCGGCGGCGCCACGCCGAGGTGGCGAAACGCCGCCAGCGTGGCGATGCGCCCGCGCGGTGTGCGCTGCAGGAAGCCCTGCTGGATCAGGTAGGGCTCGATCACGTCCTCGATCGTGTCGCGCTCCTCGCCGATCGCGGCCGCCACGTTGTCCAGCCCCACGGGGCCGCCATCGAAGCGGTGCACCACGGCTTCCAGCAGCTTGCGGTCCATCACGTCGAAGCCTTGCGGGTCGACGTCGAGCATCGCCAGCGCCTTGT
>CAMLIZ010000237.1 GCA_946480245.1 uncultured Pseudomonadota bacterium
TCATCAAGCAGTTCCCGCCGAACGCGCTGAACCTGAAGTGGGCCGAGAAGGAAGTCGCCTCGGGCAAGGCCTACGGCAACATCCTGAGCCGCAACCTGCCCGCCGTGCAGGAACTGCAGCAGAAGCTGATCGACCTGCAGGCGCGCGCCGTGGTGCCGCTGGAGGATCTGAAGGAGATCAACCGGCGCATGAACGAGGGCGAGAAAGCCTCGCGTGATGCGAAGAAGGAAATGATCGAGGCCAACCTGCGTCTCGTGATCTCGATCGCCAAGAAGTACACCAACCGCGGCCTGCAGTTCCTGGACCTCATTCAAGAGGGCAACATCGGCCTGATGAAGGCGGTGGACAAGTTCGAATACCGCCGCGGCTACAAGTTCTCGACCTACGCCACGTGGTGGATCCGCCAGGCCATCACGCGCTCGATCGCCGACCAGGCCCGCACCATCCGCATCCCGGTTCACATGATCGAGACGATCAACAAGATGAACCGCATCTCGCGCCAGCACCTGCAGGAGTTCGGCTTCGAGCCGGACGCGCCGACGCTGGCCGAGAAGATGGAGATGCCCGAGGACAAGATCCGCAAGATCATGAAGATCGCCAAGGAGCCGATCTCCATGGAAACGCCGATCGGCGACGACGACGATTCGCACCTGGGCGACTTCATCGAGGACACCAACAACACCGCCCCGATCGAGGCCGCCATGCAGGCCGGTCTGCGCGACGTGGTGAAGGACATCCTCGATTCGCTCACCCCGCGCGAGGCCAAGGTGCTGCGCATGCGCTTCGGCATCGAGATGAGCACGGACCACACGCTCGAAGAGGTGGGCAAGCAGTTCGACGTGACGCGCGAGCGCATCCGCCAGATCGAGGCCAAGGCGATCCGCAAGCTGAAGCACCCGAGCCGCTCGGACAAGCTGCGCACCTATCTCGACAATCTCTGACCCGGCCTCGCGCCCGCTCAAACGGCTTCGGTTTTCCCGAAGCCGTTTGTCCATCTGCGCGAGCTAAACTGCCGGTCGACATGACCCGCATCGCCGAACGCACCGTCCTGTTCGCCGACCTGCGCGGCAGCACTTCGCTGTACGAGCAGCTGGGCAACGCCGAGGCCACCTCGGTGGTTACGCACACGGTCAACGCCCTGTCGCGCGCGGTGCCGGCGCATGGCGGGCAGGTGATCAAGACGCTGGGTGATGGCCTGATGGCCGTGTTCGACAAGCCGCTCGCCGCACTGCAGGCCGCCGACCAGATGCACGACGTGCTCGATCGGCTGGTCACCCGCGGCAGTGAACACGGCGCCTCCTCCGGCCTGCGTGCATTGCGCCTTCAGGTGGCGCTGGCGCGCGGCGAGGTGGTGGAGATGGCCGGAGACTGCTACGGCGATGCGGTGAACGTGGCGGCGCGCCTGCTCGACCATGCGGGCGACAACGAGACGCTGATCACCGCCGACGTGTTCCTCGGCCTGCCCGACGAAACGCAGCTGCGCTTCCGCAGCCTGGACCGCATGCAGCTGCGCGGCCGCGTGGAGCCGGTGCAGGTGCACCTGCTCAGCGGCGATGGCCGCCGCGGCGATCCCGCCGCCACCCAGTTCGGCGACGTGAGCCCTGCCGCCGAACCCGAGGGCATCCGGCTGGTGTGGCTGGAGGTGAACCGCGTGTACTCGGGACCTCACCTGCCGATCGTGCTGGGGCGCAGCCCGCAGGCGGCGTTCTGCATCGACGATTCGCGCGTCTCGCGGCTGCACGCCCGCATCGACTGGCACGGCGGCGCGTTCCAGCTCACCGACCTCAGCTACAACGGCACCTATGTGCGTTTCGCGAGCGGCGGCGAGGTGCTGAGCCTGCGCCGAAGCAGTTGCACGCTGCACGGAAGCGGCGTCATCGGCCTCGGCGGCCCGCCGGCCGATGCCTTCCTGCCAACGGTGGCGTTCGAGGTGCTCAGTTTCATGGACACGGTGCCGCACACCGTCGTCTGAAAGCCGGCCATGCGCGTGCTCTATGTCGAGGACAACCGCATCAACGCCTTGCTGTTCGAGGAGGCGCTGAAGCTGCAGCCCGGCTTCGAGCTGCGGGTGGCCGAGGACGGAGCACAGGCGATGCAAATCGCCAGCAACTGGCCGCCCGAAGTGCTGGTGCTGGATTCGCATCTGCCTGACGTGAGCGGTGCCGCGCTGCTACCCCGGCTTCGCGCCCTGCCCGGTATGGCCGATGTACCTGCCTACATGTGCTCTGCCGACGCTCTGCCCGAGGATCTGCAGCGGGCCAGCGACGCGGGCTTCCGAGGCTACTGGTCCAAGCCGATCGCGATCGGCGAGGTGCTGGCCGAGCTCGGCCGGCTCGACGGCGCGGCGCGCTGAGGCGGCCTCTCGCGCACAATCGGCCGCGATGAGATTCGCGCCCGAACCCCCGCACACTCACGGCACTGCCCCGCGCACGGCCGTGCTGCTCGTCAACCTCGGCACGCCCGAGGCACCGACGGCGCCAGCGGTGCGCCGCTACCTGGCGGAGTTCCTCAGTGATCCGCGTGTGGTGGAGATCCCTGCATGGGCCTGGCAGCCGATCCTGCACGGCATCATCCTGCGCGCCCGGCCTGCGAAATCGGCTGCCAAGTACGCGAGCATCTGGACACCCGAGGGATCGCCGCTGCAGGTGTGGACCGAGAAGCAGGCCAAGCTGCTGCTGGGAACGCTTGGCGAGCGCGGGCACCGCGTGCTGGTGCGGCACGCCATGCGCTATGGCCAGCCGTCCGTGTCCGGCCAGCTCGATGCGCTGAAAGCGGCAGGCGCCACGCGCGTACTGGTGCTGCCGCTATATCCCCAGTACTCTGCCGCCACCACGGCGAGCGTGATCGACGCCGTGGCCGCCTGGGCGCAGCGCACGCGCCACCTGCCCGAGCTGCGCTTCGTGAACCGCTTCCACGACGAACCGCTGTACATCGAGGCCCTGGCGCAGCGCATCCTGAGCCATTGGGTCGAGCATGGACAGCCGGAACGCCTGGTGCTCAGCTTTCACGGCATGCCCAGGCGCACGCTCACCCTCGGCGACCCGTACCACTGCGAATGCCACGCCACTGCGCGCTTGCTGGGCGAACGGTTGGGCCTCGGGCCGGACCGGCTGCAGGTGACCTTTCAGAGCCGCTTCGGCAGGGCCGAGTGGCTGCAGCCCTATACCGAGCCCACGCTGCAGGCGCTGGCGCGCGACGGCGTGAAGCGGGTGGACGTGGCATGCCCGGGCTTCGTGAGCGATTGCCTGGAGACGCTGGAGGAGATTGCGATGGAATGCCGGCAGGCCTTCATCGCCGCCGGCGGCAGCCAGTTCCACTACATCCCCTGCCTCAACGACGACCCGCGCTGGATCGCGGCGCTGGCCACGCTGGCACTGCAACACCTGGCCGGCTGGCCGACGCAGGATCTGCTCTCGCCAGGCGCATTGCAGGCTCAGCGCGAGCGTGCGCTGGCCCTGGGGGCACCAGCCTGAACCGGGCGCGCGGCTTGCCGCGCTGAAGCGGCGCACGCAGGCAGCGCGGCACAATTCCCCCATGACCGACGCATTGACGGCATCTTCCGGCGTCCGCCTGGACAAGTGGCTGTGGGCGGCGCGCTTCTTCAAGACCCGCTCGCTCGCCGCCGAGGAGATCGCGAAGGGCCGCGTGGCGGTGAACGGCCAGCCCGCCAAGGCCTCTCGCGAGCTGAGGCTGGCGGACCGGGTGGATTTGCGACAGGGCCACGTGGCGCGCACGGTGATCGTGAAGGGCCTGAGCGCAGTACGCGGCCCGGCTCCGGTGGCCCAGGCGCTGTACGAGGAGACGGTGGAGAGCCTGCAAGCGCGCCAGAAGGCAGCCGAGCAGCGCCGGCTCGGCGCCGAGCCGGCGCAGGCGATCGAGCACGGCCGACCCACCAAGCGCGATCGCCGTCAGCTGGCCGACTGGCAGCGCTGGAGCGCCTCCCTCGAGGGCGAGAAGCGCTGATGCACCGCGAGGCGGCGCCGGGGCCTTGAACCCGGCAGCGCCGCCCCCATGTCCGGCGCAAGCCGGATTAACCCAGCAAACACAGAAGAACCGATGAGCACATCCCCGCAGACCCCGGAGCCCAACGGCCCGAACGGCGCCTCCCCGATGAACGACACCCCCGCCACCCCTGCCAACGCACAAAGCGCCGAGCAGCGGCTGGCGGAGCTGGAGGCCAAGCACGCCGAGATGGCCGACGCCTACCTGCGCGCCAAGGCGGAGGCCGAGAACACCCGCCGTCGCGCGGACGAGGAGATCAGCAAGGCGCGCAAGTACGCCGTGGAAAGCTTTGCCGAAAGCCTGCTCCCGGTGCGCGACAGCCTGGAAGCCGCCATCGGCATGCCGGACGCCAGCCGCGAGCAGATGCTCGAGGGCGTGCACGCCACGCTGCGCCAGCTGGCCGCGGTGCTGGAGCGCAACAAGGTGCTGGAGATCCACCCGCCCGCGGGCACCCGGTTCGACCCGCATCAGCACCAGGCGATCAGCATGGTGCCGGCGGAGCAGGAGGCCAACACGGTGGTCGCCGTGCTGCAGAAGGGCTACCTGATCGCCGATCGCGTGCTGCGCCCCGCCCTGGTCACGGTGGCTGCGCCAAAGTAGGGACCACTACGCAAGGTTCGCGCCAGCGTCTTGAAATCGACGCCAAGAGTCACAACTAGACGACAACCAATCAGTTCCCTCCAAGGAGAAATTCAAAATGGCAAAGATCATCGGCATCGACCTGGGCACCACGAACTCGTGCGTGGCCATCATGGAAGGCAACACGCCGAAGGTGATCGAGAACAGCGAAGGCTCGCGCACCACGCCGTCGATCGTCGCCTACCAGGAAGATGGCGAGATCCTCGTGGGCGCACCGGCCAAGCGGCAGGCGGTCACCAACCCGAAGAACACGCTGTACGCGGTGAAACGCCTCATCGGCCGCAAGTTCACCGAGAAGGAAGTGCAGAAGGACATCGACCTGATGCCCTACAAGATCGTGGCCGCCGACAACGGCGACGCCTGGGTGGAAGTGCGCGGCAAGAAGATGGCGCCTCCGCAAGTGAGCGCCGAGGTGCTGCGCAAGATGAAGAAGACCGCCGAGGACTACCTGGGCGAAGA
>CAMLIZ010000238.1 GCA_946480245.1 uncultured Pseudomonadota bacterium
CAGCAGCACCGCCGAGATGAAGGTGCCGGCGTGGCCGATGCCGATCCACCACACGCAGTTGGCGATCGCGAAGCCCCAGCCCACCGGGATGTTGACGCCCCAGATGCCGACGCCGGTGATGAACAGGTAGCCCATCGCCACCGTGAAGCCGAGCGTGCCGAGCAAGGTGAACGCGAACGCGGCTGCCCACGGCCAGCGCACCGGCCGGCTGATCACGAGGTCGGCGATCTTGTCGCTGATGCTGGCGTAGCGCCAGCCGGCGTGCAGCACGCCGACGTCGCGCGAGACCGGCGGCGTGGTTCTGGGCTCGGTCATCTCGGCGGCGCCGGCGCTGCCTGGCGCCCGGCCTGCGGCGTGCCGTTGTCACGGCTGTCGGTGCCCGCAGGCGCCAGCGTGTTGGCGCCAGGGTTGTGCAGGTCGGTGGCGGGTCGGTTTTCGGCACGCGCCTGCCCGAGTTGCAGCTTGCCGCGCATGTCGTGCACCGCGTCGGCCGACACAGCGGGCGCCGCATTGCCCCAGCTGTTGCGCACATAGGTGGCCACCGCGGCCACCTGCGCGTCGTCGAGCTTCCAGTCGAAGGCCGGCATCGACAAGGGCGTGGGCGCGTCACGGGTGGGCACGCGCCGCGTGCCGGCAAGGATGAAGTGCACCACCGTCTTCGGGTCGCGCTGCTGCACGTTGGGGTCGTCCTTCAGCGGCGGAAAGTAGCGCGGCACGCCGCTGGCGTCCATGCGGTGGCAGGCGGAGCAGTCGTCCTCCCAGATCGCCTGGCCCTGCTGCATCACGGTGGCGTCGGGCGTCTGCATCTTCTCGCCGGGCGACGCAGGGATGCTGCGCAGGTACGCGATCACGGCGTTCAGGTCGGGCTCGGTCATCATCGAGGTGGAGAAGGCCACCACGTCGCCCATCTCGCCCGAGGCCGCGCTGTGCACGTTGAGCCCGCGGTGCAGGAATTCGCGCAGCGCGTCGTCGTTCCAGCCGCCGATGCCGGTGCGGCGGTTGGCCGTGATGTCGGGTGCGAACCACTGGCCGAACACGCCGCCCTGAAACGCCTTGTCCTTCTTGCTGCCGCCCATGAAGTTGCGCGGCGTGTGGCAGCTGTCGCAGTGGCCCAGGCTCTCCACCAGGTAGGCGCCGCGGTTCCATTGCGCCGACTTGGTGGTGTCGGGCTGGTAGGTGCCCTTGTCGAAGAACAGCCAGTTCCACACCACCATCAGGCCGCGGATGTTGAACGGGAAGGGCAGCTTGTTGCGCTGAAACTCGTGCTTCACCGCGGGCAGGGTGCGCAGGTACGCGAACATCGCGTCCGAATCCTCGCGCGTCACCTTCGTGTAGTCGGTGTACGGGAAGGCGGGGTACAGGTGCTTGCCTTCGTCGTCCACACCTTCGTGCAGCGCGCGGTAGAACTGGTCGGCGGTCCACTCGCCGATGCCGGTGTCCTTGTCGGGCGTGATGTTGGCCGACAGCAAGGTGCCGAACGGCGTGGGCAGCGGGCGGCCGCCGGCGAAGCGCGCACCGCCTTCCTGGGTGTGGCAGGCCACGCAGTCGCCCAGCTGCACCAGATAGTGCCCGCGTTCCACCTGCGACCCGGCTGCTGTTGCGGGCAGGGCGAACGCCAGCGCCATCCAGGGCAGCAGCCGCTGCAGGAGGCAGCGCCCGCTCATGCCAGTGCTCCCGGCGACTTGAGGTAGCGCGAGGTGATGGCCTGCGCCGAAAAGTACGTCAGGGCCCCGATCGTGCCGGTCGGGTTGTAGCCGGGGTTCTGCGGAAATGCGCTGGCGCCGTAGATGAACAGGTTGGGCACGTCCCAGCTCTGCAGGTAGCGGTTGACGGCGCTGCTGGCGGGGTCGGTGCCCATGATGGCGCCGCCGGTGTTGTGCGTGGTCTGGTAGGGCACCACGTCCCAGCTGCCCTTGCGCCGGTTCACCTTGATCTCGCGTGGCTTCATCGCCCGCGCGATCTCGGCCGCGCGATCGGTGAGGTAGTCCGACATGCGGTGCTCGTTGTCGGTGAAGTCGAAGGTCATCCGCATCAGCGGCCGGCCATACACGTCGCGATACGTCGGGTCCAGGTCGAGGTAGTTGCCGCGGTGGCTCATCACCGCCCCATGCGTGGCGAGTGACATCGCCTTCAGGTAGTTCTGGGCCACGGCGCGCTTCCACTTCGAGCCCCAGCCCGGCGTGCCCTCGGGCACGGGGTGGGTGGCGATCGGGCGCGCTCCGGTCTGCACGTTGCCGATGTAGCCGCCGCCGATGAAGCCCAGGCCCGAGTGGTCGAAGTTGTCGCCGTTGTAGTCGTCGATGATCATCCCGTGCGCGCCGGCGCCGATGAACGGGTTGAGGATCTTGTCGTCGAAGAACACGTTGACCGACGAGGTGATCTGGTACGCGTAGTTCTTCCCGATCACGCCTTGCCCGGTGGCCGGGTCGTAGGGCTTGCCAATGCCTGACAACAGCAGCAGCCGCACGTTGTGCAGGATGTAGGCGCACAGCAGCACCATCTCCGCCGGCTGCTCGTACTCCTTGCCCGCCGCATCCACGAAGGTCACGCTCACGGCCCGCTTGCCGGTGGAATCGAGGTTGACCTTTGTCACCTCGGCTTGCGTGCGCAGCGTGAAGTTCGGCTTGCGCATCAGCACCGGCAGGATCGTTGTCTGCGCGCTGGCCTTCGAGTAGTTGCCGCAGCCGAACTTCTCGCAGAAGCCGCAGTAGGTGCAGGGCCCGAGCTGCACGCCCAACGGGTTGGTGTAGGCGCGCGACATGTTGGCCGAGGGCTGCGGAAACGGCTTGTGGCCCAGTGAACTGGCGGCTTCGGCGAACAGCGTGGGCGGGTAGCTCATCTCCATCGGCGGGTTGGGGTACTCGCGCGCACGCGGTCCCTCGAACGGATTGCCGCCGGGCTGGATCTGCCCCTTCAGGTTGCCTGCCTTGCCCCCGATGCCGCACAGGTACTCGAAGCGGTCGTAGTGCGGCTCGAGCTCGTCGTAGGTGATGCCCCAGTCCTGGATCGTCATGGTCTCGGGCAGCGCCTGCTTGCCGTAGCGCTGCAGGTTGTGCGTGCGCGCCACGAAGTCGCTGGGCAGGAAGCGCCAGGTCTGGCCGTTCCAGTGCACGCCGGCGCCGCCCACGTTGATGCCCGGCAGGAACGAGCCCAGGCGGCGCATCGGCAATGCGGTCTGGCTGCTGTTGTTGCGGATCGTCAGCGTCTCGTGCGCCGGCGGCTGGAACAGCTCATGGCGCCAGTAGTAGCGCAGTTCGTCCTGCGCAAAGGTGGGCGCGAAGTCGGTGGGCGTGTCGCGCCAGCCGCCGCGTTCGAGTGCGAGCACGTTGAGGCCGGCGTCGGTGAGCTCCTGCGCCATGATGGCGCCGGTCCAGCCGAAGCCGACCACGACCGCATCCACCGGAGCCAGCCGTTGTGCCATCGGATCAACCTTTCTGCGTGGGGCGGGCGCGGCCCATCAGGCCCGTGGGTGGCAAGGGATAGCGCTCGCCGTGGCGCGACACGAACGGCCGCTGGTCGTAGCGCGCGCCGGCAAAGCCGATCAGCTTCCAACCCACCATGTCGCGGTTGCCGCCGTAGATCGGATCGGCCCAGAAGCCCTCCAGCGTGTTCTGGTGCAGCATCTGGAAGAAGGTCTTGGCGTCGGCTGTGGGCAACTGCACCTTGCCGTGCTCGACTTGGTCGAGCCAGCGGTCCTGGTTGTTGCCGTCGAGCTTGGCGAAGCTGCCGGCGCGGCCTTCACGTGCCACCGCCTGGTCGATCTCGCCGATGGCCGCGCGGTACAGCGCGGTGGGCGTCATGCGGGTCTGGTAGCCCTGCGTGGGTTCGCCTTCGCCCCAGGGGCCCTGCATGTACCAGCGCGCGCCGCGGCCGTAGTCGCCGGCCAGTTGCCGGTCGATGAAGATCGGCACGCCGGCCTCCACCGCGCCCGGCCCCAGGTCGTCGGCCGGGATCAGCCGCGCCACGGCTGCCTCCACGAAGGCGACCTCGGCGGGCTGGAAGAACACATAGCTGCCGCTGGCCGGCGCTGCCCCCGCGAACGACGGCGCGTCGGCCGCGCCCTCCTGCCAGGGCATCTGGCGCTGCACCACCTCGGCGGTGGCGGCAGTGGCGATCGGGATGACGGCGCCGGCGGCGAGCAGCTGGCGCCGCGTCAGATGGGGCGAGCTCATCGCCTCACCCCTGCTTCTTGGCGATGGCGCGTGCCAGGTCTTCCTTGTTCATCGACGAGCGGCCTTTCACGTCGAGCTTCTTGGCGCGCTCGTACAGCTCGGCTCGGCTGTGGCCCTTCTCGTCCACACCGCCGAAGCTCTCGCCCTTGCCCTCGCGCGCGGCCTTGCCGCTCTTGGCGGCCCGCTGATCGGAGGGCCCCTTGTGTTCCTTGGCCTCCCAGTGGTCGCCCACCTTCTCGAAGCTGTGCTTCAGCGACGCATACGCCGTGCGGCCCGCGCGTTCGCCGCTGCCGTATTCGTCTTCGGCGCTCTTCAGCGTTTCAGCGTAGGTGCGCTGGGCTTTCGGCGACGAGCGTTCGAGCGTGCTGGGCAGGTCGACGCCGTACTTCTTCTTGGCCATGGTGCTGCTCCTTCGGGCGATGCAGCGCTCGTTGCGCTGCCCTATCCAAGTGCAATCTGCATGCCCCGGGCACAACCGGGCACCCGGCATGGCGAGTGGTAGTTCCTACTGATGCATTTGTACAAATGCATACCCCTGTCACGGTCAGTCGAGACGCCAGAGGTATTCCACCGTGGCGTAGCCGCCGGTCGGCTGGCCCTGCGCGTTGCGCCCGGGGCTGAAGCTGCATTGGCTGAGCGCCTGCACGGCCGCACGATCGAGTGCGCGATGCGCGCGCGAGTGGCCGGAGCGGTGCGTGACCTCGGAGGCGATCACGTGGCCTTGGGCGTCCACCTGGAAGCGGATGCGGGTGAGGCCGGTGGCCTCGTCGCGCGCGGCCACCGCCGGGTATTGCGGCTTGGCGCAGTGGCTCACGTCGATGTGCGCAGGACGCGCCAGGTTGGGCGCAGGCTTCGGTGGTGGAGGCGGCGCCGGCGGTGCCGCGGGGGCAGGCGCAGGGGCCAGATGCACCGGTGCCGGC
>CAMLIZ010000239.1 GCA_946480245.1 uncultured Pseudomonadota bacterium
TCGTCGAACTCGTCCTCGATCTCGCCGACGATCTCTTCCAGCACGTCCTCGATCGTCACCAGGCCCGCCATGTTGCCGAATTCGTCGATGACCAGGGCGAGGTGATTGCGATTCGATCGGAAGTCGCGCAGCAGCTCGTTCAGGCGCTTGCTCTCGGGCACGAACACCGTGGGGCGCAACAGGGTGCGCAGGTTGAGCTCGGGCGCGCGCTGCAGCTTGAGCAGATCCTTGGCGAGCAGGATGCCGATGATGTTGTCGCGCTGGCCCTCGTAGACCGGGAAGCGCGAATGGCCGGTGTCGATCACCTGGGCCAGCAGCTCGTCGTAGGGCGCATCGATGTCCAGCAGGTCCATGCGGCGGGCGGCCACCATCACGTCGCCGGCCGACAGATCGGCCATGCGCAGCACGCCCTCGAGCATCATGCGCGACTCGGGCTCGATCAGCTCGCGCTGCTCGGCGCTTTCGAGCGCGCGCAGCAGCTGGTCCTGGGAGTCGGGGCCGGGCGACAGCAGGTCTACCAGCCGTTCGAACAGCCCCCGGTGCACGTGGGGGGCCGGTTTGTCGCTCGCTCGATGCGAGCGCGCAGGGTGAGGGTCGGACATCGCGCGAGGCGAGGAAATGACGGAACGGTCAAGAATACCTGATCGGGCGGACGGGAACATGGCAAGAAGGCGGTGAATACCCCACCGGCTTGACAGGGCACGCCCCTTGCAACACAGTCTGCCGCCCCCATCTGGTCGGCTTGCAAAAGACGGGCCAACCTACCGGCGAAAGTTCACAGATGTCCCAAGGTCTCATCCCCGCCACCATCCTCACCGGCTTTCTCGGCAGCGGCAAGACGACGCTGCTGAAGCGGGTGCTCACCGAAGCGCACGGCCAGAAGATCGCCGTGATCGAGAACGAGTTCGGTGAAGAGAACATCGACAACGACATCCTGGTGTCGGACACCGAGGAGCAGATCATCCAGCTGTCCAACGGCTGCGTCTGCTGCACGATCCGGGAGGACCTGCGCACCACCTTGTCCGACCTGGCCGAGAAGCGCCGCAAGGGCGAACTCGACTTCGACCGCGTGGTCATCGAGACGACCGGCCTCGCCGACCCCGGCCCGGTGGCGCAGACCTTCTTCATGGACGACGAGATCGCCGAGAGCTACCTGCTCGACTCGATCCTGACGCTGGTGGACGCCAAGCACGGCGACCAGCAACTGGACGACCGCCAGGAGGCGCGGCGCCAAGTCGGCTTTGCCGACCGCATTTTCATCAGCAAGGCGGACCTGGTGGACGCTACCACGCTGGATGCGCTGTCGCACCGCATCAAGCACATGAACCCGCGCGCGCCGCAACAGCGGGTGAACTTTGGAGAGGTGCCGCTGGCCGAGGTGTTCGACCTGCGCGGCTTCAACCTCAACACCAAGCTGGAGATCGACCCGGAGTTCCTGAACGCCGACGATCACGACCATGACCATCACCACCATGATCACGAGCACGGTGAGCATTGTGACCACCCGCACCACCACCATCACGACGATGATGTGAAATCGTTCGTCTTCCGCTCGGAGCGGCCGTTCAATGCTGCCAAGCTGGAGGAATTCCTCGGGGCGATCGTGCAGGTGTATGGACCGAAGATGCTGCGCTACAAGGGCGTGCTGTACATGAAGGGCACCGACAAGAAGGTGGTGTTCCAGGGCGTGCACCAGATGATGGGCAGCGACCTCGGACCGAAGTGGGCGCCCGCCGAGAAGAAGAACAGCAAGATGGTCTTCATCGGCATCGACCTGCCGAAGGACGTGTTCCTGCAAGGACTGGAGCAATGCCTGGCCTGAGCGCAACCATCGCGAACTTGGGCGCAGCGTTTGGTGCGCCGGCGCGGATTCGCGTGGCTACAATCCGCGCGCCCCAAAGGGCTGGCGACCAGCAGCCCCTTGCGCCTGAGCAGGTATAGAACACCGCACTGCGAGGAGAGCGACGTGAGCAAGACACCGGCCAAGAGCGTGACCCCGCCAAAGACGGCGGCGAAGAAGGCGACGGCCAAGGCGTCCGCGCCGGCACCCGCCGCTCCCGCAAAGAAGGCGACGCCCGCCAAGGCAGCTGCCAAGCCCGAACCCAAGGCCGCGCCAGCCAAGAGCGGCACCGCCAAGTCCTCGCCCAAGCCGACTGCATCGGCGCCGGCATCCCATCCGCAGGTGGCCGAGCATGCGCTGGCCACGGCGGTAGCCACCGAACCCCCGGGTCAGCCGGGCGCGTCCAGCACCAGCCGGTTCGCCGACCGCTTTGCGCCGCCCAAGCCCGCCGTCAAGATGTTTGCCGATTCTTCAATGGACACCCACAAGCCCGCCGCCAAGGCGGACCCCAAGCTCGCCAACGCCTGGAAATCCAAGGCCGGCCGCGAGCTGACCGAAGCCGAACTGCTCGCAATGCCCGAAAGCGAGTACATGAACGAGAAGCAGCTCGACTTCTTCCGCGCCCGCCTGCAGGCGCTGAAGGACGACCTCCTCTCCAATGCCGGCGAGACCACCGAGCACCTGCGGGAGGACACCTCCATCGTGCCGGACCCGGCCGACCGCGCCACCATCGAGGAAGAACACGCGCTCGAGCTGCGCACGCGTGACCGCGAGCGCAAGCTGCTGAAGAAGATCGCCCAGTCTTTGGCGCGCATCGACGCCGGCGACTACGGCTTTTGCGACGAGACCGGAGAGCCGATCGGGCTGGGCCGCTTGATCGCACGGCCCACGGCCACGCTGTCGCTGGAGGCGCAGCAGCGGCGCGAGATGAAGCAGAAGATGTTCGGGGACTGATCCCCGGCGTCTGGCTACTGGCGTTTCATGACCGATTCGAAGTCTCCTCCCAATCCCAAGGACGGCGAAAGCTTCTTTCGCAAGATGGTTCGCTTCGTGGCGAACCCGGCCACCGACTGGGCGGAGCTCAATTCGCATCAGGATCCGGAGACGCGCAGCCTGGAGTTCGAGAAGTCCGAACTGAAGGCGATGATCGAGCGCAAGCGCCGCAACGACTTCGTGCGCAAGCGCGAGTTCGACATGCTGCGCAAGGTGCGCCGCGAGGGGCTGTCGAGTGAGCAGCTGGCCGCGCTGGCCGGCTCATCGCGCATCGACGACTCCGAAGTGCGCATGGGCGAGCCCAACCGCGCCGACGCGGCCGTGAAGGCCAAGATCGACGAGATCGAGCAGCAGATGGTCGGCGACAACTTCGGCCAGCGCCGCTCGTTGTCGACCTTCGAGGCGCGCACGCAGCCCTCGCCGCTGGCTGGCTCGCCCACGGCATCACGGGTAGGGCACGCCCTCCCATCCGACGAAGCCGAGGACACCGACCAGTTGCCGGCGCTGCCACCGCTGCCCGACGTGGACGTGCCGCCGCCGGCGCAAGCGCCCGTCGTGGCCAGCGCCGGCCTGCCGCCGTTGTCCGGCGTGCCCGGTCTGGCAGCGCAGCAGGCGACCGCCGCCCCGCGTGCGGCGCCACCGCCGCTGGCGGCCATCGAGGTGAGCGAGGTCGTGCACGACCCGGACCTGGACGAGGCGGTGATCGCCTTCGCCAACGCCGATTTCGACCAGTGCGAAGGCTCGCTGCAAGCGCTCACCGGCGTGGGCGGCAGCCGCGCCACGCACGCCGAGACCTGGCTGGTGCTGTTCGACCTGTACCGCGCCACCGGCCAACAGCACAAGTTCGAGGCGCTGGCCAACGAGTACGCGCAACTGTTCGGCTGGTCGTCGCCGCAATGGTTCTCGATGCCTCGCTTGGTGGCCGATGCCGCCGCCGAGGCGGCCAACGAGGCCGCCAAGCAGCGCGCCCCCCGCCCCCGGCCCTCGGGCGACGTGGGCTGGGTCTGCCCCACCGTGCTGGACACCGATTCCGTCGCGCAGCTGCGCTCGCAGGCACTGCAGCTGCCGCTGCCGTGGGTGTTCGACTGGGGCCAGTTGCAGAGCATCGAGCCGGAGGCTGCCGGCCAGCTGAGCCAGCTGTTCCGCCAGTGGGCCAAGGAGCCGCTGGAAATGCGCTGGCTCGACGGCGACCGCTTCTTCCAGGTGCTGCAGGAAGCCGCACCCGTGGGTGTGCGCGACGCCGACCCGATCTTCTGGATCGCCCGCCTGGACGCCCTGCGCCTGGCCAACCGGCCGGATCAGTTCGACGAGCTGGCGATCGACTACTGCGTCACCTACGAGGTGTCTCCGCCGCAATGGGAGAGCACCAAGTGCACCGTGCGCATCAGCGGCGGCGGAGCCAGCACGCAGTCGCCGCCGATGTCGCGCCTGACGGAGGTGTCCACCGGCTTCCTCGAGTCCACCCTCACCGAGGACGAGGAAGGCGTGATCCGGGCGGCCAACGTGGAGCTGTCGGGCCAGTTGGTGGGCGACATCGGCTCCACGCTCACCAAGCTGGACAGCGAGCTCGGCACAGCGCCCGTGGTCAACGTGTCGTGCGCGCGCCTGATCCGCGTCGATTTCATCGCCGCGGGCGACCTGCTGAACTGGGTGCTGTCCAAGCGCAGCGAGAACCGCGCGGTGAGCTTCACCGACGCGCACCGCCTGGTGGCGCTGTTCTTCGGCGCGATGGGCATCAACGAGCACGCGCGCGTGCGGGTCAGAACCGTATAAGGCCTTCCCCGGCGGGCCAGAATCGGGTGGTTGAAGCGTCCTGCTTCGCCCCCAACTGCCCGGCTCTATGGAACCCTATCACGGCACCACCATCGTCAGCGTGCGCCGCGGGCCGCTCGTCGCCATCGGCGGCGACGGCCAGGTGACGCTGGGCAACACCGTCGTCAAATCCACCGCGCGCAAGGTGCGCAAGCTGTACCGCGACCAGGTGCTCGCCGGCTTTGCCGGTGCCACCGCCGACGCCTTCACCTTGTTCGAGCGCTTCGAGGCCAAGCTCGAGAAGCACCAGGGCAATCTGGTGCGCGCGGCGATCGAACTCACGAAGGACTGGCGCACCGACCGCGTG
>CAMLIZ010000240.1 GCA_946480245.1 uncultured Pseudomonadota bacterium
AACGGATGCTCGGTGATCGGCATCAGCTCCACATGCGTGAAGCCCAGGTCGCGCACGTAGGCGGCCAGCGCGTGCGCCAGTTCGCGATAGCCCAACGGCGTGCCGTTGGGGCGCCGCCAGGAGCCGGCGTGCACCTCGTACACCGAGATCGGCGCATCGAGCGCGTTGCGCCGCGCGCGCTCAGCGCACCAGCGCGCGTCCTGCCACTCGTACTGCAGGCCGGCGATGCGCGAGCTGGTGCCGGGCGGCAGCTCGGCCATGCGCGCGAACGGGTCCGCCTTTTCGCCGACGAAGCCAGCGCGACCTTGTATGCGGTACTTGTAGAGCTGACCGGGCTGCGCAGTGCTCACGCGGCCCTGCCACACACCGGATTCGTCGGGTGTCAGCGGGTCCGTGTCGGGATTCCAAGCGTTGAATTCGCCAATCACCGACACACGTTCGGCATTGGGCGCCCATACGGCGAAGTGCGTGCCCGCGTCATCGGGCAGCGCGCCCAGCTTGTCTTGCAGCCGGGCATGTGTGCCTTCCCGAAAAAGATAGCGGTCCTGTTCACCCCACACGCGATGGAATCCCCGGTCGTTTGTGAATGTCGGAGGGCGCGGCAAACGGTGTGCCGCGGCGCGGCGCAGCAGCGCGTCAGCATTCCGTCAACAAGGCCACCCACCATCCACGGCGACAGGCCCGCAATTTGCGTTCGCCTGCGCGCCCACTTGCGCGCCGTCAAGGTCGGCCGGCATTTCCCAGGTACATCACGCAGGAGGGACGCCCGGCGATCCTTCGGCGGCAAGACGCTGTGTCAAAACGGAGCAACGCGCAGTCCGACAACAACCGGGCGACACGGCAAGGCATGCGGGTATTCACGGAGACAAGCTGCTCCCCAGGAGCAGAGGAGACGCAATGATGTCTGCAGACCCAGGCGCCCGGTCCTCGGGGAGCGCCCTGCCGGTGGTGACGGTGGCGGCGCAGGCGCAACGTGCCGAGATCATCGGGCAGTCGCACTCGCGCTGCGCCGCGCTCGGGCTGTCGCGCATCGAGCGGCCCGACTTCGAGCCGCTGAACCGCAGCGACCTCAGCGTGGCACGCGAGCGCAACCGGCGCCTGTTCGCGCATGCCGCGCCGGTGATGGAAATGCTGTTCGAGCAGATCGTCAACACGCAAAGCATGATCGTGCTGACCGACGCGCAAGGCACCATCCTGCATTCCGTCGGAGACGACGACTTTCTCGAGCGCGCGCGCAAGGTGGCGCTGGCGCCGGGCGTCAACTGGGCCGAGCAGTCCAAGGGCACCAATGCGATCGGCACCGCGCTGTTCGAGGAGTCGCCCACGCTGGTGCACGGCAACGAGCACTTCATGCACGCCAACAGCTTCCTCACCTGCTCGGCCGCGCCCATCTTCGACCCGCGCGGCAACATGCTGGGCGTGCTCGACGTCACCGGCGACCAGCGCTCGTACCACCAGCACACGATGGGCCTGGTGCGCATGTCGGCGCGCATGATCGAGAACCACTGGCTGTCCGACGATTTCGGCGACCGCCTTCGGCTGCACTTCCACAGCCGCGCCGAGTTCATCGGCACGCTGCTCGAGGGGATCATCGTGGTGGCGGCGGACGGCCGCATCATCGGCGCCAACCGCAGTGCGCTCGACCAGCTCGACATGAGCAGTGCGGCGCTGCGCATGCAAACGCTCTCCAGCCTGTTCGGCACCACCGCCGGGGCGGTGTTCGACCATTTCCGCAGCCCGCTCGCCGTTCCCATGGGCTTGAGCCTGCTCAACGGCCGGCAGTTCCATGCCACCGCCCGCTTCAACGGGCCGGCCCGCCCGGTGATGGCCGGGCTCGTCGTCGAGGAGGCCGTGCGGCCGACCCGGCACAGCGCCGCGCAGGCGGACGCGCCCGGCCCGCGCATGTCGGCGCTTCACTTCCTGAAGACGGGCGACGCGCAGGTCGCCCAGGTGGTGCAGAAAGTGCATCGCGTGCTTGACCACGACATTCCGCTGCTGATCCTGGGCGAGACGGGCACCGGCAAGGAGCTGCTGGCGCGCGCGGTGCACCACGACTCCAACCGCGCCAAGCAGCCGTTCGTGGCGGTCAACTGCGCCTCCATCCCCGAGACGCTGATCGAGGCCGAGCTCTTCGGCTACGAGGACGGCGCGTTCACCGGCGCACGGCGCAAGGGCGCCACCGGCCAGATCATGCGGGCCAACAAGGGCACCTTGTTCCTCGACGAGATCGGCGACATGCCGCTGGCGCTGCAGGCCCGCCTGCTGCGCGTGCTGCAGGAGCGCAGCGTGACGCCGCTGGGCGGGCAGAGCGCGATCAGCGTCGACATCGCGGTGATCGGCGCCACGCATCGCAACCTGCGCGAGATGATCGACGCCGGCACGTTCCGCGAAGACCTGTACTACCGCCTGAACGGCCTGGTGGTGAAGCTGCCGCCGCTGCGCGAGCGCACCGACCTCGCCGTGATGGCGCAGCGCATCCTGCTGTCGGAATGCCCGGAGCGCACGCCCCAGGTCAGCCCCGAAGTGATGGCGCTGTTCCAGGGCTATAGCTGGCCGGGCAACATCCGCCAGCTGGCCAGCGTGCTGCGCACGGCCGCGGTGATGGCCGCCGGCGAGCCGCAGATCACCGAACAGCACCTGTCGGACGACTTCCTCGAGGACGCGCGCCGCCAGCAGGAACGCATGTGCGGCGACGAGCGGCCCGCAGTGGCGGCGCCCCCCGCCGTGGCCGAGCCTGCGGCGCCGGCCGCGCCCGCGCCCATGCCCCGGCGCACGCTGGGCGAGTCCGAAGTCGAGCTGATCCGCCAGACACTGGCCGCGGCAGGCGGCAACATCTCCGTCGCCTCCAAGCAGCTGGGCATCAGCCGCAACACCATCTACCGCAAGCTGCGCGGGCGCACGGCCGCCTGAAGCGGCCGCCGCGTGATGCGGCCCAGGGCCTTGCGCGGTGCCAGGCTGGTACATCGGGTGTTCCATCCTGGAGCAGTGCCGCCGCGCCGCGCGCCTGGCATCAGGGCAAGCCCGCACCCCAGCGCATCGCGCCGGCGGCATGCGACTTGCAAACGGCACGGCCCATGAAAATTCTCGTGCTCGGCTCGGGCGCCGGCGGCGGCTTCCCGCAGTGGAACTGCAACTGCCGCATGTGTGCGCGGCAGCGGCGTGGCGAGCTGAACGGGCGCTCGCGCACGCAGAGCTCCATCGCGGTGTCGGCCGACGGCGATTCGTGGGTGCTGCTGAACGCGTCGCCCGACATCGGGCAGCAGTTGCGCGAGCAGCCGCAGCTGCGGCCACGCTACGGCCTGCGCGACAGCGCGATCAAGGCGGTGGTGCTGCTCGATGCGCAGCTCGATCACGTGACCGGCCTGCTCGGCCTGCGCGAAGGGCCCTGCATCGACCTGTATGCCACGCCCTGCGTGTTCGAGGACCTGACCACCGGCCTGCCGCTGCTCAACGTGCTGCAGCACTACTGCGGCACGCGCTGGCACATGCTGCCGGTGGCTGGCAGCACCACCAGCAGCGTGTTCGAGATCGAAGGCTTTCCTCGCCTGTCGTTCACGGCCATCGCCATCCCCGGCAAGGCACCGCCTTATTCGCCGCACCGTCGCGAGCAGGTCACCGGCGACAACATCGCGCTGCTGATCGAAGACCGCGCGAGCGGGCGGCGGCTGTTCTACTCGCCCGGCCTGGCGGCCGTGGGCGAGGCCGAGCTGGCCTGGATGCGCAGTGCCAACTGCCTGCTGGTGGACGGCACCTTCTGGGACGACGACGAGATGCGCGACGCCGGCCTCGGCCGCCACAGCGCGCGCGAGCTGGGGCACCTGCCGCAATCGGGCCAGGACGGGCGCGCCGGCATGGTGGACGTGCTGGACGCCACCCATGCGAGCCGCAAGGTGCTGATCCACATCAACAACAGCAACCCGATCCTCGATGAACACGCGCTGCAGCGGCGCACGCTGCAGGCGCATGGCATCGAGGTGGCCTACGACGGCATGGAGATCACGCTGTGAGCGGCGGGCCGCGGGGCGCAGCGGCTCAAGGCCAGGCGCGGCGCAAGCCCAGCCACACGCCGCGCGGCGCGCCCTCGCCGAGGAACGGCTCCGACACCGCGTGCGCCGGGTCGAAGCTGCGCGTCGCGTTGGCAAACACATTGCGGCCCAGCACGCCGAAGTTGGCATAGCGCCGGTCGAACAGATTGGTCACGCGCACGAACAGCTCGCCTGCCGTGCCCAGCCGCTGCGTGGCGTCGAGGTTCAGCACCGCAAAGCCCGGCACCTGCCCGTGCCGGTCGCGGTTGTTCTCGTCGCCGCGCAGCCCGGTGGCGCTGCTGGCGCACAGGTTCGCGCCCAGCGCGAGCGTGCGGCTTGCCTGCACGTCAAGGCGCAGGCGCAGCGACTGGCGCGGCAGCCCGGGCATGCGATCGCCGGGGCTCACGCTGACGTCGCCCTGCGCGTCGGCACTGGAGTTGGCCGGGCTGTGCGCCACGAAGCCGCTGCGGAACGTGGCGTCGATCGCGCTGTAGCGCAGGCTCCACGCCATGCGCCCCCAGGTTGACGCCGCCATCAGTTCGACGCCCTGGCGCCGCGTGCGCCCGACGTTGCGAAAGAACCCGGCATTCGCGCTGGCGCCGCTGCTGACGAACTGGATGTCGTCCACCAGCTCGGTGCGATAGACGGCAGCGCTCCAGCGCGTGTCGCCCTCGCTGCCGCGCGCACCCGCCTCGATGGTGCGCGCCACCACGGGCTTCAACGCCGGGTCGGCGACGAAGCTGTTGGGCAGCTTGCACGGCGCCGCCGGATCGGCGCAGGTCAGCTCCATCGCGGTGGGGGCGCGCATGCCTTCGTTGTAGGCCGAGTACAGCGTGAGCCGCGCGCCCGGATTGAAGGCCAGCCCCAGTGCCAGGTTGAGGCGCGCGAACGCATGGTCGCCGTCGAGCGCGGCATTGCTGCC
>CAMLIZ010000241.1 GCA_946480245.1 uncultured Pseudomonadota bacterium
GCGCCGCACAGGCCGTGCAGCGGCCACACGCCGAGCACGTCGTCGATCTTCCAGCGGTTCTGCGTGAGCGTGAACATCGTGACGAACAAGGCGCCCGCGACGGCACCGGTGACCAGCGCGCCGGCCGGGTGCATCAGGTCGGAGCCGGCGCACACGGCCACCAATCCCGCCAGCGGGCCGTTGTAGGCAAAGCCCGGATCGTTGCGGCCCAGCAGCACGGCCGCCAGCGTGCCGCCCACCATCGCCATCAGTGAGTTCACGGCCACCAGCCCGGAGATCTTGGCAATGGTCTGCGCGCTCATCACGTTGAAGCCGAACCAGCCGACCGCCAGGATCCACGAGCCCAATGCCAGGAACGGGATGCTGGACGGCGGGTGCGCGGAGATCGCGCCGTCCTTGCGATAGCGGTTGTGGCGCGCCCCCAGCAGCAGCACTGCCGGCAACGCGATCCAGCCGCCCAGGGCATGCACCACCACCGAGCCGGCGAAGTCGTGAAACTCGGCGCCGGTGGCCTGCAGCAGCCACGCCTGCACTCCGAAGCGCTGGTTCCACGCCAGCCCTTCGAACAACGGGTACACCAACCCCACGATCACCGCCGTGGCCAGCAGCTGGGGATGAAAGCGGGCGCGCTCCGCAATGCCGCCCGACACGATGGCCGGGATCGCGGCGGCGAACGTGAGCAGGAAGAAGAACTTCACCAGCTCGTAGCCGTTCTTCTGCGCCAGCGTCTCGGCGCCGCTGAAGAACTGCACCCCGTAGGCCACGGTGTAGCCGACGAAGAAGTAGGCGATCGTGGAGACCGCGAAGTCGACCAGGATCTTCACCAGCGCGTTCACCTGGTTCTTCTTGCGCACGGTGCCCAGCTCCAGAAAGGCAAAGCCGGCGTGCATGGCCAGCACCATGATGGCGCCGAGCAGGATGAAGAGGGCGTCGCTGCCCTGTTGGAGCTGTTGCATGGAGGGGCCCGATGGCAGTGGACACAGGAAGACCGGCGAGATGCGTCCGCTTCGGTGCGCCGCGCGCACCTGGCCAGCGCATCATGCCGGTCGACGCACCACGAAATGCAAGAAGTGGGCCGCTTTGGGGCATGCGCCGGCGCACGCTCTTGAACCACAACGGTGCGCTGCGCCCCGTTGTGGGGACTCGATGGCCGCCATTCGGCATGCTTGTGGTGCAGCCCGGTCGGGCGTGGCAACCCTCGGTCTTGCGCCCGCAGCGTATAACCACAACACCATGCGCCCGCTTGTAATGCTGAAGACGGAAATCCCCAGCGACGACCATCCGGATCTGGACCTCTACGACACCGGCCGCCTCGTGCGTGCCTTCGTCGACGACCAGGAGGCAGCGCTGTGCGCGCTGCGCGGCGCAGCCGACCGCATCGCACAGGCGGTGGAGGCAGCGCTGCCGCGCATTGCTGCGGGCGGACGTCTGATCTATGCAGGGGCCGGCACCTCCGGCCGCCTGGGGGTGCTGGACAGCGTGGAGCTGTTTCCCACGTTCTCCTGGCCGCGCGACCGTGCGCTGGCGCTGATCGCCGGCGGCCGACGTGCGATGTTCGCGTCGGTGGAGGGCGCGGAGGACCGGCCCGAGCAGGGCGCGCGCGACCTGGCCGTGCTGCTCCCCGGCCCTCAGGACGTGGTGCTGCTGCTGGCGGCATCCGGCAGCACGCCCTACGTGCTCGGGGTGCTGCAGGCGGCACGCGAGGCCGGCGCCTTGACCATCGGCATTGCCAACAACGCGGGCGCGCCGCTCACCGCGCAGGCCGATATCGGCATCACGCTGGAGACGGGCAGCGAGCTGATCTCCGGCAGCACGCGGCTGAAGGCCGGCACCGCGCAGAAGATCGCGCTCAACACCTTCTCCAGCGCGCTGATGGTGCGGTTGAACAAGGTGTACGGCAACCTGATGGTGGACGTGCAGCCCACCAACGCCAAGCTGTGGGCCCGCGCGGTGAGCCTCACGATGCGCGCCACCGGCTGTGACGAAGCCACCGCACGCCGCACGCTGCATGGCTGCGGCCAGCGCGTGAAGGTGGCCATCGTCGCCATCCTTGGCAAGCTGGACTCTGCAAGCGCCGAAGCCCGGCTTGCCGCCGCCGGCGGCAGCGTGCGCACAGCGCTTGCCCACATCGAAGCGAACCCCAGGAGCGAGCCATGAAGGAAGACAAGCCCTTGGCCAAGGACAACCCCGGGCCCGACCCCGGGCGGGGCAGCGTGAACCGCGATCCGATCACCGGCGCGCCTGGCGCGCATCCGGTGGGCGTGGGGCTCGGCGCGGCCGTGGCCGGCGCTGCGGCGGCCGCGGCCGCCGGCACCACCGCCGGTCCGGTCGGCACATTGGTCGGTGCAGCAGTGGGCGCGGTCATCGGCGGCCTGGCCGGCAAGAGCCTGGCCGAGCTGGTGGACCCGACCGTGGAGGACACGTATTGGCAAGCCCACTACCACGAGCGCCCCTACGTGGGCGCCGACGGCTTGTACGACGACTACGGCCCGGCCTACCGCTACGGTGTGCAGGCGTACACGCGGCACGGGGGCCGCAGCTTCGACGAGGCGGATGCCGATCTCGCGGCGGGCTGGGCGAGCGCGCGCGACGCCTCGCGCCTGGAGTGGGAGCACGCCCGCCCGGCCGCGCGCGACGCCTGGCAGCGCGCGCACGAGCAGGTGCAGCAGCGGAGGCCGTCGTGAGCCGGCGCCTGCCGGCGTGGCTCGCTGTGGCGGCAGCCGCCGCGCTGGCCGGCTGCGCCAGCAGCCGGCTCGACGCCACGTGGGCCGATCCGCAATTGCAGCCGGGCCTGCTGCACGGGGCGAAGGTGATGGTGGCCTGTGAGGCCTACGAGCCGGTCGTCAAGCGCCTGTGCCTGGACCGCATGGCTGGCGAGATCACCGCGCGCGGCGCCACGGCCGTGCTCGCGCCAGAGGTGCCCAACAGCACGCCCGGCCGCCCGGTGGCCGACGCCCAACTGCTCGACGCGGCGCGCCTGGCCGGCGCGAAGGCCGTGTGGGCCACGACCATGCAGATCGGCGACCAGGCGGCGGGCAGCGGCTTCTCGATCGGCCTGGGCGGCTTCGGTGGCGGCAGCCACGTGGGGGGCGGCGTGGGCGTGAGCATGCCCATTGGTGGCGGCCAGGGCAGCAACGGCTATGCCGCCAACGCACGCCTGATCGACGCCGCCAGCACACGCACCGTGTGGACGGCAAAGGCCAGCGCGCGCCCGTCGGATGACCTGAACGCGCAGATGGGCGAACTGGCCGCGAGGCTGTTTGCCGGAGCCGACAAGGCGGGCTTGTTCTGAGGCGCCGGGCAGCCCGCGGCGCGAGCGGGTAGGCTTCGGCCCTATGCAAACCACCCGTCTCGGCCGCACCGGCCTCACCGTCTCCCGCCTCGCGCTGGGCATGATGACCTACGGCACGCCGCGCTGGCGCCCCTGGGTGCTCGACGAGGCCGCCAGCCGGCCGCTCGTCCGGCGTGCCGTGGAGCTGGGCATCAACTTCTTCGACACCGCCGACATGTATTCCGGTGGCGAGAGCGAGGTGCTCACCGGCCGCTTCGTGCGCGAGTTCTGCAAGCGCGACGAGGTGGTGATCGCCACCAAGGTGTTCTACCCGGTCAGCGTGGAATGGCAAGGCGGTGCCTGGCCCGGCAGCGCCAACCTGCAGGGCCTGTCGCGCAAGCGCATCTTCCATGCCGTGGACGAGAGCCTGAAGCGCCTGGGCACCGACTACATCGACCTCTACCAGATCCATCGCTGGGATCCGCACACCCCGATCGAGGAAACGATGGAGGCTCTGCACGACGTGGTGAAGGCCGGCAAGGCGCGCTACATCGGCGCCAGCTCGATGTGGGCGTGGCAGTTCGCCAAGGCGCAGCAGGTGGCGCGCACGCAGGGCTGGACCCCGTTTGCGAGCATGCAGAACCACTACAACCTCGCCTATCGCGAAGAGGAGCGCGAGATGATCCCGCTGTGCATCGACCAGGGCGTGGGGCTGATCCCGTGGAGCCCGCTGGCGCGCGGCTTCCTGGCCGGCAACCGGGCGCGCGAGGACAAGCAGGCCGGCGCCACCTCCCGTGCGCACACTGACAACATCGCGCAGAACTACTACTACCGCGACAGCGACTTCCGCACCGTGGAGCGGCTGAAGGCGATGGCCGCCGAGCGGGGCGTCAGCGCGGCCACGCTCGCGTACGCGTGGCTGCTGCACCGGCCGGGCGTCAGCGCGCCCATCATCGGCGCCAGCAAGCTGCCCCAACTCGACGATGCGGCCGCGGCAGTGGCCTTGAAGCTGTCGCCCGAGGAGGTGACGGCGCTCGGCGAAGGCTACGAGCCGCATCCGGTGCTAGGCCACACCTGACACGCGTCATCGCTGTCCTACAACACGTCGCGGGCCTGGACGATGGGCCCCGCGCACCCCCTGCAGTGCAATGGAACCTCCGTTGAACGACAGCAGGAGATACGCGATGACGATGAAGGAAGACAGGCCCTTTGCGAAGGGCGAAACCAAGCGCGGAAGCGCCTCCGACACCATGCGCGACACGATCGGCGAGCATCCGGTCGGCACCAGCGTGGGCGCTGTCGGCGGCCTGGCTGCCGGCGCGGCGATCGGTTCTGCGGCAGGCCCGGTCGGCACCTTGGCCGGCGCCGCCGTGGGGGCCGTGGCCGGTGCGCTGGCCGGCGGCGGCGTGGCCGAGATGATCGACCCGGCTGCCGAAGACGCCTACTGGCGCGACAACTACAGCTCGCGGCCCTATGTGTCGCAAGGTTCGAACTATGACGACTACGGCCCGGCGTACCGCTACGGGGTCGACGCCTACTCGCGCTACGGCCAGCAGCGCCAGTGGGACGAGCTGGAGAACGATCTCGGCAGCAACTGGAACACGGCGCGCGGCAACTC
>CAMLIZ010000242.1 GCA_946480245.1 uncultured Pseudomonadota bacterium
GGCGGATCAGGATCCAGTGCGTTGGCGCGCAGTGCGGATCTCCAGCACCGTCACCGGCTGGCCGCGCTGCGACGCGGGCACGGACACGGCGAGCCCTTGCGGCCCTTCGCGCCATGCCACTTCGTCACCCGACAGGTTGCGCACGCCGGTCACCTGTTTAGGCAGCGTCGGCAACTGCAACGCCTCGCCGGGCCAGCTGGACACGATCAGGTAGTAGCGACCGTCGCGCTGCGTCATGCCGTACACGCCGTCCACCGGCTGCAGCGGCCCCGGCCGCGTGCCATACACCGCGCGCCCGTAGCGCTGTAGCCAGCGCCCCACGCCGCGCAGCGTTTCGCTCTGCTTGGGCGGGATCACGCCATCGGCGTCGGGGCCGACGTTGGCCAGCAGGTTGCCGTTGCGCACGATCGCATCGACCAGCATCGTCACCACGAAGTCGGCGCTCTTGACCTGGCCCTCGGGCACGTAGCCCCACGCACCGTTGAGCGAGAAGGTCTTCTCCCACGGCCGCGCGCGAATCGGGCCCCTGACCGGCGCATCGCCTTCCTCGACGTCGTAGTCTCCCTGCCAGCCCGAGCGCGGGTTGATCACGATCTTGGGTTGGTAGCGCCGCACCATGCGGTTGAGCCTGTCGGGCTCCCAGAACCAGGCGGCATCCGCGTCGGTGCCCTGGTGCGCAAGCCAGCCGCCGTCGTACCAGAGGATGTCGACGCGCCCGTACTGGCGCATCAGCTCCTCCACCTGGCCGTAGCCCTGCCGCTTGAACGCGCGCGCGTTCTCCGGCAATTCCTTCGGATGGAAATAGGCCGGGAAGCGCCAGTCCAGCGGCGAGTAGTACAGGCCTACGCGCAGGCCGTGTCGGCGCACCGCCTGCACCCAGGGCGCGACCAGATCGCGCTTGGCGGCCGAGTGCGGCGCATCGAAGTGCCCGTAGCTCGCCTGGCTGGCGAACAGCGCGAAGCCGTCGTGGTGGCGCGCCGTGAGCACCATGTAGCGCGCGCCGGCGATGCCGGCAAGCGCGGCCCAGGCGTCGGGGTTGTAGTGCTGGGGGTTGAACTGCTGCGCGAGCTTCGCGTACTCGGCAGGCGGCACCTTGTCGTTGAACATGTGCCACTCGCCCTTGGCAGGAATCGCGTACAGGCCCCAATGCACGAAGATGCCGAACTTGGCGTCGCGCCACCAGGCCATGTCCTGGGCGGGCAGCAGCAGGTCGGGCGCCAGCGTCGGGTCGGCGCTGGATTGCTTGAGGGCCGAGCGCTGCTCGTCGCTGAGGCCCGGTTGCGCCGCGGCCGAGAGCACGACTGCGCAGCACGCGCCGGCGGCCAGGCGTAGCAGCGTGCGGCCGCCTTGACGCAGTGTTCGGCTGTGCATCATGCGAGCTTCACGCGGTGCGTTCGCTTCTCGTCATCCGAGGCCGCAGGCAATGAAGCGCATCGTCCGAGTGACCATCACCGCACCGGCGTGATGCGCGCCATGTCACCCCGTGCAGCGCCACGGTGCCCGTAGCGCTGCCCTGCCGTTTGCAGCGGCCAGTCGTCGGTGCGCAACGGGGGCAGCGGCAGGCCGTCACCGCCGACGATGTTGGCCTCGCTGGGGTTGTCGACCCAGGCATAGCGCGCAGCCACCGGAGCCGGCACGGCGGCGCTGTGCAGCACGATGCGGTCCCCGGCGAAGCGGGCCTCGGCGGGCACCCAGCGGCGGTCGGCGCCGGCCAGGAAGAAGCCGCGCAGCGGCTCGCCGCTGCGGGCCGTGCGCAGCCCGCCGGCGGTGTCGCCGAAGCGCAGGTAGAACTCGTCGCCCTTCGCCTCGTGCCCCAGCAGGCGGGGGCCGCTGGCCGGTGCGGCCCGCAGCCCCAGCTCGTGCAATGCCAGCGCGGCAAGGCGCTGGCCGAGCGTGCGCTTGTTGCGCGGATGGATGTCGTCGGCATCTCCGACGTCGATGGCCGTGGCCATGCCGGTGTGAGGCAGGGCCAGCGCCGCGGCTTGGCTCGCGCGCAGTTCGGCCCAGGCGCCCGCACCGGGCTGGTTGTGGGCCAGTGGCATGAAGGCGGCCAGCTGCACGAACAGGAACGGCATGTTCGGGTCACCGAACTGGCGGCGCCAGTCCTGGATCAGGCGCTTGAAGCCGTCGGCATAGGCTGCCGCGCGCCCGGCGTTTTCTTCGCCCTGGTACCAGAGCACGCCGCGCACCGACAGCCCCTGCAGCGGTGCGATCAGGCCGTTGTGGCCCAGCGCCGGCGCGTCGTTGGCAATCGGTCCGCCCGCCGCGGCGATCTGCTCGACGCGCGCCCGCCAGGCGCCGGCCAGCGACACCGCGCCGGCCGCGGTGTCCAGTCGCATTTCGGCCGCATCGCCATGGAAGCCGCCGTCACCTCCGGTGTCGGTGACACGCACGGCGATCCAGTTGGTGCCCGCGCGCAGCAGGCCGGCGGGCAGCGCATAGCGCCTGTGCTGCTCGTAACCGCATTGGCCGCCCACGCGCTGGCCGTTGACCCAGGTCTCGTCGCAGTCGTCCACCTGGGCCAGGTGCAGCTCGGCGGTACCGGCGGACTGTGCGGGGCTCAGTTGCACCCGCTTGCGCATCCAGACGACGCCATCCAGGTTGGCCAGGCCCTGTCCTTCCCATTCGTGCGGAGCCTGCAGCGTGGGCCAGTTGGCGTCGATGTCCTCGGCGGCGGACCAGCGGCTCGCATCCACGCCCTGTAGCGGCAGGCCCGGCTGCCAGGCGGTGACGCGGTCCTGCACTTGTCGGCGCAGCGCGGTGCTGAAGGCGGCGTTGTCGGCGGGCAGGGCGCGCACCGCGGGTGCCAGGTCGGGATCCTGCAGCGCCGCGTCGCGGCGCACCCAGGTCTCCAGCATGGAGCCCCCCCACGCGGTGTCGATGAGGCCGATCGGCACGCCCTGTACCAGCTGGATCTGGCGTGCGAAGTGATAGCCGATGGCGCTGAACTCGCTCACGCGGCCGGGCTCGGCCACCACCCACGGCGCCGGTGCGATCTCGGCCTCGGGCCGCAGGCTGGCGCGCAACGGCACGCGCAGCTGCCGCAATTGCGGGTTCTGCGGTGACGCGTCCTCCTGGGCGCCGGTGTCGGTCTGCGCCAGCAGCCGCTCCATGTTGGACTGGCCGCCCAGCAGCCACACGTCGCCGATCAGCACGTCGTGCAGTTCCACCGTCTGGTCGCCCCGGACCCGCAGGTGGTGCGGGCCGCCGGCCGGCAGCGCGGGCAGTTGCACGCGCCAGCGGCCGTCGGCGTCCACGCGCGTGCTGGCCTTGCGGTTTGCGAGCTCCACCGTGAGCGTCTGGCCGGGCGTGGCCCGGCCCCACAAGCGCAGCGGGCGATCGCGCTGCAGCACCATGTGCTCGCCGAACACGTTGGACAGGCGCACTTCGGCATGCGCGGTGGCGGCCAGCAGGGCCAGCAGCAGGGGAAGGGCAGTCTTCTTCATGGGTTGGGGCGGGATGAGTCGAATCGCAGCGTCAGGGCACTGCCGTCGTAGGGCACGGTCCGGGTGTTCTCGACCTGGCCGGGCGACGCCATCAGGCGCACGCGCAGTTCGCGCCGCGTCACCATGCCGGGGTAGCGCCCCTGGCGGGCTTGGATGTGCAGCGTGCGGGGCGCGTCGTCCCAGCGCAGTGCGGTGGTGGCGCGTTCGCCGCGCTCGTAGCGGTAGGTCTCGCCATCGTCCTCGTAGAGCGTGAAGCGGGCGTCGGCGCCGGGGTACACGCGAATCTCCCACGGTGCATCGGGGTGCTGGCCGGCGTACTCCAGCACCGGGCCCAGCGGCACGATCGCGCCGGCGCGCACGAACAGCGGGAACTCGTCAAGCGCATAGTCGCGCTCGATGCGGCGGCCGCCCGCATGGCGCCGGCCGGTCCAGAAGTCGAACCAGTCGCATCCGGCGGGCAGCAGCGTGGCCTGGCGCTGGTCGATGCGGCGTTGCGCTTCGGCCAGCTCGCGCTGCTGGCTGGGCGTGCGCCAGGCCAGGCGCAGCAGCCGATTGCCGGCCTGCTGGAAGAAGTCGATGCGCAGCTTCAGCGTCTGGCCCGCCTGCAGCGCGATGCGATGGCCCTTGAAGCGCGCACCGCCGATGGCCCAGTCGTCCACCACGAGGCGGTCGTCCAGCCACAGCCGGAAGCCGTCGTCGCCCTCGAGGCCGATCTCGTGCTCGCCGCTTTCGGCGGCCGTCAGCTGGCCGGTCCAGCGCGCCGAGAAACGGTTGAGACTAGCCAGGCCGGGCGGCACGCTGCCCAGCGGCGGGTCGGGCCATTGGTGCTCGATCACGGTGTCCATGGTGCGGCTGGCCGGCTTGTCGAAGTTCGCACCTTCAAAGTACTCCAGCGCCAGGCCGGGTTGGCCGTCGGGCGTACGCAGTTGCGTGGGCGGCACGGTGGCCGGCGGCGGCAGCTCGCGGTGGAACATGGCCCGCGTGATCGGCTGCACCAGGAAGGCCGGGCCGAACATGTAGGTGTCGTCCAGCTTGCGCAGCGGCTGCTGGTCGGGGAAGTCCATCGCCAGGCCGCGCATCATCGTGTAGCCCTCGTGCGTGCTGCGCCAGGCCAGGCTGTACAGATAGGGCAACAGCTGCATGCGCAACTGCGCAGCGCGGCGCAGCGAGCCGTAGGTCACCGGGTCCAGTGTCTTGAACAGGTAAGGCTCGCGTTCCACCGAGGTGCCGTGGATGCGGTAAACCGGATTGAAGATGCCGAACTGGTTCCAGCGCGCATACAGCTCGCGCCAGGCGGGGTTGCGCTCACCCTCGGCGTAGTTCACGAAGAAGCCGCCGGTGTCCTGCGTCCAGTAGGGCAGGCCGGCCATTGCCACGTTCAGCCCGCCGGCGATCTGCGCGCGCAGCGTGGCCCAGGAGGCGGTGGTGTCGCCGGACC
>CAMLIZ010000243.1 GCA_946480245.1 uncultured Pseudomonadota bacterium
CGCTTTGGGATGCAGCGTGCTGTCAAGGACGAGCCCTGCATTATACAGACGAGGGGTCGCTAGTAACGGGTCCGAACGCGCGCGCTCGATCGCCTGACCTGCATCGGGCATGCGGACTCCGGCCGTCGGCAAGGCCTGCGGTTTCATGTATGCGACCCGCGTGGCCGAGGCCCGGCTCCTAGGGTTTCCCTGAAGCACCGCGCCGGAGTTTCGTGCTGCAGTTGCTCGCACCACAGGAGATCCCATGAGCGAACCCACCAATCCATTGCGCCGCCTGCTGCTGGCGGGGGGCGCTGGCGCGCTCACCGCCGCGGGGCTGGGCAGCCTGGCCCGTCCGGCATGGGCGCAGGGCGCGGAAGTCGACCTGCCGATGGTCAATGGCCATCGCAAGCTGGTCGCTTATCCGGAAAAGCGCCCGCTCATCGTGCTCTCGTCGCGGCCGCCGCAGTTGGAGACGCCGTTCGAGGTGTTCAACAACGGGCTCATCACGCCCAACGACGTGTTCTTCGTGCGGTATCACAACGCCGCCATTCCCACGTCGGTGGATGCGGACAAGCACGTGATCAAGGTGGGGGGCAACGCGGCGGGCAAGGCCTTCGACCTCTCGCTGCAGGAGTTGAAGACGCAGTTCAAGCCGGTGGAGCTGGTGGCGGTGAAGCAGTGCTCGGGCAACAGCCGGGGCCTGTTTGCGCCGCGTGTCACGGGCGGTCAGCTGGCCAACGGCGCGATGGGCAATGCGAAGTGGCTGGGCGTGCCGCTGAAGGACGTGCTGGCCCGCGCCGAGGTCAAGGACACCGCCCGCCAGGTCACGTTCAATGGACTGGACAACGGCGTGATGGGCGGCGGCGACTTCGTCAAGGCACTCGAGGTGGGCCATGCGATGGACGGCGAAGTGATGATCGCCTGGCGGATGAACGACGCCGACCTGCCCATGCTCAACGGCTACCCGGCGGTGCTGGTCGTGCCCGGCTATTACGGCACCTACTGGGTCAAGCACCTGTCGGAGATCGAGGTCATCGACAACGTGTTCAACGGCTTCTGGATGAACCCGGCCTACCGCGTGCCCGACAACGACTGCGCCTGCATCGAGCCCGGCACCACGCCCGCACGCACGCGGCCGATCGGCCGCTTCAACGTGCGCTCGTTCATCACGTCGGTGCGCGACGGCGGGCGCATCAACGCCGGCCAGCCGATGCAGGTGCGCGGCATCGCCTTCGATGGCGGCCAGGGCATTCGCGAGGTGGCCTGGTCCGCCGATGGCGGGCACACCTGGCGCGAGGCCACGCTCGGCGCCGACATGGGCCGCTATTCGTTCCGCGAGTTCACCTTCGGCTTCACGCCCGAGCGCGGGCCCTGCGACCTGCGCGTGCGCGCCTGGAACCGCTCGGGCCAGAGCCAGCCGATGGAAGCGCTGTGGCAGCCTGCGGGCTACATGCGCAACGTGGTGGAGTCGGTCAAGCTGACTGCGGTGTGAGGAACAGCATGATGATGAAGAACATCCTCTCGATCGCAGCGCTGCTGTGCGTGGCCACCGCGAGCAGCGCAGCCACCAAGACCATCCAGCTGCCCCCTGACAGCGCACAGCTCAAGCCGAGCACCCTGCCAGGCTACGTGAAGGCGCAAGGCAATTGCGTGGCCTGCCATTCGGCCGAATACATGCTCTACCAACCGCCCACGGCCGCGCGCCCCTATTGGGAGGCGATGGTCAAGCGCATGAAGGCAGTGTTCAAGGCGCCCATCAACGATGCCGACATGCCGGAGATCGTGGACTACCTCGTCAAGACCTACGGCAACGAACAGCCGCACTGACGCCGAGGTCGCAAGGGGCTTGCTCTCGCCGATGAGCAGGCATAGGGTTCAGTTCGCCCCGAAGGAGTCGCCATGCGGTCGAGGATGCAGGATCGTTCGTTCATGCGTGTTTCGTCGGCAGCGGTCGCGCTGCTGTTGACCACGCCCGCGTTTGCCGCCGGCGGCCTGCCACCCGGGGTTCCCGATCCGTGCACGCTCGTCACCAAGGCGGAGCTGCAGGCCATCGTCGGCGCGTTGAAGGGCGCACCGAAGGCGGGGGATGCGGCCTCCGGCGACATCTCCTGCGAATACGCCACGGTGAGCGGCCCGCGGTGGATCAGCGTGCGCCTGCACGACGGCGACCTCGCCGCATGGAAGCGCCGCAACGGGGGCGCGCACCCTGTTGCGTTGCCCGATCTCGGCAACGGCGCCTTCGCCAATGCCGACGCCGAAGGCTCGGCGGATGTCTACGCGATGAAGGGCAAGCTCGTCCTGCGGGTCACCATGCCGAAGGGGCCGCAAGCGGTGGAGATGGACAAGGCGATCGCCAAGAAGGCCCTGGCGCGACTGCCGTAGCGCCGCGCGGGCCGCCGCGCGAGGCTTCCGCGTCAGCAATGGCTGACGCGCGGCCTGAAGGCTGTCTGATAGCGGCGTCGACCCGGGGCGCCTCGAACCGCCGGTTGACCGGCGTGCCGGCGCGCTGTGGCTGGGCGCAACCGGGGTGACAGGCCTATGCTCCATCCCAACGTCTTCCAGCGCGCATCGCGATGACCCTGAACACCTGGCTGCTCTATCTGGCCGCTGCCATCGGCCTGTCGATCACCCCCGGCCCCAACAGCCTGCTGGTGCTCACGCACGGCGCCTTGCACGGCCACCGGCGCACGCTGTACACGGTGGCCGGCGGCGCCATCGGCTTCGCGGTGCTGATCGGCCTGTCGGTGCTGGGCATCGGTGCGCTGCTGCAGGCCTCGGCGAGTGCCCTCGCGGTGCTCAAGCTGGCGGGGGGCGCCTACCTGGTGTGGCTGGGCGTGCAGCTGTGGCGCACGCCGGCCCTGCGCTTCGAGGCCGCGGCCAAGGTGGCCGAGGGCCGGCCCGGCACGCTATTCCGGCAGGGGCTGCTCACGGCGCTGTCCAACCCGAAGGCACTGCTGTTCTATGGCGCCTTCCTGCCGCAGCTGCTAAACGCCCGGCTGGATGTACGCACGCAGCTCGCGGCGCTGGCGCTGGTGTTCGTCAGCGTGGAGATCGCGGTGGAGTACGCGCTGGCGCTGCTGGCCCATCGCGTGCGGCCCTGGCTGGCGCGCAAAGGGCGCAGCTTCAACCGCGTGTGCGGCGGCATGTTCGTGGGCATCGGGCTGGCGCTGCCGCTGACACGATAGCGCTGCAGGCGGCATGGCTCAGCTGGCCTGCAGCAACTGCGCCACCACCGACACGGCGATGATCGCCGGGTCCTTGCCGGCGATGCCCGGCAGGCCGATCGGGCAGCTCAGGCGCGCGAGCATGGCTTCGTCGATGCCGCGTTCGCGCAGGCGATGCGCGAAGCGCGCGCGCTTGGTGGCCGAGCCGATCAGGCCCAGGGACGCGAAGTCGCCGCGCCGCAGCACCGCTTCCACGATCTTCAGGTCCAGGTCGTGGCTGTGCGTGAGCACCAGGTAGCGCGCCCCCGGTGGGGCGGCGGCCACCTCGGCCTGCACTTCGTCCACGCACACGCGCTCGATGTGCGGCGGCAGCGCGGCCACCGGCCCGAACTCCGCGTCGCGCTCGTCGATCCAGCTCACGCGGCAGTCGATGTCGCGCAGGAGGTTCACGATCGCCCGGCCGACATGGCCTGCGCCGTACAGCTGCAGCGTGAACCGCGGCGGCGGCTCGGGCCAGTGCGCCAGTTGCGCCGCGTTCAGCGGCGCGGTGCGCAGTGTCACCGCGCCACCGCAGCACTGGCCGAGCGACGGGCCGAGTGCGTAGCGGTGCTCGGTGGCGTCGGTGTCGCCGCGTTGCAGTGCCTGCCGCGCCTGTGCAATCGCCTTCAGCTCGAGGTGGCCGCCGCCGATGGTGCCGAGCACTTCGCCGCTGCTCACCAGCATGCGCGTGCCGGCTTCGCGCGGCGTGGAGCCCTGGGCTTCGAGCACCTGCACCACCATCGCGGCGCGCCCTTGCTGCAGCCAGGCGGCAGCGCTGTGGCGCAGGGCGGCGTCGCTCATCGGGGCAGCGCGCCCAGCGCGCGCAGGATCGCCTCGGGCGTGGCCGGAGCGTCGAGCCGCGGGTCGGCGCCGGGGCCGAGTGCGGCCGCCACCGCGTCGCCGATCGCCAGCCACACCGAGAACGCGAGCAGCAGCGGCGGCTCGCCCACGGCCTTGCTGCGGTGGATGCTGTCTTCCACGTTGGCATTGGCGAACAGGCGCACGTTCAATTCGCGCGGCACGTCGTTGGCGGTGGGGATCTTGTAGGTGCTGGGCGCGTGCGTGAGCAGCGCGCCGCTGCGCGGATGCCACACCAGCTCCTCGGTGGTGAGCCAGCCCATGCCTTGCACGAAGCCGCCTTCGATCTGGCCGATGTCGATCGCCGGGTTCAGGCTCTGGCCCACGTCGTGCAGGAGGTCGGCGCGCAGCAGCCGCCATTCGCCGGTGAGCGTGTCCACCAGCACCTCACTCGCCGCGGCGCCGTAGGCGAAGTAGTAGAACGGCCGGCCGGTGAGGCTGTCGCGGTCCCAGTGCAGGCCGGGCGTGGCGTAGAAGCCGTCGCTCCACAACTGCACGCGCTCCAGGTAGGCGCGCGCCACCAGCTCGCAGAAGGGCATGCGCTGCCCGTTGATGCGCACCTCGTTGTTGCCGAAGCGCGCATCGCTGGGGTCGCCGCCGTGCAGCTGCGCAGCCAGCGCGGCCAGGCGTTGGCGGATCTGGCGCGCGGCGTCCTGCGCCGCCTTGCCGTTCAGGTCGCTGCCGGTGGAGGCGGCGGTGGCCGAGGTGTTGGCCACCTTGGCCGTGTCGGTGGCGGTGACGCGCACGCGCTCGAAGGCCACGCCCAGCTCGTGCGCCACCACCTGCGCCACCTTGGTGTTCAGGCCCTGGCCCATCTCGGTGCCGCC
>CAMLIZ010000244.1 GCA_946480245.1 uncultured Pseudomonadota bacterium
CCCGGAAGTAGCCCGTGTAGTCGAGCGCCTGGGCTGCGCTGCAGGCCAGCAGCGCAGCCGCGGCAGCCATGCCCAGGGCGATGTGGTGTCCGCGCTTGCGCGGTGTGGTGTGTGCATGAATCAAGGCAGTCTCCTCTTCGTGGTGAAAAAGGCGCAGGCGCACTCGCCCCTGCGCAAGGTAAAACCTTCGCATCGGGAATCGAACAGTGAATGGCGCCGCAGCGCGCGCTAAGGTGCGCGGCTCATGAAGGCGGCGAGGGCTGACGGCCGGTTTCGAACAGCCGTTGCAGCAAGCAGAACAGGAACAGCAGCGCACCGATCACGATGCGCGTCCACCAGGAGCTGAGCGTGCCGTCGAAGCTGATCAGCGTCTGGATCGTGCCGAGGATCAGCACGCCGAACAGCGTGCCAGCCACGTAGCCCACACCGCCGGCAAGCAAGGTGCCCCCGATCACCACTGCGGCGATCGCATCGAGCTCGAGGCCCATCGCGTGCAGGCCGTAGCCCGACTGCATGTAGAACGTGAACACGATGCCCGCCAGCGCCGAGCACAGGCCGCTGAAGGCATACACCAGCACGGTGGTACGCGCCACCGGCAGGCCCATCAGCAGCGCGGAGTGTTCGTTGCCGCCGATCGCATAGATGGCGCGGCCGAATGCCGTGCAATGGGCGATGTAGATGCCCACCGCCAACAGCACGATCGCCAGCAGCCCGCTGACCGTCAGCGATGCGTCGGCACCCAGCGGGACGCGCAGCTGCGAGATCTCCGCGTAAGTGGCGTCGGTGATGCTGATCGAGTCGATGCTGATCAGGTAGCACAGGCCGCGCGCGAGGAACATGCCGGCCAGCGTGACGATGAACGGCTGCAGCCGGAAGCGCTGGATCAGCAGGCCCTGCAGCGCGCCGAACGCGGCACCCATCGCGAGCACCAGCGGCATCACCAGCCACGCGCTCCAGTGGTGATGCTCCACCAGCGCGGCCGACACCATGGTGGTCAGCGCCAGCACCGAGCCCACCGACAGGTCGATGCCGCCGGCCAGGATCACGAAGGTCATGCCGACGGCCACGATGAGCAGGAAGGCGTTGTCGATCAGCAGGTTCAGGAACACCTGCGCCGAGAAGAAGCCGGTGTAGGCGAACGAGCCGACGGCCCACATCAGGGCGAACAAGGCCACCGTGACCGCCAGCGGCGCGAACCTGGCGTCCAGGCGCAGTCGGCGCGGCGCGATGCGCGGCAAGGTGAGCGGGGGTGGCGCCATCGACACGCCTTCGCGTCCTGCCGCGCTCATCGCGCTGCTCCTGCAGCGGGCCGCACCGCGAGCCCGCGCAACATGCGCCGGAACTCCGGCGACTGCAGCAGCATCACGACGAACACCACCGCCGCCTTGACCACGAGGTTGACCTCGGGCGGCACGCCGATCGAGTAGATCGTGGAGGTGAGCGTCTGGATGATCAAAGCGCCCACCACGCTGCCGGCCAGGCTGAAGCGCCCGCCGGTGAGCAGCGTGCCGCCCAGCGTGACGGCGAGGATCGCGTCGAGCTCCATCAGCAGGCCGGCGTTGTTGCCGTCCGCGCTCTTCACGTTGGAGCTGATCATCAGCCCCGCCAGCCCGGCCGTGAAGCCGCAGAACACGTACATACCGACGGTGATGAGGCGCTGCTGCACCCCGGCCATGCGTGCGGCCGCAGGATTGATGCCGATGGCCTGCACGAACAGGCCGAGCGCGCTGCGCGTGAGCACCAGATGCAGCGCGAGCGCCACTGCCGCCGCGATGAACAGTGCGAACGGCAGCCCCAGCAGGTAGCCGTTGCCGAGGAAGAAGAACGGCGCGTAGTAGATCGTGATGATCTGCCCGCTGGTGATGAGCTGCGCGATGCCGCGCCCGGCCACCATCAGGATCAGCGTGGCGATGATGGGCTGCATGCCCACGCCGGCCACCAGCACGCCGTTCCACAGCCCGCACAGCAGCGCCGCGCCTAGCGCCGCCGCCAGCGCCAGCGGCATCGGGAAGCGGCTCACCGTGCTCTGCACGCCGTCGTGCACCACCAGTTGCCCGCCGATCATCAGCGCGGCGATCGATGCACTGATGGCCACCACCGCGCCCACCGAGATGTCGATGCCGCGCGTGGCCACCACCATGGTCATGCCCAGCGACACCAGCACCAGCGGCGAGGCGCGATTCAGGATGTCGATCAGGCTGCCGTACAGGTGGCCATCGCGCCAGGTGAACTGCCAGAAGCCGGGGTTGAAGACGGCGTTCAAGGCGAGCAGCAGCGCCAGCGTGAGCAGCGGCCAGAACAGGCGGTGCGAGGTGAGCCGCGCGATCACACCGGTGCTCCCGCGATCAGCCCGCAGATCGCGGCCTCGTCGCTGCCGCCCGGGAGCTCGCCGACCTTGCGGCGGTCGCGCATCACCGCAATTCGGTCGGACACGCGCGCCACCTCGTCGAGGTCGGCCGAGATGAAAAGCACGCCCAGGCCTTCGCGCGCCAGCTTCAGGATCTCGTCCATGATCTCCTGCTTGGCGCCCACGTCGATGCCGCGCGTGGGCTCGTCGAGGATCAGCAGGCGCGGCTCGGTGGCGAGCCAGCGCGCGAGCAGCGCCTTCTGCTGGTTGCCGCCCGACAGCTGGGCGATCGGTGTGTCGGCGTCTGCGGTCTTGATGCCCAGCGCCTGGATGTAGCGCTGCGCGATGTCCTGCTGGCGCCGGCGCGACAGATGCTTCCACACGCCCAGGCGCGCCTGCAGCGCCAGCGCGATGTTCTCGCGCACCGACAGCTCGCCGACGATGCCTTCGGCCTTGCGGTCTTCGGGGCACATCGCCAGGCCCAGCTCCACGGCCTGCGCCGGATGCTCCAAGCGTACCGGCCGCCCCTCGATCAGCAACTGCCCGCCGTCTGCCTTGTCCATGCCGAACAGCAGCCGCCCCAGCTCGGTACGGCCGGAGCCGAGCAGGCCGCCCAGCCCCAGCACCTCGCCGGCATGGATCTGCAGATCCACCGGCTGCAGCTGCCCACGGCGCGCCAGTTGCTCGGCTTGCAGCAAGGGCGCCCCGGCGCGCGTCGGCCCGGCGTTGCGCTGCACGCCGTCGCGGCTCAGCTCGCGGCCGATCATCGCGGCCACCAATGCGGGCGCGTTCAGCGTGGCCGGCGTGTATTCGCCCACCCTCTCACCGTTGCGCAGCACGGTAATGCGGTCGGCGATCTCGTACACCTCGTCGAGGAAGTGCGTGACGAACAGGATCGCCAGGCCGTCCTCGCGCAGGCGGCGCAGCACCGCAAACAGGTGCTGCACCTCGTCGGCGTCGAGGCTGGAGGTGGGCTCGTCGAGGATCAGCACGCGCGAGCGCATGCTGAGCGCGCGGGCGATGGCCACCATCTGCTGCACCGCCACCGGAAAGCGCGCGAGCGTCTGCGTCACATCGATCTGCAAGTGCAGCCGCGCCAGCAACTCGCGTGCTTCACGCTGCATGCGCGCCCAGTCGATGCGCCACGCGCGCCGCGGGTAGCGGCCGGCAAAGATGTTTTCGGCCACCGACAGGTTGACGCACAGGTTGACCTCCTGGTACACCGTGGCCAGCCCGAGCGCCTGCGCCTCGCGCGGAGACGACGGCCGGATCGGCTCGCCCGCCAGGCGCATCTCGCCGGAGTCCGGCGTGTGCACGCCCGTGAGCACCTTGATCAGCGTGGACTTGCCCGCGCCGTTCTGGCCCATCAGGGCATGCACCTCGCCTGCGCGCAGGCTCAGGTCCACGCCCTTCAGCGCCTGCACGCCGGGAAAGCGCTTGCCAATGTCGGCCAGCTGCAACATGACGCTACTTGTTCTTGTTGTAGACATCGAAGCAAACCGCGGCAAGAAGCACGAGGCCCTTGATCACCTGCTGGTAGTCGATGCCGATGCCGAGGATCGACATGCCGTTGTTCATCACGCCCATCACGAACGCGCCGATCACCGCGCCCATCACCTTGCCCACGCCGCCCGAGGCCGAGGCGCCGCCGATGAAGCAGGCGGCGATCACGTCCAGCTCGAAGCCCAGGCCGGCCTTGGGCGTGGCGGTGTTCAGCCGGGCGGCGAAGATCAGCCCCGCCAGCGCGGACAGCACGCCCATGTTGACGAAAGTGAGGAAGGCCAGGCGCTCCGTCTTGATGCCCGACAGGCGCGCCGCCTTCTCGTTGCCGCCCAGCGCGTACAGCCGGCGGCCCACCACGGTGCGCGTCGTGACAAAGTCGTACGCCACCATCAGCACGAACATGATCACCAGCACGTTCGGCAGGCCCTTGTACGAGGCCAGCAACCAGCTCAGGCCGATGAAGATGGCGGCAAACAGCAGGTTGCGCGCCACGAACAAGGCGCCCGGCTCCACCTCCATGCCATGCATCACCTGCTTGCTGCGCGTGCGCCAGCCGGTGAGCACCATGGCCAGCGCCACCAGCACACCTAGCAGCAGCGAGGTGATGCGCAGCTGGGAACCGGGAAACAGGCCCGGGATGAAGCCGGAGCTCAGCTTCTGGAACTCGGTGGGGAACGGACCGATCGACTGGCCCTCCAGCAGCGCCAGCGCCAAGCCCTTGAACACCAGCATGCCGGCCAGCGTGACGATGAACGACGGGATGCGGAAGTAGGCGATGAACCAGCCTTGCGCCGCGCCGATCACGCCGCCCACGATCATGCACACCGCCATCGCGGGCAGGAAGTTCCAGTCGTGGCTGACCATCAGCACGGCAGCCAGCGCACCGATGAAGCCGCTCACCGAACCGACCGACAGGTCGATGTGGCCGGCCACGATCACCAGCAGCATGCCCAGCGCCA
>CAMLIZ010000245.1 GCA_946480245.1 uncultured Pseudomonadota bacterium
TCGTCGGTGACGAACACCTCGCCGTGCTGGAACGGCGACATCGTGCCCGGATCCACGTTGATGTACGGATCCAGCTTGATGAGGGTGACTTTGAGGCCGCGCGATTCGAGGATCGCGGCGAGAGACGCCGCTGCGATGCCCTTGCCGAGAGAGGACACCACGCCGCCGGTGACGAAGACAAACTTGGTCATGTCATGCAGCGCCCTTCGCTCCCGGGTGGGGCTGCAGGAACGCTGTGGTGGTAAAGCGTGATTATAGGGGTGGGGCCATCGTCCCCAGCAGCTTCACCACGGCGTCGGCCGTCTCGTCGGGGCGCTCCATCGGATACAGGTGCGTGCCCTCGATCAACGTGAAGCGCTCCTTCGCCAGCATCTTCGATTCGTGCAGGCCCACGCGACGCATCTCGTCGGACTGCGTACCAGCGATGAACCCCACCGGACAGCGCGGGGGATGCAGCTTGAGCACGCGCGGCAGATGATGCGGCAGGGTGTTGTAGATGCGCGTTTCCACGTCGCGGTGAAAGGCCAGTTCCGCCTGGCCGCTGGCCCCCGTGATGCCGGCGCCGATGTAGTCGCGCAGAACGCGAGGATCCCAACGCGCGAACTTGGCCTTGGCGACAAAGTGCTGGTAGGCCGCTTCGGCGCTCGGCCACTGCCAGCGTCGCGACTGCGAGATCTTGCCCGGCGAGATGCGCTTGATCAGCCCGCTCGCCTTGACCACCTGCACGCTGTGCGCGCGCCAGCCAGCGATCACCGGCGAATCGAGCAGCACCAGGCCCTGTGCCAGATCGGGCCGGCGGCACGCGGCCAACAGGCTCAGCAACCCGCCCAGAGAATGCCCGACCAGATAGGCGGGCCGGCCCACGTCGCGCTCGATGAAGTCGATCAGCTGGTCGCGCAGATGCGGCCAGTTGCTGGTGACCGGGTAGGCCGGATCGTGGCCGAATTTCTCCAGCGCATGCACTGCATAGCCGGCAGCCTGCCAGCGTTCGAACAGCACCCGATAGGTGCCGGCCGGAAAGCCGTTGGCATGCGAGAAGACGATCGGCGCGTGCGCCGCGGCGGCACTCACACCACCTTCTCGTCGGGCTTGCTGATCTTGCGCATCGGCTCGAAGCGCGTGGACGCCGCGCGCAGCGGATGCGCCGTCTGCCCGCCGTTCCACTCGGGGTTGTCGATGCTCTCGAACACCTGGCGCAGCCGCTGCCCCCAGGCACCGCGGATCATGCTGAAGTACGGATTGTTCTCGTCGATGCACACCACCTCGTCGGTCTGCAAGGTGCCTGCGCGGTACACCAGCAAGTCGAGCGGCAGGCCGACCGTGAGGTTGGACTTGAGCGTGGAATCCATCGACACCAGCGCGCACTTGGCCGCGTCGTCCAGGCTGGTGCCGGGCTCGATCACTCGGTCGAGGATGGGCTTGCCGTACTTCGATTCGCCGATCTGGAAGAAGCAGGTCTCGCGCGTGGCCTCGATGAAGTTGCCGGCCGAATAGACGAGGAACATGCGCATCGCCTCGCCCTGGATCTGGCCGCCGAAGATGAAGGTGGCGTTGAAATCCACGCCAGCGGCTTTCAGCGCCTTGCCGTCTTGGTCGTAGACGCGGCGTATGGCGCTGCCGAGCACTCGCGCAGCGTCGAACAAGCTGGTGGCGTTCCAGATCGTGATCGGCGGCTGGTTGCCGTTGTCCAGCTTTTCCACCTGCAGGATCTCGCGCACCGACTGCGAAATGCCCAGGTTGCCGGCCGACAGCATCACCATGAAGCGGTCGCCCGGCTTCTCGTACACGATCATCTTGCGATAGGTGCTGATCTGGTCCAGGCCCGCATTGGTGCGCGAGTCCGACAGGAACACCAGGCCGGCGTTGAGCCGGATGCCGACGCAGTAAGTCATGCTGTGGTCTGGGTGAGGGCCTTCAGGCGGTACAGCGCCTCGAGCGCTTCTCGGGGGGAAAGCTTGTCGGGATCGATCGATTCGAGCGCATCTTCCACCGCCGAGGCAGCCAGCGGCGCAGCCGGTGCGGGCGGCGGTGCGAACAAATCCACTTGCGGGTCGTTGGCCTGCTGCTGCCGCTCCAGCGCCTCCAGCGTGGCGCGGGCCTGGCGGATCAACGAGGGTGGCATGCCCGCCAGCCGCGCCACCTGCACCCCGTAGCTGCGGCTCGCCGGCCCGGGCTGGATCTCGTGCAGGAACACGATGTCGTCGCCGCTCTCGGCCGCCGACACGTGCACGTTGAGCGCGCGCTCGTGCTTCTGCGGAAACGCGGTGAGCTCGAAGTAGTGGGTGGCGAAGAGGGTGAACGCCCGGTTGCGGTCGTGCAGGTGGCCGGCGATCGCGCCGGCCAGTGCCAGCCCGTCGAAGGTGGAGGTGCCGCGGCCGATCTCGTCCATCAGCACCAGGCTGAAATCCGTGGCGCCATGCACGATGGCGGCGGCCTCGGTCATCTCGAGCATGAAGGTCGATTGCGCGTTGGCCAGGTCGTCGGCCGCGCCGATGCGGGTGTGGATGGCGTCCACCGGACCCAGCCGGCAGCTGCGTGCGGGCACGAACGAGCCCATGGCGCCCAGCAGCACGATCAGCGCCACCTGGCGCATGAACGTGCTCTTGCCGCCCATGTTGGGACCGGTGATCACCAGCATGCGCGTGCGGGCGTCGAGCCGGCAGTCGTTGGCCATGAACTCGCCGCCTGCGCTCTCGCGCAGCCGCGCCTCCACCACCGGGTGGCGGCCGGCCTCGATGTCGATGCACGGATGCGGCACGAACTGGGGCCGGCACCAGCCGAGCGTGGCGGCGCGCTCGGCCAGCGCGGCCAGCGCATCGAGTGCGGCCAGCGCGCGCGCCAGGGCCGACAGTGCCGGCAGGTGCGGCTGCAGCTCGTCGAGCAGCATCTCGTACAGCAGTTTCTCGCGCGCCAGCGCTCGCTCCTGCGCCGACAGCGCCTTGTCCTCGAACGCCTTCAGCTCGGGCGTGATGAAGCGCTCGCAGTTCTTCAGCGTCTGCCGACGCTGATAGTCCGTGGGTACGCGGTCCAGCTGGCCTGCCGTGACCTCGATGTAGAAGCCGTGCACCTTGTTGTACTGCACGCGCAGGTTCGCAATGCCGCTGCGCTGGCGCTCGCGCTGCTCCAGGTCCAGCAGGTAGGCGTCGCAGTTCTGGCTGATGCCGCGCAGCTCGTCCAGCTCGGCGTCGAAGCCGGCTGCGATCACGCCGCCGTCGCGCAGCAGCACGGCCGGCTCGTCGGCGATGCCCTGCTGCAGCAGCGCGCCGATCTGCGGCGCCGGCTGCAGCGCGTGCTGCAGCTCGTCCAGCAGCGCACTGCCGCGCGGCGCGCGCTCGCGCAGCATTGGAAGCTGCTGCAGCGTGGTGCGCAAGCCGGCAAGCTCGCGCGGGCGCACTTGCCGAAGCGCCACGCGCGATGCGATGCGCTCCACGTCGCTCACGTGGCGCAGCGCCTCGCGCAGGGGTTCGAAGCCGGCTTGCAGCAGCACGTCGATGGCGTCATGGCGCGCGCTGGCGTGTTCGCGGGCGCGCAGTGGGTGCGTCAGCCAATGGCGCAGGCTGCGGCTGCCCATGCCGGTGCGGCAGGTGTCCAGCAGTGAAAGCAGGGTGGGCGCCTCGTCGCCGCGCAGCGTGCGCGTGAGTTCGAGGTTGCGGTGCGTGGCGGGCGGCAGCTCGAGCAGCTCGTTCGCGCGCGCCACCGTGAGTGTGCGCACGTGCGACAGCGCATGCGCCTGCGTGTGCTCGGCAAACGCCAGCAAGGCGGCACTGGCGGCATGGGCCGCGAACAGGTCTTGGGCGTTGAAGCCGGCCAGCGAGGCCACGCGCAGCTGCTCGCACAGCTTGCGTGCGCCGAGCCCGGCATCGAACTGCCATGCCGGGCGGTGCGTGACGGCGGCGCCGCATTGCCGCACGGCCTCGGGCACGTCGTCGCGGTCGATCAATACTTCGGCGGCATCCAGCCGCGCCAGCCAGGTGGCCAGTTCCCGTTCACCGCATTCGGTGATGCCGAACTGGCCGCTGGCCAGGCCCAGCCATGCGAGCCCGAACGTGCTGCGCTGGCGTGCGATGGCCACCAGTAGCGTGTCGACCCGATCCGACAGCAACTCGGTGTCGGTCACCGTGCCCGGCGTGACCACGCGCACCACCTTGCGTTCCACCGGCCCCTTGGCCGCGGCCACGTCACCCACCTGTTCGGCGATCGCCACCGCTTCGCCGAGCTTGATCAGTTTGGCAAGGTAGGCCTCCAGCGCATGCACCGGCACGCCGGCCATCACCACCGGCTCGCCGGCGCTCATGCCGCGCGAGGTGAGCGTGATGTCGAGCAGCCGGTTGCAGCGCCGCGCGTCGTCGTAGAAGACTTCGTAGAAGTCCCCCATGCGAAAGAACACCAGTGCGTCCGGATGCTGCGCCTTGAGCCGGAAGTACTGCTGCATCACCGGCGTGTGCGCGCCGAAATCCTCGGGGGCGTTCATCGGGCGGCCCGGGGGCAGGTTTACAGGTCGGCCTTGCGGATGCGCACCGGCGCCTTCTTCTTTTCGTTCTGCGGGGCGTCGGGCTGTGCGGCGGGCGCATCGATGTCGGCGGCCGCGGCCAGCGCGTCTTCCGGCGTCAGCGGCGCTGCGGCGGCAGGTGCGTCAACGTGCTCTTCGGACTTGATCACGCGGGTGTACGGCGCGAGCAGCTGCACCAGCTGCCCGTAGATCTTTGGGTTGCCCGCCACCACCTCGCGCTGGAACAGGTAATCGGCCTCGCCGGTGAAGTTGCCGATCAGGCCGCCGGCCTCGGTGATCATCA
>CAMLIZ010000246.1 GCA_946480245.1 uncultured Pseudomonadota bacterium
CGGTCTTGGCGTCGGCCAGGAACTTCACGAGGCCGGTGGTGTCGCCCAGTGCACGCGCACGTCCGTTGGCGCTGAAAGGGAAGCTACCCGCCTTGTAGGGCCGGCCCGCCGCCTTGAGCTGCTGTTCGGTCTGGCCCACCCAGGCGATCTCGGGGCTCGTGTAGATCACCCACGGGATGGTGTTGAAGTTCACGTGGCCATGCTGGCCTGCGATGCGCTCAGCCACCGCGACGCCCTCTTCCTCGGCCTTGTGCGCCAGCATCGGGCCGCGCACCACGTCGCCGACCGCCCACACGTTGGGCAGGTTGGTACGGCACTCGTCATCAACGACGATCGCGCCGCGTTCGTCCAACTTCAGGCCCACCGCTTCGGGGTTCAGGCCGATCGTGTTGGGCACCCGGCCGATGGAGACGATCAATCGGTCGCACGCAAGCAACTGGGCCGCACCGCTGCTGTCGGTGTAACTCACCGCCACTGAGCTGCCATCGCTCTTGACCTCGGCGATCTTCACGCCGAGTTCGATCTTCAGGCCCTGCTTCTTGAAAGCCTTGGCGGCCTCCTTGGCGATCTGCTCGTCCACGGCGCCCAAGAATGCGGGCAGCGCTTCGAGGATGGTCACGTCCGCGCCAAGGCGCCGCCACACGGAGCCCATCTCGAGGCCGATCACGCCAGAACCGATGACGCCCAGCTTCTTGGGCACAGTCGGGATGCGCAACGCACCGTCGTTCGACAGGATGCGATCCTCGTCGAAAGGGGCACCGGGCAGCGCACGCGGGTTGGAGCCGGTGGCCACGATCACGTGCTTCGCGGTGATCGCTTCTTCGGCGGCACCCACCACCTTGATCTCGTAGCCGCCGTCCTTTGCGGCCGAGAAGGAACCTCGCCCATGGAAGAAGGTGATCTTGTTCTTCTTGAATAGATACAGGATGCCGTCGTTGTTCTGCTTCACGACGGTGTCCTTGCGCGAGAGCATCTTCGCCAGATCGACCTGCACGCCCGACAGCTCGATGCCATGGTCAGCGAAATGGTGCTGCGCCTGCTCCACGTGCTCGGAGGACTGCAGCAGCGCCTTCGACGGAATGCAGCCGACGTTGGTGCAGGTGCCGCCCGGCGCCGGGCCGCCCTTGCCGTTCTTCCACTCGTCGATGCAAGCGGTATTGAAGCCGAGTTGCGCGGCGCGAATGGCCGCGATATAGCCGCCGGGGCCGCCGCCGATCACGACGACGTCAAAGGATTTGGACATTGAAGGTTCTCAAACTTGGGTTAATGCGACCCTCGGCCCGCCCTCGAGGGCCGGAGCGAAGCGATGGGGGCCGTCATTCGCTGGGCACGAAGATCCAGAGCAGCACGTAGGCCAGAAGACCGGCGCCGCCAAAGAGAAAGAGCACCGCGAAGCCAAGGCGCCACAGCCACGACTCGATGCCGCTGACCTGCGCCAAGCCTCCGCACACGCCGCCCAACCAGCGGTCGGCGCGGCTGCGGCGCAAGGCGTTGATCGCGGCCACGCCCGGCGCCGGGCCTGGGCCGGCGTCCAGCAAGCGGGCCTTGGCGCGTCCGAATTCCTCGTCGGTCAGCACGCCGCGCTCGCGCAACTGGGCTAGCCTTTCGAGTTCGTCGATCATCGCCATGGCCGGCTCCTCTGCAAACGTTGGCTCAGATATCGAACAGCAGGCGCGCCGGATCTTCCAGCGCCTCCTTCATGGCCACGAGGCCGAGCACCGCCTCGCGGCCATCGATGATGCGGTGGTCATAGCTCATCGCCAGATAGTTCATCGGCCGAACGACGATCTGGCCGTTCTCGACCACCGCGCGGTCCTTCGTGGCATGCACACCGAGGATCGCGCTTTGCGGCGGGTTGATGATCGGCGTGGAGAGCATCGAGCCGAACACGCCGCCATTCGAGATGGAGAACGTGCCGCCCGACAGCTCCTCGATCGAGAGCTTGCCGTCCTTGGCCTTCTGGCCAAACTCGGCAATCTTCTTCTCGACGTCGGCAAAGCTCATCTGGTCGCAATTGCGCAGCACCGGCACCACCAGGCCGCGCGGCGATCCCACCGCAATGCCGATGTCGAAATAGCCGTGGTAGACGATGTCGTTGCCGTCGACGCTGGCGTTGAGCACCGGATACTTCTTCAACGCCGCCACGGCCGCCTTCACGAAGAAGCTCATGAAGCCGAGCTTCACGCCGTGCTCCTTCTCGAACTTGTCCTGGAACTTCTTGCGCATCTCCATCACCGGGGCCATGTTGACCTCGTTGAAGGTGGTGAGGATCGCGTTGGTGGCCTGGCTTTGCAGCAGACGTTCGGCGATGCGCGCGCGCAGCCGGCTCATCGGCACGCGCTGCTCGGGGCGGTCTCCCAGGTTCATCGGCACCGGCGCCGCCACCGGGGGCAGCGGCTTGGCAACAGCCGGCGCTGCCGGGGCCGCCACGGGGGGCTGAACCGCAGCGGCCGGCTTCGCGCCGCCTTCGAGTGCACCCAGCACGTCGCCCTTGGTGATGCGGCCGTCCTTGCCGGTGCCGGCCACCTGGCCCGCCGCGAGCTGGTTGTCCGCCATCAGCTTGGCGGCGGCGGGCATGGCCACCGAGGACTTCGACCCGGCGTTGGCAGGCGCCGCCTCGGCTGCCTTCGCCGCAGCCGGCGCTGCCGTGACAGCTGCCGCAGGCGCGGCGGTGGCGGCAACGCCGGCCTTGCCCTCGCTGTCGATCCGGGCGATCACCTCGTCGCTGCCGACAGTGGCGCCGTCTGCCTGGACGATCTCGGCCAGCACGCCGGCCGACGGCGCCGGCACTTCCAGCACCACCTTGTCGGTTTCGATCTCGATCAGGATCTCATCCATCGCCACGGCGTCGCCGGGCTTCTTCTTCCATTGCAGCAGCGTGGCTTCGGCCACCGACTCGGACAGCTGCGGAACCTTGACTTCTACGATTGCCATGTTGTTTCTTGAAACTTGAGAGTTCGGGTCAAAGCGTGCGGCACAAGTGGAGGGACCAGCCGGCCCCTCGAACGCGAACAGACATTGCGACGCGCAGCGCTCGCGACATCACTTGGTCAGCACAAAGCCCTTGAGCTTGCCGAAGGCCTGGTCCAGCAAGGCCTTCTGCTGCTCCTGGTGCAGGTGTGCATATCCCACGGCGGGCGACGCCGATGCCGGCCGCCCCGCATAGCCGAGCTTCTGGCCGTCGGCCATGTTCTCGTGGATGTAGTGCTGCACGAAGAACCACGCACCCTGGTTCTGCGGCTCGTCCTGGCACCACACGATCTCGGCCAGATTGGGATAGCGCTTCAGCTCGGCAGCGAACGCCTTGTGCGGGAACGGATAGAGCTGCTCGACGCGGATGATCGCCACGTCGGTGCTCTTCTTCTCCTCGCGCTTCTTCACCAGGTCGTAGTAGACCTTGCCCGAACACGCCACCACGCGCTTGACCTTGGCCGCGTCGACGTTGCCGTCGAGCTCGCCGATCACGGTCTTGAACTCGCCCTTGGTGAACTCCACCAGCGGCGAGGTAGCGTCCTTGTTCCGCAGCAGCGACTTCGGCGTCATGATCACCAGCGGCTTGCGGAACATGCGCACCATCTGGCGGCGCAGCAGATGGAAGATCTGGCTGGCGGTGGTGGGTTGCACCACTTGCATGTTGTTGTCCGCCGCCAGCTGCATGAAGCGCTCGACACGCGCGGACGAATGCTCCGGCCCTTGCCCCTCGTAGCCGTGCGGCAGCATCAGCGTGAGCCCGTTCACGCGGCCCCACTTCACCTCGCCCGACGCGATGAACTGATCGATGACGACCTGCGCGCCGTTCACGAAATCGCCGAACTGCGCTTCCCAGATCGTGAGCGTGTTGGGGTCGGCGCTCGCATAGCCGTACTCGAAGCCGAGCACCGCCTCTTCGGAGAGGATCGAGTCGATCACGACGAACGGCGCCTGGTTCTCCGCCACGTTCTGCAGAGGAATGTAGGTGCCCTCGCTCCAGCGCTCGCGGTTCTGATCGTGCAGCACGGCGTGCCGGTGTGTGAATGTGCCGCGGCCCGAATCCTCACCCGACAGGCGCACCGGATAGCCGCTGGCCACGAGCGACGCGTAGGCGAGGTGCTCGCCCATGCCCCAATCGACGTTGATCTCGCCGCGCCCCATGGCGGCACGGTCGGCGATCACCTTCTCGACCAGCGGATGCACCTTGACGTTGGCCGGGATGGTGGTGATGCGCTCGGCCAGGCGCTTGATCTCCGCAAGCGGCAGCGCGGTGTCGGCTGCGTCCGTCCACTTCTTGCCGAGGAACGGGCTCCAGTCGACGGCGTACTTGCCCTTGAAGTTGGTCAGGACCGGGTCGACCGTGTGCTTGCCGGCATCCATCGCGGCACGGTAGCCCTTGACCATCTCGTCCGGCCCCTCGTTGGCCAGCACGCCCTGCGTGACCAGCTTGTCCGCATACAGCCTGCGTGTGCCGGGGTGTGCGCCGATCTTCTTGTACATCAGCGGCTGCGTGAGGCTGGGCGTGTCCTGCTCGTTGTGGCCGAGCTTGCGGAAGCACACGATGTCGACCACCACGTCCTTGTTGAACTGCTGGCGGTAGTCCATCGCGAGCTGAGTGCACAGCACGACCGCCTCGGGGTCGTCGCCGTTCACGTGCAGCACCGGCGCCTCGATCATCTTGACCACGTCGGTGCAATACAGCGTGGAGCGCGTATCGCGCGGGTCGCTGGTGGTGAAGCCGATCTGGTTGTTGATGACGATGTGCACCGTGCCGCCGGTGTAGT
>CAMLIZ010000247.1 GCA_946480245.1 uncultured Pseudomonadota bacterium
CACACGATGGAGGCCGTGACACCCGACTACTGGGACGAACGCATGGCGATCAACCAGCGCCCCGCGTTCTTCGCGATCCAGGCGGCGGTGCCCGGCATGCGGCGGCTGGGCGGAGGCGCGGTAGTGAACCTGGGCTCGTCGGGCTGGCAGCTCAAGCAGGGCGGCTACCCGTGCTACGCGATCGCCAAATCGTCGGTCAACGGCCTCACGCGTGGGCTGGCGGCGCCACTTGGTGCGCAGGGCATCCGCATCAACACGGTAACGCCGGGCTGGGTGATGACGGAGCGCCAGATCAAGCTCTGGCTCAACGAGGAGAGCGAGCGCGAGTTGATGCGATCGCAGTGCCTGCCGCAGAAGCTGCAGCCCGAGGACATCGCCAACATGGTGCTGTTCCTTGCGTCGGACGACGGGCGCCTGTGCACCGCGCAGGAGTTCAAGGTGGACGGCGGCTGGATGTGAGCGCGCTGCCGCCCGCGCTCAAGCCGCATCCAGCGTGACGCCGTAGACCGCCTGAGCGGCCTTGCCCAGCGCGCCCAGCATCGCCTTCGCGCCGGGCGACAGCAGGCGGTCGCTGCGCGTGACCAGGCCGAACGCGTCCATCTTGCAGGGCAGCGCGATCGGCAGCACCGCCACCATGCCGTGCTCGGCGTAGTAGCGCGCCACGTCGGCCGCCACCACGGCGAGCAGGTCGCTTTGCTGCAGCATCTTGGTGGTGAACAGCAGCGCGGTCGTCTCGATCAGGTTGACCGGCGCCTCCAGCCCTTCCTCGCGGAACATCAGCTCGAAGCGATGCCGCAGCACGCTGCCGGCCGACGGTACGATCCAGCCGGCCGAAACCAGCGCGCGCAGGCTCAGTTTGGGTACTGACAGCAGCGGGTGGCCGGGCCGCACGATGGCCACCACCGGCTCCTCCACCAGCGCCTGGTAGCGCAGCGCGGTCTTGTCGTGGCGCTCGAAGAGGCGGCCCACCGCCATGTCCAGCTTGCCCTGCGTCAGGCGCTCCATGAGCACGTCGCTGGTCTCGATCTCGAGCGACACGCGCAGGTTGGGGTTCTCCTGCTTCACCAGCGCGATGGCCGGTGGCATCAGCGTCATGGCAGGGGTGGTGATCGCCCCCACCGTGACCTGCCCGAAGCGGCCTGCCTTCAGCGCCTCGATCTCGTCGTGCGCTTGCGACAGGCTGCCCAGCGCCATGCGCGCGTGGCGGATCATGGTTTCCCCGTACCAGGTGGGCCGCATGCCGCGCGGCAGGCGCTCGAACAGCTGTACGTCCAGCGCGTCCTCCAGGTCCTTCAGCAGCTTGGAAGCGGCCGGCTGCGTCATGTTGAGCACCTGCGCTGCGCGGTGGATGTTGCCTTCCTCCTCCATCGCGACCAACAGCAGCAGCTGCCGCGTCTTCAGGCGCGCGCGGATGAACCAGTGAGTGTAGGGAGCGACCATTCGACGGCATTCTTAACGGATGCCAAATCGTATATCGATTTCTTTCCAAATTCTATTGGCTTGTTATCAGTCGCATTCGTACCATCCCGCTCAACAACACCGACCCGCGGCTTCCGCGGGGACGAGGAGACAACGAGATGCGCGTGATCCAGTACCTCGACGACAGCGACTGCGCCCGCGTGGGCGTCGTCGGCGAACGCGACCAGCCGGTGCGCCGCGTCGAGGGCTTCGACAGCACCTACGCCCTCGCCCTGGCCGCCATCCAGGCCCGCAGCTCGCTGTCGTCGTATGCCGAAGGCCGTCTGGCCCGCGGATCCGGCCCGGTGTACGGCGAGCTGCTGGCCGCCGGGCGGGTGTTGGTGCCGCTCACTCACCCTGATCCCGCGCACTGCCTCGTCACCGGCACCGGGCTCACGCATCTGGGCAGCGCGGCCACGCGTGACGCGATGCACCACAAGGTGGCGGGCGACGAGGCCGCGCTGTCCGACTCGATGCGCATGTTCAAGTGGGGCATCGAGGGCGGCCGCCCGCAGCATGGCGCAGGCGCGCAGCCGGAGTGGTTCTACAAGGGCGACGGCGGCATCGTGGCGGCGCCGGGGGCGCCGCTGGCTTCGCCTTCGTTTGCGCTCGACGGCGGCGAGGAGCCGGAGCTGGTGGGCCTGTACGTGATCGCCGCCGATGGCCAGCCGCATCGCCTGGGGTTTGCGCTCGGCAACGAGTTCTCCGACCACGTGACGGAGCGCCAGAACTACCTGTACCTCGCCCATTCCAAGCTGCGCCCGTGCGCCGTCGGCCCCGAGCTGCGCAACGGCCCTCTGCCGGCCGACCTGCGTGGCAGCAGCCGCATCCGGCGCGGCACCGAGGTGGTGTGGGAGAAGCCCTTCGTCACCGGCGAGGCCAACATGTGCCATTCGCTGGCCAACCTCGAGTACCACCACTTCAAGTACGCCGCGCACCGCCGGCCGGGCGACGTGCACCTGCATTTCTTCGGCACCGCCACGCTGAGCTTTGCCGACGGCGTGCGCGTAGAGCCGGGCGACCGCTTCGAGATCGAGCTGGCCGGCTTTGGCGCGCCGCTGGTCAATCCGCTGGCCGTGCAGCTCGAAGGCTTTGCGTTCGGCGCCGTGCAATCACTGTAGAGACGATGCAACCGCTCAAGCACTACATCAACGGGCGCTGGGAAACCGGCGCCACGCTCGGCACGCGCGAGAACCCGTCGGACCTGTCCGACGTGGTGGCCGAGTTCATGCGGGCCGATGCGGCGCAGACCGAGCACGCCATCCGTGCGGCGGCCGACGCTCGCGACGAGTGGGCCCAGAGCACGCCGCAGCGCCGCTTCGACGTGCTGGACGCAGTGGGCAGCGAGATCCTGGCGCGCAAGGAAGAGCTCGGGCGCCTGCTGGCCCGCGAGGAGGGCAAGACGCTGCCCGAGGCGATCGGTGAGGCCGGGCGCGCGGGGCAGATCTTCAAGTTCTTCGCCGGCGAGGCGCTGCGCATCGGCGGCGAGAAGCTGGCGTCGGTGCGGCCCGGCGTGGAGGTGGAGATCTCGCGCGAGCCGGTCGGCGTGGTCGGCCTGATCGCGCCCTGGAACTTCCCGCTGGCGATTCCTGCCTGGAAAATCGCGCCCGCGTTGGCGTATGGCAACACGGTGGTCTTCAAGCCGGCCGAGCTGGTGCCGGCCTGCGCGTCGGCGCTGGCCGAGATCATCAGTCGTGCGGGCCTGCCCGCCGGCGCCTTCAACATGGTGATGGGCAGCGGCCGCCTGGTGGGGCAGGTGATGGTGGACAGCCCGCTGGTGGACGCGATCAGCTTCACCGGCTCGGTGCCGGTGGGGCAGGGCATCCTGAAGGCCACTGCGGCGCGCCAGGCCAAGGTGCAGCTGGAGATGGGCGGAAAGAACCCGCTGGTGGTGCTGGACGACGCGGCGCTCGACCAGGCGGTCGACTGCGCGGTGCAAGGCGCGTTCTTCTCCACCGGCCAGCGCTGCACCGCGTCGAGCCGGTTGATCGTGACCGCCGGCATCTTCGACCGCTTCGTGCAGGCGCTGCGCGCGCGCACCCAGGCGCTGGTGGTGGACCACGCGCTCAAGCGCGGCACCGAGATCGGCCCGGTGGTCAGCGAGGCCCAGCTGGAGCAGGACCTGGCCTACCTGGAGATCGGCCGCAGCGAAGGCGCCGAGTGGCTGGCCGGCGGCGAGCGCCTGCAGCGCGATACGCGCGGCTACTACATGAGCCCGGCACTGTTCCTCGCCGACCCGGGGCACCGGGTCGCGCGTGAGGAGATCTTCGGCCCGGTGGCTTGCGTGCTGCGCGCCGACGACGCCGAGCACGCGCTGGCGCTGGCCAACGACACGCCGTTCGGCCTGTGCGCGGGCATCTGCACCACGAGCCTGAAGCACGCGGCGCACTTTCGCCGCCACGCCAAGGTAGGCATGGTGATGGTCAACCTGCCGACGGCCGGCGTGGATTTCCACGTGCCGTTCGGCGGGCGCAAGGCATCTAGCTACGGCCCTCGCGAGCAGGGCCGCTACGCCGCGGAGTTCTATACCGCCGTGAAAACGGCTTACATCAACGCGTGAGCAAGCACGCTACAAAGGAGACAGCATGACCTTGTACCGCCGTACCGCACTCGCCGCTCTGGCCGCTGCCGCGCTGGCCGCTTCGCTGCCTGCGCTGGCCCAGAAGAAGCTGGTGCTCGGATTTGCCCAGATCGGCGCCGAGAGCGAATGGCGCACCGCCAACACCGAGTCGATCAAGCAGGCGGCCAAGGATGCCGGCATCGAGCTCAAGTTCTCCGATGCACAGCAGAAGCAGGAGAACCAGATCAAGGCGATCCGTTCGTTCATCGCGCAGAAGGTCGACGTGATCGCGTTCTCGCCGGTGGTGGAAACCGGCTGGGACAACGTGCTGCGCGAGGCCAAGGCGGCGCACATCCCGGTGATCCTGACCGACCGCGCCGTGAGCACCAAGGACACGTCGCTGTACGTCACCTTCATGGGCTCCGACTTCCTCGAGGAGGGCCGCAAGGCCGGCCGCTGGTTGGTGGATCACACCAAGGATGCCAAGGGTGACGTGAACATCGTCGAGCTCCAGGGAACGGTTGGCTCGGCTCCGGCGATCGACCGCAAGAAGGGCTTCGAGGAGATCATCGGCAAGGATCCGAAGTACAAGATCATCCGCTCGCAGACCGGTGACTTCACCCGCGCCAAGGGCAAGGAGGTGATGGAAGCCTTCCTGAAGGCCGAAGGCAAGAAGATCAACGTGCTCTACGCGCACAACGACGACATGGCGATCGG
>CAMLIZ010000248.1 GCA_946480245.1 uncultured Pseudomonadota bacterium
TTCACATGCCACTTGGCCGTGACCTCGCCCACGCCGATGGCCTGCGCGATCTCCTTGTTGGAGAGATTGCGCGCCAGCAGTTCCAGGACTTCGCGTTCCTTTGGCGTCAGCACCGTGCTGGCCACGGCGCGCGGCTCCGTCACCGGGCGTTCGGCGCGGCGCGGCGTGCGCGCCACCGGCAACGGCTGGCCGGAGCCCGGCTCCGTGGCCTCTTCTTCCACCAGGCGCCTGGCCCAGTCGGCCAGCGCGGGATGCGCATCGGCGAACGTGCGCGCGAGGCCATAGGTCTGCGCGAGGTTCATGGCTTCCTTCATGAGCGTCCGGCTATCGTCGCCACCGCGATGGCGCACGAACGCTTCCAGCGCCATGATCTCGATACGCTTGCGCCCGAGCTTCATGGCCTCCGCCGCAGGCGCCGCGCGGTGCAGCGCATCGAGCGCAGACGGCCAGTCCTGGGCGGCGATTGCCGCGTTGGCGTGTGCCATGGCCTGCATCAGCGCCACGTCGCGGCGCCACAGTGGGCCATGGTCCGCCTCCGCTTCAGCGACGAGTTCGTCAAGGCGGATGATCAGGGCCCGGCACGTCTCGGCGCGGAAGCGCCCGGCATGCATGCGCACCTGGTCCGCCAGGCTTGCCATGCAAAGCCGCGGCGTCCGGCGCGCGACGCCCACTGCGTACAGCGCTTCGAGCAGGTCGAGCGCACGGTGCTCGATGCCCTGCAGGGCTGCGACGCGCGCCGCGGTCAGGTATGCCAACAACGACGTCTCGGCCGTGCCAGACCGCTCAAGTACGTCGAGCCGGTTGGCAAGCAGCGCCGCGGCTTCGTCGACGCGGCCGTTCTCGTAGACCGCCGCGGCCAGCAGCGACGCGAGCATGCACGCGAGCGGATGGCGGCGGCCGAGATCGGCTTCCGCGCTTGCCAGCGTGGGCCTCAGGATCGCTTCGCTCAACATCACCTGCCCCTCACGCAGGTAGCTGAGCCCGGTCACGAACTCGCCCCAGCGCGCTGCGTAGCGATGTCCCTCGCCGAGGTCGCCGCGCGGTGCGAGCTGCAGATGGCGCCGCGCATTCCCGGTCTGCCCATGCAGGATCGCGGCCATCGCCATACGGTTGGCATGCATCTGGGCGAGGCGCGGGTCGTGCGCGGCAGGCTGCTGCTGCCATGGCTCCAGCAGCGCCAGGCAACGGTCTGGCTGATCCGCGTAGTAGGCCGCGATGCTCAGGATCAGCGCGCATTCATAGCGCAGGACGGTATCGTCGCCTGCCCCTTCGAGCATGCGTGCGACCAGCACCTCGGCCTCCGCATGGCGCTCGCCCAGCGCAAGCACCCAGGCAGCGGCCAGGCGCAGCCCCGGGTAGCGGTCCAGTTCCGCGTCAGGCAGGCGCTCCAGCCATTCAAGCACGGTACCCAGCCGCCCCTGCATCACGGCATCGTATAGCGAGCGCCCGGCCAGTTCGTACGCCAGCGCATGCTGGCCCGCCGCGTGTGCGTGACGCGCGGCTTCCTCGGTGATGCCGCGCTGGGCAAGCCAGTGCAGCGCTCGCGCATGCAGTTCGGCCTGCTCATTGCGGGGCAGTTCGGCCAGGCGAGCCTGCAGCGCATTGCGCGCGAGCGCGTGGAGCCGGCACCAGTCGCTGTCGTCGCCGGAGACGAAGATCGGTGTCTCGCGGATCAGCCGCGCCAATTGCGCCGGCGCCTGCTCGTCGCCAATCAGCGCACGGCACAGGTCCGGATGGACGTGGTCGACGACGGCAATGCGCGTCAGGAACGCGACGTCGTCGGGCGTGAGCTTGTCGATCAGGCCACCGACCAGCTGCTCGCCCTCGCCGGCCAGACGGGCTGCCATGGCATCCACGACGCTGCGCGGATCGGCGCCCCGCTCCATGGCTGCCAGGACGAGCTGCAGGCCGAGTGGCCATCCGTCAGTCAACTCGTGCAGGCGCGCGCAACGGTCGGCATCGACCCGGTCGCCGAAGCGGTTGCGCACGAGAGTCAAGGTCTCATCGAAGCGGAAACGCAGTGCTTGCGCGCCGATGCCGGCGCATTGGCCGTACGCCGTCAGCTCAGTGACGGCGGTGTCGAACCCGCCGCGCGCCGCAACTACGATGCGCAGATTGGGCGGTGCGTTGTGCAGCAGGTAGAGCAATGCCGCAACGCCGTCCTGCGAAAGACGTTCGGCTTCGTCGACGATCAGCACGAGATCCAGCGAAGTCTGGGCCACCTCGGCAAGCCAGGCCGTGAGCCCTTCGGTGCTGCCGGGCGCCGCGGCCGCGCCTTCGAGCAGCGTGCGCCCAAAGCCGGGCCGCGCGCAGCCTGCGCGGACGGCAAGCACCAGGCATTGCAGGAAATGCAGCGGATCGTCGTGCGTGTCAGCGGAAATCCAGGCCACGGCCGCACCGTGCGCCAGGTACTCGCGGCGCCATTGCGCCAGCAGCAGCGTCTTGCCGAAACCCGGTGGTGCCTGCACGACAATCGCAGGCCGGTCGCGCAGCGCCTCGCTGTCGAGGCTCAGGCGCGCGCGCGCGAGCAGGTGCCGCGGCGCGCGCGGTGGCATGGTCTTGAGCGCAAGCTCGGAAAACGCGGCACCGGCGCCGCGGTTCACGGAGGTCATCTGGCAGGTACTGGTTGGCTGGGGTGCGACGCTCGCCGGGGCCTGCGTGCCGGGCTGCGTGCGCGGCAGCAGCGTCCGTGGCTTCGCGCTGCCGTTGGGGGCGGCGTGCCTGGCTCGGAATCTGGTGTCTCATTATAGGCACACGGCGAGCCTGGCGGGCAATCGCCCCCTCCTCCGCGGAGGGGGCGTATCAGGGGTGCCGCAGCTAGCATCCGTCCAGGTCGAAACGGAACGCTAGGGGCATTCGATGCAGTGCATGGACGTGTGCGCGCTGAAGCAGGGACGCAGGCGGGTCGGGGTGCCGGCATGAGCCGTCCTTGCTCCGATGCCGACGCCATCACTTGCCGCCACCTGCTGGTGCCGCTCGACGAAGGGGATGCCTGCATGGCCACGGTCATCGGCGCCATCGAGCTGGCACGCATCGCAGCGGCACGGATCACGTTCGTCCATGTGCCGCCTCTGCCCACAGTGGCGCGCGCCTCTGTGAATCGCGGTCGCGAACTGCTCGCCAAGGCCGAGTCGGTGGCGCGGGCACAAGGGGTGCCATGTGCATCGACTGGCCAGGTCGAGGGCGACGCGCAAGCCGCCATCCCCGCAAGCGCGCAAAAGGCTGGCTGCGACCTGGTCTTCATCGGCCCCCACTGGCAGGAAGCGAGGACAAGATCGCTCGTGCAAGCAGTGCTCGCGGCCGGCGTTCCGGTATTCGCCATGCCGGATCAAGCGCCGGCAATGCCGGAGCCGGCCATCCGCGCGATCCGCGACGAGCACCGCGCCCTTTGTACCGTATTGCGCGCCTGGCTGGACATGCTCACGGCCGCGACTGACCGCGGCGCCGGCGCGGATGTGCGGGTGATGCGCAACATGATGCGATTTCTCCAAATCTTCCCGCTCGCACGCCAACATCCGCGCAAGCAGGCCTACCTCTACGAGAGGCTACGCCGGCGCACGGCCCGGGCGGACGCCGAACTCGACGAAGTTGAGCACCAGCATGAACGCGATGCACAGTGGATCGGCGCGCTCGCCGAGGCCGTCGAGCGGTTTGCGGCAGGCGGCCCGCTGGCCGAGCTGCTGGGCAAGGTCGATCACTACGCGCAGTTTGTCTGGGCGCGCATGGGGCGCGAGGAAGGCGTCATCCTGCCGGCGGCGCAGCGCTACCTGACTGAAGCAGACTGGGACAAGGTCAACGCCGCGTACGGCACAGCGAATCGCTGCAACGTGCCCGACGCTGAGGACCGCGCGTTCGGCGCATTGCTTGCGTACCTCGCCGACCTTCCGGATGCCGATTGCGTAGCGCGCCTCTGCGCGCAGGCAGACGACGTATCAATGCGACACAGCTAAGCGCACGGCCACGCATGTCGCATCGTGGCCCTTGGATCAAGACCGTCAAACGGGCGCCCATGAATGCGCCATTCACCCTCAGGAGGAGACCATGCAATTTCTCGACGATTCGCTGCACCCGGAGAACCAGGACAAAGTGGTGATCACCGTGGCCCCGTATGGGCCCGAGTGGATGCCGCAGGACTTTCCGGAAGACATTCCGGTGACCATGGAAGAACAGGTGCAGAAGGCCGTGGATTGCTATAACGCCGGCGCCACCGTGCTGCACCTGCATGTGCGCGAACTCGACGGCAAGGGTTCCAAGCGCCTGTCCAAGTTCAACGAACTGATCGCCGGCGTACGCGCTGCCGTGCCGGACATGATCATCCAGGTGGGCGGCTCGATCTCGTTCGCGCCGGAAGACGAAGGCGAAGCCGCCAAGTGGCTGTCGGACGACACCCGCCATATGCTGGCCGATCTCACCCCGAAGCCCGACCAGGTGACGGTGGCGATCAACACCACCCAGATGAACATCATGGAGCTGCTCTATCCCGAGTACCTGAAGGGTACCTCGCTGGAGCAGCCCGCCTACCAGGCCGCCTACCGCGAAATGACCGTGCCTGCCGGCCCGGGCTGGGTTGAGGAGCACCTGCGCCGCCTGAGCAACGCCGGCATCCAGCCGCACTTTCAGCTCACCGGCATCCACGCGATGGAAACGCTGGAACGCCTGGTGCGCGCCGGCCACTACAAAGGCCCGCTGAACCTGACCTGGATCGGCATCGGCGGCGGCTTCGACGGCCCCAACC
>CAMLIZ010000249.1 GCA_946480245.1 uncultured Pseudomonadota bacterium
GCGGTGGCGGCGTCTTCCATCAGGTTGTGGATCGGCACGCAGCCGTTGCCCGACAGCCAGGCGCCGAGGTAGTGGATGCCGACGTTGATGTTCATGCGAAGACCCGTCTCCGTGATCGGCTGCTCGGGCTGGAAGTTCAGCAGGTCGGCGGCGCTCGCGCTCACGTCGGAGCGCTGCTTCTCGATCTGGTTCGGCTTGTCGCCCAGCACGGCCATGAACTCTTTCATCGCAGGTTCCACCAGGCCCGGGTGGGCCACCCAGCCGCCGTCATAGCCGTCGGTGGCGTCGCGCTTCTTGTCGGCCACGATGCCGGCCATCGCGACCGCGTTCTTTTCCGGATCGTTCTTGATCGGGATCAGCGCGCTCATGCCGCCGATGGCCGGTGCGTTGCGCTTGTGGCAGGTCTTCAGCAGCAGCAGTGCATAGGCGCGCATGAAGGGCGCCGTCATCGTGACCTTGGCGCGATCGGCCAGGCAGAAGTCGCGGTCGTTCTTGAACTTCTTGATGCAGCTGAAGATGTAGTCCCAGCGGCCGGCGTTGAGGCCGGCGCTGTGCTCGCGCAGCTCGTACAGGATCTCGTCCATCTCGAAGGCGGCCAGGATGGTCTCGATCAGCACGGTGGCCTTGATCGTGCCCTGCGGCAGCCCGATGGCCTGCTGCGCGACCACGAAGATGTCGTTCCACAGCCGCGCCTCCAGATGGCTCTCCATCTTGGGCAGGTAGAAGAACGGGCCCGCGCCGCGCGCGACCTGCTCAGCCGCGTTGTGGAACAGGAACAGCGCGAAGTCGAAGATGCCGCCGCTGACGCGCTGGCCGTCCACCAGCACGTGCTTCTCGTCGAGATGCCAGCCGCGCGGGCGCACCTGCAAGGTGGCCACCTTGTCATTGAGCTGATAGGTCTTGCCGCCCTGCTCCAGCTTCAGTTCGCGGCGGATCGCCTTGTACAGGTTGATCTGGCCCTGCATCTGGTTGGACCACGAGGGCGTGTTGCTGTCCTCGAAGTCGGTCATGTAGCTGTCGGCGCCCGAGTTGAAGGCGTTGATCACCATCTTGGCCTCGACGGGCCCGGTGATCTCCACGCGGCGGCACTGCAGCGCCTTCGGGATTGGCGCGATGGTCCAGTCGCCGGCGCGCACGTGCGCGGTCTCGGGCAGGAAGTCGGGGCGCTCGCCGGCGTCCAGCCGCTGCGCGCGCTCGGCGCGCGCGGCCAGCAGCCGCTGGCGACGCGGCTCGAACTGGCGATGCAGCAGCGCCACCAGCGCCAGCGCCTCGGGCGTCAGGATGGATTCGAAGCCGGGCTCGATGCTGGCGTTGATCTGCATGCCGGCAGGCAGTTGAAGGCTCATGCGTAACTCCTCTGTCAATCAAGTCGGGAAAAAGTCGAGCACGTCGGTCAGCGTGCGGCCGATGCGCGTGGGCTCAGTGCCCAGCACCTCCAGCGGGGCGTTGGCGCGGTTGACCCACAGGGTGGTGTAGCCGTGCCAGGTGGCACCGATCGCGTCCCAGCCGTTGCTGGAGACGAAGAGAATCTGCCGGGCCGGCAGCTTGAGCGCGTCGGGGCCGATCGCGTAGGCCGCCGGGTCGGTCTTGAAGCGCTGCACGGCGTGCACGCTGAGCACCGGGTCGATCAGCTCCACCAGCCCGGCGCTGCGCAATGCGATCTGCAGCATCTCGGGGTCGCCGTTGCTCAGGATGCCGGCGCGCACGCCGCGCTCGCGCAAGGCCTGCAGCACGCCGCGGTTCTCCGGGAACGCGCTCAGGTGGCGGTACTGGTTCATCAGCCGCGCTTCGGCCTCGGTCGTCCAGGGCAGCTGCAGGAATCGGGCGGCGTATTGCAGCGCCGCGCGGGTCACCTCCCAGAACGGCTGGTAGCGCCCGGCCATCGTGAGCAGCCGGGTGTAGTCGATCTGCTTGTCGCGCCACAGCCGCGCCAGCGTGTCGCCGTGGCCGGGAAACAGCTGCTCGGCCAGCAGCCCGACGCTGTACACGTCGAACAGCGTGCCGTAGGCGTCGAACAGCACGGCTTTGACGGGCGGCAAGGGCGAGGCGGTGCTCATGGTCCGGCGACTGTATTGCGAACTTCCTTGAATATTGATGGCCTGGATCGCGATTGATCTTTGCGTTGCACGCGTGGAATGGTCATTCGCTCGGTCTATATTCGCCGGCCATGGACCGCTTGAAGCAGATCGAATCCTTCGTCGCGGTGGCCACCAAGGGCAGCCTTACCGCGGCCGCGCAGGCCGAGGGCGTGGCGCCGGCGGTGATCGGCCGGCGCATCGACGCGCTGGAGGCGCGCCTGGGCGTGAAGCTGCTGGTTCGCACCACCCGCCGCATCAGCCTTACCCACGAAGGCAGCGCGTTCCTGGAGGACTGCCAGCGTCTGCTGACCGACCTGGCGAACGCCGAGGCCAGCGTCAGCGCGGGCGGCGTCAAGGCCAGCGGCTACCTGCGCGTCACCGCGCCGGCGGGCTTTGGCCGCCGCCATGTCGCGCCGCTGGTGCCGCGCTTTCTGGCGCAGCACCCCGAGGTGCAGCTGTCGCTGAACCTGTCGGACCGCGTGGTGGACATCGTCAACGAGAGCTTCGACTGTGCAGTGCGCGTGGGTGACCTGCCCGACTCCAGCCTGATCAGCGTGCGCCTGGCCGACAACCGGCGCCTGTGCGTGGCGTCGCCGGCCTACCTGCAGCGGGCGGGCACGCCGCAGCACCCGTCCGAGCTGGCGCACCACGAGTGCCTGACGCTGAGCTCGGATGCCAGCCAGACGCGCGGCTGGGCCTTCACGGTGGACGGGCAGGTGCTGCACCTGCGCCCGCATGGGCGGCTCGACTGCAGCGACGGCCAGGTGCTGCACGACTGGTGCGTGGCGGGGCTGGGTATCGCCTGGCGCAGCACCTGGGAGGTCGAGCAGGAGGTGGCCAGCGGCCAGCTGGTGAGCGTGCTGGATTCGTTCGCGGCGCCGCCGAACGGCATCTTCGCGGTGTTCCCGCATGCCAAGCACTTGCCGTTGCGCGTGCGGCTGTGGATCGACTTCCTGAAGCACAGCTACGGCGATGCGGGGTACTGGCGCCATGGCACTGTGCAAGCGGGCGCCGATTGAGCAGAATCGCCGCCCATGCTCACCGAAGCCATCGTCGCCTACCTGCATTTCATCGCGATCTTCGCGGTGATCGTGTTCCTCACCAGCGAAGCGGCCCTGTGCCGCGCGGAATGGATGAACGCGGCCGTGGTCCAGCGGCTGGCGCGCGTCGATTTCCTCTACATGCTGTCCGCCATCGCCGTACTGGCCACCGGTTTCGCCCGCACCTGGTTCGGCGTGAAGGGCTTCGCCTGGTATTGGCACCAGCCGATGCTGCACCTGAAGCTCGGGCTGTTCGTGGTGATCGGGCTGATGTCGATCAAGCCGACGCTGCTGTTCGGGCGCTGGCGCAAGGCGCTTGCGGCCGGGGGCGCACTGCCCCCTGAAGCAGAGGTGCGGCAGGCACGCCGCTGGGTGATGATCGAGGCCCACCTGCTGCTGCTGATCCCGCTGGCGGCCGTGCTGCTGGCCAAGGGCGTCATCACGCGTTGAACCCCCAAGGAGGCACGAGCATGAAGCCAACCATCCTGATCACCGCGGCGCTCGCGCTGCTGGCCAGCGGCGCCACCCAGGCAGCCGGCCCGGTGAAGCGCAAGCCCGGGTTGTGGGAGGTGCAAAGCACCACGCAGGGCAATGGCCCGATGGGCGGCATGCCCGACATGAACGAGGCGATGAGCAAGATGTCGCCGCAACAGCGTGCGATGGTCGAGCAGATGATGAAGGAGCGCGGCGTGGGCATCGGCGCCAAGCCGCACAGCTTCCGCTACTGCCTGACGCCGGCGCAGGCCGAGCGCAGCGACGTGCCCCAGCCCGATGCCGACACCAACTGCACGCATTCGATGAGCAGCACCTCGGCCTCGGAAGCCAAATTCCGCTTCAGCTGCAAGCGCAAGGACGGCAGCAGCGTGCAGGGCGAGGGCCACGCCTACGACCTCACGCCCGAGAGCTATGCCATGGACATGCACATGAAGATGCAGCGCCAGGGCCAGCCGATGGAAATGCAGATGTCGCAGAAGGGCCGCTGGCTGGGCAACGACTGCCAGGGGCTCAAGCCGCTCGGCGGCTGACCTGCGCCCCTGGCCGGGCGATCACTTCTTCAGGCACTCGGCCATGTAGGCCTTGCGCTCGGCGGCCGGCTTGCCGCTGGCCTTGAAGTCGGCGCTGCAGGTCTTCATGCGATCTTGCTGCGTGGCGGGTGCCGATGCGGCCGCGGCACCCTTGGCCGACAGGCACTGCTTCATGAAGGCCTTGCGCTCGTCGCCCTTCTTGCCCTTGGCGTCGGCGTTGCACTGCTTCATCTTCATCTGCTGGGCCGTCGGCTCCTTCTTCGGGGCCGAAGCGGCATCGGCGGCTTGAGCGGCGACGGCAAAGCCGCCGAGGGCGAGGCACAGGGTTGCAATCAGGGTCTTCATCTCGTTTCCTCCAGGTTGATATGCCGCGGCGGCGCCACAGCCATAGCGCACAACGCGCGCCAACCCGGGATGGTGCACCAG
>CAMLIZ010000250.1 GCA_946480245.1 uncultured Pseudomonadota bacterium
CAGCACGCACCAGTACATCGAGACGCAGATGCGCTTCGAGGACGGACGCACCGGCCTGGTGGCCGCCGACCTGGCGATTGCCGACGCCAAGACCTTCCCGCCGATGAGGAGCGCCGCATGACCGCCGCGGCCACTTTGCGCGTTGCCGCGCCGGCTTTCGACGATGCACAGCCCGGCGCCGCCGACGCCACACCGCCGGCCACGGCGCGCCGCGTGGGCGACGTGATCCTCGACGTGCAGAACATCTCCCTCAGCTTCGGCGGCGTGAAGGCGCTCACCGACATCAGCTTCGACGTGCGTGAGCATGAGGTGCGGGCCATCATCGGCCCCAACGGCGCGGGCAAGAGCTCGATGCTCAACTGCATCAACGGCGTCTACACGCCACAGCAAGGCAGCATCACTTTCCGCGGCCGCACCTTCAAGCACATGAATTCGCGCCAGGTGGCCAAGATGGGCGTGGCGCGCACGTTCCAGAACCTCGCGCTGTTCAAGGGCATGAGCGTGCTGGACAACATCATGACAGGGCGCAACCTCCACATGAAGAGCAACCTGCTCTTGCAGGCCCTGCGCATCGGGCCGGCCGAGCGCGAGGAGATCGCGCACCGCGAGTTCGTCGAACGCATCATCGATTTCCTGGAGATCCAGGCCTGGCGTAAGACCCCGGTAGGTCGCCTGCCCTATGGACTCCAAAAGCGCGTGGACCTCGGCCGCGCGCTGGCCATGGAGCCCAGCGTGCTGCTGCTGGACGAGCCGATGGCCGGCATGAACGTGGAGGAGAAGCAGGACATGTGCCGATTCATCCTCGACGTCAACGACGAGTTCGGCACCACGATCGTGCTGATCGAGCACGACATGGGCGTGGTGATGGACATCTCCGATCGCGTGGTCGTGCTCGACTACGGCAAGAAGATCGGCGATGGCACGCCCGACGAGGTGCGCAGCAACCCCGACGTGATCCAGGCCTACCTGGGCACCACGCACTGAAGGGCGCGCCATGGGCTTCTTCCTTGAAACCACGCTCGGCGGCCTGATGGCCGGCATGCTGTATTCGCTGATCGCGCTCGGCTTCGTGCTGATCTACAAGGCCTCCGGCGTTTTCAACTTCGCGCAAGGTGCGATGGTGCTGTTCGCCGCGCTCGCGATGGCGCGCTTCGCCGAATGGTTTCCGCACTGGCTGGGCTTCGACAGCAAGCTGCTGGCCAACCTGCTCGCCTTTGGAGCGGCGGTATTGGTGATGGTGGCAGTGGCGTGGCTCGTCGAGCGGCTGGCCTTGAGCCGGCTGGTCAACCAGGAAGGCGTGACGCTGCTGATGGCCACGCTCGGCATCGCCTACTTCCTCGACGGCTTCGGCCAGACCCTGTTCGGCAGCGACATCTACAAGATCGACGTCGGCCTGCCGAAGGACCCGATGTTCCTCTTCGAATCCGCGTTCCCGGGCGGCGTGCTGGTCAGCAAGGAAGATCTTTACGCCGCGCTGATCGCCGCCACGCTGGTCGTGCTGCTGACGCTGTTCTTCCAGAAGACGGGCACCGGCCGCGCGTTGCGTGCGGTGGCCGATGACCATCAGGCGGCGCAGTCGATCGGCATCCCGCTCAAGCGCATCTGGGTCATCGTGTGGTCGGTGGCGGGCGTGGTGGCGCTGGTGGCCGGCATGATCTGGGGCAGCAAGCTCGGCGTGCAGTTCTCGCTGTCGCAGGTGGCGCTCAAGGCGCTGCCGGTGGTGATCCTCGGCGGCCTCACCTCGGTGCCCGGGGCCATCATCGGCGGGCTGATCATCGGCGTGGGCGAGAAGCTGTCCGAGGTGTACCTCGGGCCGTACTTCGGCGGCGGCATCGAGATCTGGTTCGCGTACGTGTTGGCTCTCGTCTTCCTGCTCGTGCGGCCGCAAGGCTTGTTCGGCGAGAAGATCATCGATCGGGTGTAAGCGATGCTCTACCGCGAGAACGGCCAGTTCAAGACGAGCTACCGCGCCGACCAGGCGATCTTCCCCATCCTGCAGGACCGCATCGCGCTCTTCGGGCTGCTGGCGATCGCGTTCATCGTCATTCCGCTCAGTGCGCCGGAGTACCTGTTCCGCGCCATCCTGATCCCGTTCCTGATCCTGTCGCTCGCCGCGCTGGGGCTCAACATCCTCGTCGGCTACTGCGGGCAGATCTCGCTCGGCACAGGCGCCTTCATGGCGGTGGGTGCGTACGCGGCCTACAACTTCCAGGTGCGCATCGAGGGCATGCCGCTGATCCTGTCGCTGCTGCTGGGCGGTGCCTGTTCCACCGTCGTGGGGGTGCTGTTCGGCGTGCCCTCCTTGCGCATCAAGGGCCTGTACCTCGCGGTGGCCACGCTGGCCGCGCAGTTCTTCGCCGACTGGGCGTTCCTGCGCATCAAGTGGTTCACGCACGACTCGTCGTCCGGCTCGGTGAGCGTGGCCGGCCTCAAGGTCTTGGGCCTGCCGATCGAGACGCCGGTGCAGAAGTACCTGTTCTGCCTGGGCTTCGTGTGCGTGTTCGCGCTGCTGGCCAAGAACCTCGTGCGCAGCGCGATCGGGCGCGAATGGATGGCGATGCGCGACATGGACGTGGCCGCCGCGGTGATCGGCATCCGCCCGGTGTACGCCAAGCTCACCGCCTTTGCGGTGTCGAGCTTCATCGTCGGCGTGGCCGGCGCGCTGTGGGGCTTCGTGCACCTGGGCTCGTGGGAGCCGGCGGCCTTCAGCATCGACCGCTCGTTCCAGCTGCTGTTCATGGTGATCATCGGCGGTCTGGGTTCGATCATGGGCGGCTTCTTCGGTGCCGCCTTCATCGTGGTGCTGCCGATCGTGCTGGACAACCTGCCCTACTGGTTCGGCATCCCGGTGGACACCGCGTTGGCGGCCCACCTCACGTCGATGATCTTCGGCGCGCTGATCGTGTTCTTCCTCGTCGTCGAGCCGCATGGCCTGGCGCGTCTGTGGTCCACCGCCAAGGAGAAGTTGCGGCTGTGGCCTTTCCCGCATTGACTTTCCCGCCCCCAGAGAGCGTATTCCACGCCATAACCTCGGAGACAACACCATGAAGCTGAAGTCGTTCGCCCTCGCCCTGGCGGTCAGCGCCGCCGGGCTCGCTGCGCTGGTCACCGCGCCCTCGGCCTTCGCGCAGGCCAAGGAGCAGTTCTTCCCGGTGCTGGTGTACCGCACGGGCGCGTACGCACCCAACGGCGTGCCGTGGGCCGACGGCTATGTCGACTACCTGAAGCTGGTGAACGCGCAAGGCGGCATCAACGGCGTGAAGATCTCGTTCGAGGAGTGCGAGACCGGCTACGCCACGGACAAGGGCGTGGAGTGCTACGAGCGCCTGAAGGGCAAGGGTGGCGGTGCCACCGTGTTCCAGCCGCTGTCCACGGGCATCACGTTCGCGCTCACCGAGAAGGCCCCGGTGGACAAGATTCCGTTGATCACCGCAGGCTACGGCCGCAGCGAAAGCCAGGACGGCAACGTCTTCAAGTGGAACTTCCCGCTGCTGGGCACCTACTGGGTGGCGGCCGACATCCTGGTGCAGCACGTGGCCAAGAAGGAAGGCGGCTACGACAAGCTCAAGGGCAAGAAGATCGCGCTGGTCTATCACGACAGCCCCTACGGCAAGGAGCCGATCCCGATGCTGCAGGAGCGCGCCAAGATGCACGGCTTCGAGCTCGTCACCATCCCGGTCACTCACCCAGGCGTGGAGCAGAAGGCGGCCTGGCTGCAGATCCGTCAGCAGCGGCCCGACTACGTGTTCCTCTGGGGCTGGGGCGTGATGAACTCCACCGCGCTCAAGGAGGCCGTGGCCACCGGCTATCCGCGCGACAAGATGTACGGCGTGTGGTGGGCCGCCGCCGAGCCCGACGTGAAGGATGTGGGCGAGGCCGCCAAGGGCTACAACGGGCTGGCGCTACAGAACGGCGCCGGCAAGGCCCGTGTGCACACCGAAATCCTCAGGCTCGTGCACGACAAGGGCCAGGGCACCGGCCCGCGCGAGGAGGTGGGCAGCGTGCTGTACACGCGCGGCATGATCTCCGCGATGCTCGGCGTGGAAGGTGTGCGTCGCGCGCAGGAGCGCTTCGGCAAGGGCAAGGTGATGACCGGCGAGCAGGTGCGCTGGGGCCTGGAGAACCTGGCGCTGGACCAGAAGAAGCTTGATGCGATGGGCTTCGCCGGCGTGATGCACGGCCCGATCAGCACCAGCTGCGCGGACCACCTGGGTGCCGACTTCGCCCGCGTGATGACCTGGACCGGCAGCAGCTGGCAGTTCACCTCCGACTGGTACCAGGCCGACGAGGCGATCCTGAAGCCGATGGTGAAGAACGCAGCCGACAAGTACGCTGGCGACAAGAAGCTGCAGCGTCGCACGCCGCAGGACTGCCAGAGCTGACGCGCAACCGGGGGCACCTGCATGAGCACGAACGTCCTGCTCGACGTCAACGGCATCGAGGTGATCTACAACCACGTGATCCTCGTGCTGAAGGGCGTGTCGCTGCAGGTGCCCGAAGGCCGCGTGGTGGCCTTGCTCGGCGGCA
>CAMLIZ010000251.1 GCA_946480245.1 uncultured Pseudomonadota bacterium
TCGGCTGGGCCGAGAACATGGTGCAGGCGGCGATCAAGTCGGTGCCGCTGGGCCAAAACGCCGGGCAGCGCATCCTCGCGCAACTGGCCGCGGCGATCTCGGCCGCTGTCGATGCGGGCCTGGCCTGCGGCGACGCCGAGCGCCAGGCCTTCACGCCGATGCTGGCCATCCTGTCCGCGCAGCACGAAACGCAGTACTCCCGCCTGTTCCGCTCCTGAACTCATCATGACCCTGCATCACATCCCCGGCCGCACCAAGAAGCTTCCGCCCTTGCGCGTCGGTGTCGGCGGCCCGGTGGGCTCCGGCAAGACCACGCTGGTGGAGATGCTGTGCAAGACCATGCGAGAGCGCTGGGACCTGGTGGTAGTGACGAACGACATCTACACCAAGGAAGACCAGCGCCTGCTCACGGTGGCCGGCGCCCTGGAGCCCGAGCGCATCGTCGGTGTGGAAACCGGAGGCTGCCCGCACACCGCGATCCGCGAGGACGCATCGATCAACCTCGAGGCGGTGGACCGCATGCTCGAGAAGTTTCCCGATGCCGACATCGTGTTCATCGAATCCGGCGGCGACAACCTGGCAGCCACCTTCAGCCCCGAGCTGAGCGACCTCACGATCTACGTGATCGACGTGGCCGCGGGCGAGAAGATCCCGCGCAAGGGCGGGCCGGGCATCACCAAGAGCGACCTCTTCGTGATCAACAAGACCGATCTCGCGCCCTACGTGGGCGCCAGCCTGGACGTCATGGCCGCCGACACGCGGCGCATGCGGCCGAACCGCCCGTTCGTGATGACCAACCTGAAGACGCGTGACGGGCTGGCCGAGGTGGTCTCGTTCATCGAGACCCGCGGCCTGCTGCGCGCTTAGCCGTGCAGCAGCTGCCCCGGCCAGGCCCACAGCAGCGCTGAGGTCATCACCAGGTAGCGCGCGCCCTTGCCGACGGCCATGTAGCCCACGCAAGGCCAGAACGGCAGGCGCAGCCAGCCGGCCACGGCACACAAGGGATCGCCCACCCCCGGCAGCCAGCTCAACAGGCAGGCGCGGGCACCGAAGCGCTGCAGCAGGCGCAGCGCGCGCCCCTCGGTGCGCGGATGGTGCGCCAATCGTTCATAGCCGCGCTTGGCGCCATAGCCCATCCACCAGGTGATGGCACCGCCGAGCGTGTTGCCGGCCGTGGCCACCAGCACCGCCGGCCAGAACAACGACGGGTTCAACTTGACCAGCCCGAACACGGCGGGCTCGGAGCCCAGGGGCAGCAGGGTGGCGGACACGGTGGCCACCACGAACACCGTGCTGAGCCCGAATTGGGGCAGCGCGAGTGCAGCGAGCAACGATTCCAGCCAGGCTTCCATGCGCGCGCATTATCAGCAGTTGCCCTCGCGCAAGGCAGGCGCGTATGGCGCGCTGCAGCATGAGGCCGCGCACACCCGGCCGCTATACTCCTGCCTCCTTTTTCAGCACCCCCCACCCGGCCTTCCATGCACATCGGCTCGATCGAGTTGCCGAACCGCTTGTTCGTCGCCCCGATGGCCGGGGTGACCGACCGCCCGTTCCGGCAACTGTGCAAGCGCCTGGGCGCCGGGTATGCGGTGAGCGAGATGGTGACCTCGCGCAAGGAGCTGTGGAATTCGCTGAAGACCTCGCGCCGCGCCGACCACACCGGCGAGGCAGCGCCGATCGCCGTGCAGATCGCCGGCACCGACGCGCAGATGATGGCCGAGGCGGCCGCGTACAACATCGACCGCGGCGCGCAGATCATCGACATCAACATGGGCTGCCCGGCCAAGAAGGTGTGCAACAAGTGGGCCGGCTCCGCGCTGATGCAGGACGAGCCGCTGGCGCTGGCGATCGTGCAGGCGGTGGTGGGCGTGTGCGCGCCGCGCCAGGTGCCGGTCACGCTGAAGATGCGCACCGGCTGGTGCGCCGCCGAGCGCAATGCGCTGCGCATCGCGCGCGCCGCACAGGACGCCGGCGTGGCGATGATCACGGTGCACGGCCGCACGCGCGAGCAGGGCTACAAGGGCCTGGCGGAGTACGACACCATTGCCGCGGTGAAGGCGGCGCTGTCCATTCCCGTGGTCGCCAATGGCGACATCGATTCGCCGCAGAAGGCGCACCGCGTGCTCGCCTACACCGGTGCCGACGCACTGATGGTCGGTCGCGCCGCGCAGGGCCGGCCGTGGATCTTTGCCGAGATCGCGCACTTCCTGGCCACCGGTGAGCAGATGGCGCCACCCGAGGTGCAGCAGGCCAAGCAATGGCTGATCGAGCATCTGCACGAGCACTACGGCCTGTACGGCGAATTCACCGGCGTGCGCACCGCACGCAAGCACATCGGCTGGGCAGTGCGCGCACTGCCCGGCGGCGAGGCGTTCCGGGCGCAGATGAACCTGCTGGAGCGCTGCGAGGATCAGTTGCGGGCGTTGAACGACTGGTTCGACCGCCTGGCAGACACCCACCACCGGCTGCCCGTCACGAGCGGTGCCGCCAATGACGATCTTGTCGAGCTGAGCGCATGAGCAAGAAGCACATCGAGGAATGCATCCGGGACAGCCTGGAGGCCTACTTCAAGGACCTGCGCGGCACGCCGCCGCACTCGGTGCACGAGATGATCATGGCCGCGGTGGAGAAACCGCTGCTCGACGTGGTGCTGAAACACGCCGAAGGCAACCAGTCCCGCGCGGCCGAATGGCTGGGCATCAACCGCAACACGCTGCGGCGCAAGCTGCTCGAACACAAGCTCGTCAAGTAGTCACCATGGCCCTGACCGCCCTGCTCTCCGTTTCCGACAAGACCGGCATCGTCGACTTCGCGCGCGACCTGCACGGCAGCGGCGTCAAGCTGCTGTCCACCGGCGGCACCGCGCGCCTGCTGGCCGAATCGGGCCTGCCCGTGACCGAGGTGTCCGAGGTGACCGGCTTTCCGGAGATGCTCGACGGCCGCGTGAAGACGCTGCACCCGCGCATCCACGGCGGCCTGCTGGCGCGGCGTGATTCGAGCGAGCACATGGCCGCGCTGCAGCAGCACGGCATCGGCACGATCGACCTGCTGATCGTCAACCTCTACCCGTTCGCGCAGGCCACCGCACGCCCCGACTGCACGCTCGACGACGCGATCGAGAACATCGACATCGGCGGCCCCGCCATGCTGCGTGCGGCCGCCAAGAACTGGCAGGACGTGGCGGTGGTGATCGACCCCGCCGACTACCCGCGCGTGCTCGCCGAGCTCAAGGCCGGCAGCATCCAGCGCGACACCAAGTTCATGCTGGCCAAGAAGGTGTTCGCGCACACCGCCGCCTACGACGGCATGATCACCAACTACCTCACCGCGCTGGAAGACGGCGCCGAGAACGCCACCACGGTCGTGCCCACGCGCCAGGAGTACCCGCAGGTGTTCAACCTGCAGCTGGTGAAGACGCAGGGCCTGCGCTACGGCGAGAACCCGCACCAGAGCGCCGCCTTCTACCGTGATGCCAGGCCGGCCGAGGGCACGCTGGCGCACTGGGTGCAGTTGCAGGGCAAGGAGCTCAGCTACAACAACATCGCCGACGCCGACGCGGCGTGGGAGTGCGTGAAGACCTTCGACGTGCCGGCCTGCGTGATCGTCAAGCACGCCAACCCGTGCGGCGTGGCGATCGGCGGCACCGCCGTGGAGGCGTATGCCAAGGCCTTCAAGACCGATCCCACTTCGGCCTTCGGCGGCATCATCGCGTTCAACCAGCCGCTGGATGCCTCCGCCGCCGAGAGCGTGGTGAAGCAGTTCGTCGAGGTCATCATCGCGCCGCGCATCACGCCGGAAGCACGTGCGGTGTTCGCCGCGCGCCAGAACGTGCGCCTGCTCGAGGTGCCGCTCTCGCGCCAGAGCAACACGCTGGACTTCAAGCGCGTGGGCGGCGGCATGCTGCTGCAATCGGCCGACAGCAAGAACGTGAACGCGAGCGAACTGCGCGCGGTCACCGCCAAGCAGCCCACCGAGGCGCAGTTGCAGGACCTGCTGTTCGCATGGAAGGTGGCCAAGTTCGTCAAGAGCAACGCGATCGTGTTCTGTGCCGACGGCATGACCCTCGGCGTCGGCGCGGGCCAGATGAGCCGCGTCGATTCGGCCCGCATCGCCAGCATCAAGGCCGAGAACGCCAAGCTCTCGCTGCAAGGCTCGGCGGTGGCCAGTGACGCGTTCTTCCCGTTCCGTGACGGGCTCGACGTGGTGTGCGACGCAGGCGCCACCTGCGTGATCCAGCCCGGCGGCTCGATGCGCGACGAAGAGGTGATCTCCGCCGCCAACGAGCGCGGCATCGCGATGGTGTTCACGGGCACGCGCCACTTCCGCCACTGATCCAGCGGGCCGGTACTTCGCCGATAACATCGCGGCCATGTCCACCATGGCCGAGTTCGCCGGGCTGCTGCTGTCATCCATCGCCCGCCTGGTGACGGGCGCGCAGGGCCACTGGCTCGGCTGCCCGCCCAAGGCCGAGCAGCGCATCTACTTTGCCAACCACCAGAGCCAC
>CAMLIZ010000252.1 GCA_946480245.1 uncultured Pseudomonadota bacterium
CGCCACCATCCTCACGCCGGAGATGATCGAGCCCGGCATGCACATCAATGCCGTCGGCGGCGACTGCCCCGGCAAGACCGAGCTGCACCCCGACGTGCTGCGCCGAGCGCAGGTGTTCGTGGAGTACGAGCCGCAGACGCGCATCGAAGGCGACATCCAGCAGCTGCCTGCGGACTTTGCGGTGACCGAACTCTGGCGCGTGCTGGCCGGTCAGCACGGCGGGCGCAGGGACCCGCGCGCGGTGACGGTGTTCGACTCGGTCGGCTTCGCGCTCGAGGACTACTCGGCGCTGCGCTACGTGCACGCGCAGGCCACCGCGCTGGGCATCGGCATCGACGCCGACCTGGTGCCACCGGCCGACGACCCGAAGGATCTGTTCCGCCACACGCGCGGCGGGCCGCGCAAGGCGCAGCTGCGCCGCGCGGCGTGACGCCGTTCAGGCTTCCATGACCGGGATCTTGCCGATCCTCGCCTGCCACTCCTTCGGGCCGGTGGTGTGCACCGAGGTGCCGCTGGCATCCACTGCCACGGTGACCGGCATGTCCTTCACGTCGAACTCGTAGATCGCTTCCATGCCGAGGTCGGCGAAGCCCACCACCTTGGCGGCCTTGATCGCCTTGGCCACGAGGTACGCCGCGCCGCCCACCGCCATCAGGTAGGCGCTTTGGTGCTTCTTGATCGCCTCGATCGCCACCGGTCCGCGCTCGGCCTTGCCGATCATCGAGATCAGCCCGGTCCTGGCCAGCATCATCTCGGTGAACTTGTCCATCCGCGTGGCGGTGGTGGGGCCGGCAGGGCCGACCACCTCGTCGCGCACCGGATCCACCGGGCCCACGTAGTAGATGACGCGGTTGGTGAAGTCCACCGGCAGCGGCTCACCCTTGGCGAGCATGTCCTGGATGCGCTTGTGCGCCGCGTCGCGGCCGGTGAGCATCTTGCCGGACAGCAGCAGCGTCTCGCCCGGCTTCCAGCTCGCCACCTGCTCCTTGGTGAGCGTGTTCAGGTCGACCTGGCGGCTCTTGTTGTAGTCGGGCGCCCAGTGCACGTCGGGCCACAGATCCAGGCTGGGCGGCTCCAGGTAGGCGGGGCCGCTGCCGTCGAGCACGAAATGCGCATGGCGCGTGGCCGCGCAGTTGGGGATCATCGCCACCGGCTTGCTCGCGGCGTGCGTCGGGAAGGTCTTGATCTTCACGTCGAGCACCGTGGTGAGGCCGCCCAGGCCCTGCGCGCCGATGCCCAGCGCATTGACCTTCTCGTACAGCTCGATGCGCAACTCCTCGAGCTTGCTGCTCGGGCCGCGCTGCAGCAGCTCGTACATGTCGATGTCGTCCATCAGCGCTTCCTTGGCCATCAGCATCGCCTTCTCGGCGGTGCCGCCCACGCCGATGCCCAGCATGCCCGGCGGGCACCAGCCGGCGCCCATCTGCGGCACGGTCTTGAGCACCCAGTCGACCAGGTTGTCGCTCGGGTTCATCATCGCGAACTTGCTCTTGTTCTCCGAGCCGCCGCCCTTGGCGGCCACCGTCACGTCGACGGTGTTGCCCGGCACCAGGCTCATGTGGATCACGGCTGGCGTGTTGTCCTTCGTGTTCTTGCGCTCGAAGATCGGGTCGGCGAGCACCGAGGCGCGCAGCACGTTGTCGGGGTTCAGGTAGCCGCGGCGCACGCCTTCGTTCACCGCGTCTTCGACCGAGGCGGTGAAGTCGCCGAAGCGCACATCCATGCCGATCTTCAGGAACACGTTGACGATGCCGGTGTCCTGGCAGATCGGGCGGCGCCCTTCGGCGCTCATGCGCGAGTTGGTCAGGATCTGGGCGATCGCATCCTTCGCCGCAGGCGAGGCTTCGCGCTCGTAGGCACGTGCGAGATGGGCGATGTAGTCGGCCGGGTGGTAGTAGCTGATGTACTGCAGTGCGGCGGCGACGCTGTCGATCAGGTCTTGCTGGCGGATCTGGGTGGTCGTGGTGGTCATGGTGCGGGGGAGGAGGGGCCCACGAAAGGGACCCCGGATTATCCGCCCGCGACTGGCTGCGGCCTGACGCAGCGGCTCAAGCCGCCGTGGCGGCGTCGGGCGTGGCCGCGGGCTCAGGCGCGGGCGCGGCGGCCGTGCGCGGGCGGCCCGACCAGCGCCCGTTGAACAGCAGGCGCAGCAGCGGGCTGCGGTTCAACACCCCGTGGTGCAGTGCATAGGGCGCCAGCACACCCACGGCCACGACGATCGCGAACTTCAGCTCGCGCGGCAGCGCCAGCGGCAGCAGCAGCAGGGCCAGCGACACCACGCAGAAGTAGTGGAACAGGTAGATCGAGTACGAGGCGTCCACCATGCGCTGCAGCCAGCGCCCGGGCCGGTCCAGCCAGCGCTGGAATATGCGCAGCAGCAGCACCGTCGTCATCAGCGAGAAGTAGGTCTTGGCGAGCAGCAGTGCCGCGCCGCCCGCCCAGGCCTGCACGTCCGGATGGAACACCAGCGGCGTGCTCGCCGCCCACAGCAACAGGTCCACCGGCCCCACGTGGCGCAAGGCGGCGAAGCGCTCGGGACGCGAGAAGCCGATGGCGCCGATCGCGAAGTGCGGGAGGTACACCAGCAGATTGGCGTAGTCGGTGGGCACGCCCAAGCGGTGGCGCAACACCGAGCGCAGCGCCACCATGGCGATGGCCGCAAGCAGCCCGCACAGCCACTTGTGGCGCAGCAGCACCAGCCCGCGCTCGACAGGCAGCCGCTGGTCCAGCCGGCCCAGCAGCGGCGCGCAGGCCGCCGCGAGCAGGTAGTACGTGAGCAGCACCGGCAGGAACCAAAGATGGCCCACGAAGCCCCGGCCGGTGAACTGGTTGGGCCCGAGCACGCCGGGGGAGACGAAGGTGTTCCAGAAGGTGGCGAGGCCGAAGTCCCAGCCGTCCTTCTGCTGTGCCAGCAGCGCCGCGTGCTGCAAGGGCTGCAGCGTGAGTGCCAGCGTCAGGAACGGCAGCGACACCAGCGCCAGCCGGCGCTTCAGCGTGGGACCGAGCGACGCCGACCGCACCCCATGGGTCCAGAACATGCCCGCCAGCAGGAAGAACGCCGGCATGCGGCACGAATGCACCAGCGCGACGAGCACGTCCAGCGCAGGCTGGTCGGAAGGGTCGCGCACCACGAAGGATGTGCTCACTGCATAGACCCCTGCGGCGTGCAGGAACACACCCAGGATCATCATCCACGCGCGCAATGCGTCGACGTACCAAAGTCGTTGCCCGGACATGCTGCAAATCCTCCGCCGTGCACGAGACGCCGCGTCGCGGTCGCCTGGAAGTGCGTGATGGACCCGCCTTGTACTGCGGCGGGTACGTGCGCCGGCATCGGCAATTCGTGTACCCGGTGCGGCATGCCGCGCTCGCGCTGCGGGTCTTCCACGCCCGGCGGGGGGAGGCGGATGCGTAAACTCCGTTGGCCAGGGCGGCACCTGAGTAAGGGCTTCGTAAGAGCTTCTGCCTAAGGTGCCAACCGTTCCACATCGAACCGAGGAGACAACGATGACCAGCGCCGCCGACGCTCCGCACGAGCTGAAGGTCTATGCACCGCCGCCCGAGTTCTCGGCGCAGGCCTATGTGCCCAGCATGGCGGCCTACCAGAAGCTGGTGGCCGAGGCCGAGGCCGACTACGAGGGCTTCTGGTCCCGGCTGGCGCGCGATTTCGTGAGCTGGAAGAAGCCGTTCACGAAGGCGCTGGACAGCAGCGGCGCGCCCTTCTTCAAGTGGTTCGAGGACGGCACGCTGAACGTTTCCTACAACTGCCTCGACCGCAACGTGGAAGCGGGCAAGGGCGACAAGGTGGCCATCCGCTTCGAGGCCGACGACGGCAAGGTCACCACCGCCACCTACAGCGATCTGCTGGCACGCACCTGCCAGCTGGCCAATGCGCTGCGCAAGATGGGCGTGCAAAAGGGTGACCGCGTGGTCATCTACATGCCGATGTCGATCGAAGGCGTGCTGGCCATGCAGGCGTGTGCGCGCATCGGCGCCACGCATTCGGTGGTGTTCGGCGGCTTCTCGGCGCAATCCCTGCGCGACCGCATCGAGGACGCCGGCGCGGTGATGGTGATCACCGCCGACGAGCAGGTGCGCGGCGGCAAGAACCTGCCGCTGAAGGCCATCGTCGACGAGGCGCTGGCGCTGGGCGGTTGCGACAGCATCCGCAACGTGCTCGTGTACCGCCGCACCGGCAGCGCCACGGTGGCGTTCAGCGCGCCGCGCGATGTGTGGCTGCACGAGGCGCTGTACGGCCAGGCCACGCAGTGCGAGCCGGAGTGGGTGGGTGCCGAGCACCCGCTGTTCCTGCTCTACACCTCGGGCTCCACCGGCAAGCCCAAGGGCGTGCAGCACTCGACGGGTGGCTACCTGGTGCACGCGGCGCTCACCACCAAGTGGACCTTCGACCTCCAGCCCGACGACGTCTTCTGGTGCACGGCCGACATCGGCTGGGTCACCGGCCACACCTACATCACCTACGGCCCGCTGGCGC
>CAMLIZ010000253.1 GCA_946480245.1 uncultured Pseudomonadota bacterium
GGGTGCTTAGCTCAGCTGGTAGAGCGGCGCCCTTACAAGGCGTAGGTCGGCGGTTCGAACCCGTCAGCACCCACCACCCTCGGCCACCACGAGGGCTCGGCTAGAATCCCGGCCGGTCCTTTACGCCCACACCCCCTGCAAAAGGCGAACCGCGGTTCGCCTTTTCTCCATCCAAGGCCCCCGATGTTCGAATTCGTCCGCACGCACAACCGGCTGTTGCAGTTCGTCCTCGCGCTGCTGATCTTTCCGTCGTTCATCTTGTTCGGCGTGCAGGGTTACAACCGGTTCGTCGAAGGCGGCAACGACACGGTCGCCAAGGTGGACGGCAAGCCGATCACCAAGGCCGAATGGGAGGCTGCGCACCAGCGGCAGATCGAGCGCTTGCGCGCGCAGATGCCGAACCTGGACATCAAGCTGCTCGACACGCCCGAGATGAAGCGCCGCACGCTCGACGAACTGGTGCGCGAGCGCGTGCTGTTCACCGCGGCCACCAAGCTGCACCTGGAGCCCACCGACGAGCGCCTGGTGCATGCGTTGATGACGCTGCCCGAACTGGCGCCGCTGCGCGGCCCGAACGGCATGATCGACAAGGCCAAGTATGAGCAACTGCTTGCCGCGCAAGGCATGTCGGCGGCCATGTTCGAGGCGCGTCTGCGCCAGGACCTGGCATTGCGCCAAGTGCTGGACGGCATTGGCGACACGGTGCTTGCGCCGAAGAGCGTTTCGCGAGAGGCATTGGATGCGCTGCTGCAGCAGCGTGAAGTGCAGGTGCAGCGCTTCGATACCAAGGATTACCTCCCCAAGGTGCAACCCACCGACGCCGAGGTCCAGGCGTACTACAAGGCGCACGAGGCGCAGTTCCGTGCGCCCGAGCAGGCCACGATCGACTACGTGGTGCTCGATCTGGACGCCCTGAAGAAGGGCATCACGGTGTCCGACAAGGAACTGCGCGACTACTACCAGCAGAACCTGTCGCGCTACAGCGTGCCCGAGGAGCGGCGCGCCAGCCACATTCTGATCAAGGCCGACAAGGATGCGCCCGCGGCGCAGAAGGCCAAGGCAAAGGCGCGCGCCGAGGAGCTGCTGGCCGAGGTGCGCAAGAACCCGGCTTCGTTCCCGGAGCTGGCCAAGAAGTACTCCGACGATCCCGGCTCGAAGGAGCAGGGCGGCGATCTCGGCTTCTTTGCACGCGACGCCATGGTCAAGCCGTTTTCCGACGCGGCCTTCGCGCTCAAGCCGGGTGACATCAGCGATGTGGTGCAGAGCGACTTCGGGTACCACATCATCAAGGTGACTGGCGCGCGAGGGGGCGACACCCAGCCGTTCGAAGCCGTGCGGGCGGCAATCGAGGACGAGGTGAAAAAGCAGTTGGCGCAACGCAAGTTCGCAGAGGTGGCCGAGCAGTTCAGCAACATGGTGTACGAGCAGTCCGACAGCCTGCAGCCGGTGATCGACAAGCTCAAGCTCGAGAAGAAGACCGCCACGGTGCAGCACGCTCCGCTGGCCGCCGGCAACGGCCCGCTGTCATCACAGAAGTTCATCGACGCGGTCTTCAGCGCGGATGCGATGCGCAACAAGCGCAACACCGAAGCGGTGGAAACCGGCCCCAACCAGCTGGCCGCGGCGCGCGTGCTGCAGTACCAGCCGGAGCATGTACGGCCGCTGGCCGAGGTCAAGGACCAGGTGCGCGAGCGCGTTGCGGCCGAGCAGGCGGCGGCGCTGGCGCGCAAGGAAGGCGAAGCCAGGCTGGCCGAGCTGAAGCAGGGCAAGGGGGTCGACGGCCTCGGGAAGCCGCAGACGATTTCGCGCGCCAAGACCGAAGGGCTGCCGCAACCGCTGGTCGACGCCGTGCTGAAGGCCGACGCCGGCACGCTGCCGGCGAACCTGGGGGTGGACCTGGGTGCCCAAGGCTATGCCGTGGTGCGCTTGGACAAGGTGCAAGCGCCCGACGCCAATTCCGAGGAGATGAAGGCCCTGCAGCCGCGCTATGCGCAAGCGTGGGCCAATGCCGAGGCACAGGCCTATCTGGACGCCCTGAAGCAGCGCTACAAGGTGGACGTCAAGGCTGATGCCGTGCAGGCCGAGGCACCTGAGCCGGCCGCTTCACGTTGAGCCTGACCGCGCAGGTCAGTGCAACGCCGACCACTCGCGTGCTTCCTGCAGCGCGGCTTCCTGCGGTGGCAGCTCCGGCGACTCGTTCCACAGCAACGTCGCCACGAGCATCAGCGTCTCGGCTGGCACGTCGGGCCGCAGGCGGATGAGCTGCAGCGCGCACAGATTGATCCAGGGCGTGCGCGGCAGTGCGGGCATCATGTGCGCCATCGCCCGCCTCCATCACGTTGCGGCACGAGCGCTGCGAGGGGAGAAGGCATGTCGGGCTCCTTCGTGGCAAGGCTTGCTTTCCCTCGGCAATCCCCGTGCGCACCCATCGCCAGGTCACCCGGTATTCAAATGCGCCGCCAACCGTCTATAATCGCCGGCTTGCTGCGGTGGCTGTAGCTCAGTTGGTAGAGTCCCAGATTGTGATTCTGGTCGTCGCCGGTTCGAGTCCGGTCAGCCACCCCAAGAAATCCATAGCGCAGACAAGCATTTAGCTTCGTCGGCGTTGTCGTTTCTGGGCATATGAGTGGAGCCGAAATTCCCACGGTGGGAATTCAGAGCGTGTCGCTGATGGCGCGCAGCGCTTCAAGGAACCCGCGAGCAAACTCCTTTGCGCGCTGGTCGTTGAGAGTAGATCGTTGGCCAGGCAGGAAGGCAGCCTGCAGCAGCAGGGCGCTTTCGTCGGCTCTCCGGATTACGGTGTGGAACGAGCCTTCTTCTGGTTGAGGGCCTTGGCCAAGTTCCGCGCGGTCTTGTCGTCGCAGCCAACGTCCTCGGCGATGCGCACGAAGGTGTCGCGCAGACACAGCGACTGGATGTAGGTGGCGCACCGTTCCGTCATCCGGCGCTCGGCCTGGATGCCGCCACATCCACGGCTTCAGCTGCAAGACGGTGATGGGTTCGAGCTGCTCGGTGTAAAGCACGGCGTAGGTCATAGCGCACTCCGTTTCACCTCAGTGGACCGGTCGTAGACGCGCGCCGTGGTGCCAGGATCCCTGTGCATGTCCGGCAGGGCCCCGGTCTGCTGCTTGTGCATCGTTGCGTAGTAGGCGCGCAGCGCGTGGAAATTGAATCGCTCGGACGGCTTGATGACCCCCTCGTCGATCGCCGCCTTCACGCAGCGCTGCCACAGGGTGGCGAAGCCGCGCGCCGAGTACATGGTGTCGTGCCGGGTGGGGAACACATACAGGCAGCCGCGGTTGAGCGCCGCCAGACGATCGAGCAGGGCATCCATCCTGGGGGTGATCGCGATCACCTCGATCACTTCGATCCGCTTGCCCTTGCGCTGCTTGGCCCGCTTGACGCGGATCTGCTTGGTCTCGCGGTCCACCTGCGGCCAGCACAGCGGCCGGAACTCCACCTGCCGGTTGCCGGCCAGGCTGGCGTACTCCGCGGCCATTCCGATGATGCGGCGCTGCGGGGACTGCCGCTCGAGCCACTCCAGAAACTTGGCCAGGACCAGGGTCTGAGGCAGCACGGTGCTGGCCTCGCTCTGGTGCGGCTCCACGTTGCCGCAGGGGTTGTTGTCGCAAACTCCCAACAGGATGGCGTGCTTGAACAGGTTCGACAGCAGCGCCTTTTCGATGGTGGCGCGGCGCGGCGAGTCGGCCCGTTCGACGTGCACATACCGGGCGATGATCGGCGCCGTGATCTTTCCGATCTGCATGCGCCCGAATCGCTTCTTGAGCTGCTTCCACGCGGTACGGTAGTCGGTCTTGGTGCCGTCGCTCAGGCGCTTCCAGCGTGCCGCCGGCCGCTGCTCGTCGGTGAACTTCTCCCACACCCACTCGAGCGTCCCGAACCGCTCGCTGCGGCCCGTCAGGTCCAGCACCTTCTGCAGGGCGGCATGCTTGTCCGTGCCGAGGTTGATCGGCTTCTCGCGCTCGCCGCTGGCGCCGAGCGGGTGATAGCGGTAGGAGACGGTCTTGCCGTCCTTCCAGGGGCGCGCCTCCATGCGCGGCAGCAAGCCGTCGGCGCTCTTGCGGTCGCGGGGCCGGCTCAAAGCGGAACGCTCCATACGGGTTGATCGTCGTCACCGGCAGTGGCCAACGTCTTGCTCATCACGTCGTTGTAGTGCGCCCGGCACACCAGCACCGTGCCGTCGGGCCGGCGGCGCGCGGTCACGCCGATGCTTTGAAGGTAGCGCACCTGGGCCGCTGGCTGGGTGAGCGGGCGGCAGATGTCTCTGAGCTCGGCCTCGGTGAGGTTGACGTCGATCATGCTCGCCTTCCCATCTACACTTCTTCGCGCAGCTGACCGCGTGCTGCGTCGTTCGCCTGCATGCACGTGCGATCGGACGGCCCGGCCGGCTGCGCCGGCGCGCCGTTGTGCTCCACGCCGTCGAGCAGGCGGCCGGCAGCCTTCTTGCCGGCGCGGT
>CAMLIZ010000254.1 GCA_946480245.1 uncultured Pseudomonadota bacterium
GCGCGACTTCAGCCAGTACTCGACCGCCTTCACGTCGTGGTTGGTGGTCTTCTCGATCTCCTTGATCGCCTGTGCGTCGGCCTCCGAGAAGCGCACGACCAGCGAGCGCAGCAGCCCGCGCGCCGCCTCGCTGAGCGGCTTGAACTCGGCGAAGCCGCAGTCCGACAAGGCGATGAACCACTCCACCTCCACCTGCACGCGCCGGTGCATCAGCCCGTACTCCGACAGCAGCGGCCGCAGTGCGGCAAGCTTGGCGGCATAGCGGCCGTCCAGCGGCGACAAGGCGGTGAGGGGCGAGAGGTTCATGGAGGTGCGGCAGTGAAGCGCCGGGAGGGGGCGCGGGGGACCGCCATTGTAAAAGTCCCGCCCGACGCGCCTGCGGGTTGCAGCGCTACGGTGCTGCGCTGCGGAAACGCGCAATGCGCTCGGCGTCGGCCGGGTGGCTTGCCAGCGCGATAGGCAGCTCGCCGCCGTGCTGCGCCTGGTGCTGGTGCAGGCGCTCGAACACGGTGGCCATCAGCGCCGGCGACTTGCCGGCCGCGCGCAGCACGGCGATGGCTTCGGCATCGGCCTCGCGCTCGAAGCCGCGCGAATACGCCATGTGGCCCAACAGCACCGGCGCGCCGGCCAGCACGCCGCTGAAGTCACCGAAGGCCAGGCCGCTGATCGTGGCCAGCACGGTGCCCTGCAGCACCGCGCGCATGCCGTGGCGCAGCCGCACGTGGCCGGCCTCATGGCCGAGCACGCCCAGCAGCAACTCGTCGCGCCCATCCAGCAGCGTGACGAGCTCGTCGGTGACGACGATGTCGCCGCCCGGCAGCGCGAACGCGTTCGGGCCGATGCGGCTCTTGTGGAAGTGCAGCTGCACCGCCGGTGCGCTGCCATCCGGATGCGCCCGCGCCAGCGCGGCCTGCAGCGCCGCGCTCAGGCGCTGCTGCTGTGCCAGCGGCACCGCACTGGGCTCGAGCAGCCCGCGCTCGCGCAGGGCCTGCAGCGCGCTGCGGCCGATCTGCGCATCCACGCCAGGTGGCACGAGGGCCAGCGCCATGCGTGCCCCCAGCGGCAGGCCCCACTGGTACAGCGCGCCGCACAGCAGCGCCAACACCACGGCGGCGGCCAGCGTCGCGCGCCAGCTCTGCTGCGCCTTCACGACCCAGGATTCACGCCGGCCCTGCGCGCGCAGCCAGGCGTCCCAGGCCGGGCTGTCGGCGCAGTGCAGCGAGCCCCCGCCGGCCAGGTGCGTGACGCGCGGGCCGTGGCGCCGGCGCTCCGGCCATTGCACCTTCGACAAGGGCACGCGCGTGGCGCTTGCACCCTCGATCAGCAGTGCCTCGCCATCGAAGCGCACGCGCACGGCTTGCGGGCGCGCGCTGTGGCCGTCGAAGTACTGGCAGTCGATGGCGCTCACAAGCCGACGTCGATGCCGAACAGGTCGGCCGCGGCCTCGCCGGTGGCGTCGCTGCTCGCCAGGCGGGCGCGCTGCACGATGTCGTCCGGATCGGTGCGCGTGTACACCGTCACCGCCTGCAGCTTCATGCGCGTGGTGGCCACCGCCGCAAACGGCCAGTACAGGCCGAGCGTGAGCACGGTGAGCAGCCAGTTCTTCAGCGTGAGGCCCAGCAGCGGCAGCAGCGCGAGCCGGCTGTCGAAGCGCACGCGCGTGCTCTTGGTGCGGTTCCACACCAGGTTCTGCATGCGCGAGGCGAAGAAGCTCTGCACCAGCACGAAGAAGCCGATGTAGCCCAGCAGCAGCACGATCGGAAGCACGGTGAACAGCATCTTCAGCACCGCCGGCTGGCGCCATTGCGCCGCCTTGAAGGCACCGGTGCCGGCGACGCCCGCCACCAGCGCGGCCACCACCAGCGCGCAGGCGAGCAGCAGCAGCAGGCTCAGGCCCAGCATCTTCAGGAACACGCCGTAGAACGCTGCGGCGCCGGCGCGCAGCTGGGTTTGCAGCGTGCCGAACACATAGTGGTCGTGCTGGTAGCGCTTGAGCGCCCACCAGGCCAGCGGCAGCAACAGCACCACCGCGGCCTCGGTGCTCAGGATCGCGGGCAGCAGCCACGGCGGCGCCACGGCGCCGGGCTCGTGCGGCATCCATTGCGACAGCCCCACCATCAGCACGCCGGGTATGAACAACGGCAGCAGCGCGACGTAGGCGCCGCGCAGATCACCATTGAAGTGGAAGCGCAGCCCGCGCCAGCTCGTGTTGGCCAGGCGGAACTGCATCGCGGCGCGGAACAGCGCCGGCCACACGGCGGCCACGATCAGCAGCGCGATCAGGCCCGCGGTGGCGGACACCTTGCCGGCGATCGAGTACAGCACCAGCATCGCGCCCACCAGCAGGAACCCGCGCAGCATCCGCTTGGGCTCGCCATGGAAGTCGAGCGCATGCTCGCCCACCATCGTGTTGCCGTAGAAGTAGCGCAGCTTGCGCACCTTGGCCCAGGGGTAGTACAGGCCCACGGTGACCAGCGTGAGCAGCAGGTTGACGATCCAGATGCGGAAATACTCGCTGCCCGATCCGGTGAAGCGCACCGGCAGCGGCGTCTGCGCGGCAGCCGCGTTGTTGTTCATGGGTTCCTCCTCCCGTGTTGGCGCCGGGCAATTTAGCACCGGGGCATGATGCGCAGCATCGCTGGATTGCGAGGAGTTCTACCGATGAAGCGCCGATTCATGCTGCTGCTGGCCGCTGCCGTGCTGGCCGGCTGCGCCAGCCCGCAAGTCGCCCGGCCGCCGGTGCCGCGCGTGGCCGTGATCTCGGCTTTCGAGCCGGAGCTGGTGCAGCTGCGGGCGCACACCGCGCACGCGCAGTTGCAGCGCGTGAACGGCGTGGAGTTCGTCACCGGCGATCTGCAGGGGCGGCCGGTGGTGCTGCTGCTGTCGGGCATCAGCATGGTCAATGCAGCGATGAACACCCAGCTCGTGCTGGACCGCTTCAACGTGAGCCACATCGTGTTCAGCGGCATTGCAGGCGGGGTGAACCCCGCGCTGCACATCGGCGACGTCGCGGTGCCCGAACGCTGGGGCTCGTACCTGGAGGCCGCATATGCGCGCGAGGTGAAGCCCGGCGTGTACCAGCCGCCGGGTTGGATGAGCGACGCCACCTGGCCGGCCTTCGGCATGGTGTACCCGCGCCCGGTGGGCGTGCGCAGTGCGCGCAGCAACGGCGTGGAGCCGCGCTTCTGGTTCGACGCGGATCCCGCCATGCTGGCCGCCGCGCGCCGCCTCGACCCGGCCGACCTGAAGCGCTGCACCGCGGCCGGCGCCTGCCTGTCGCAGGTGCCGCGCCTGGTGGTGGGGGGCAACGGCGTGTCGGGCATGGCCTTCGTCGACAACGCCGCGCTGCGCCACTACGCCTTTGCCACCTTCCAGGCCAACGTGCTCGACATGGAGAGCGCGGCGGTGGCGCAGGTGGCCTATGCCAACCAGGTGCCGTTCATCGCGTTCCGCAGCCTGTCCGACCTGGCGGGCGGCGGGCCGGGTGAAAACGAGATCGGCACCTTCATGCAGGTGGCGGCCGACAACGCGGCCAAGCTGGTGATGGATTTCCTGCGCACCTGGCAGCCTTAGCCACCGCGGCCGCACCCGGCCTTGCCGCCGACGCACGCGCAGGTCTATGCTGGCTCGACCGAGGCTTCGCACGATCCCGATGGCCGACACGTCGAACTCCGCATCCCGCCACATCCGCCTGACCAGCCATCCGGGACAAGGCGCCGCGGGTGCGCCACCGCTGCAATGGGGCGCGGCCGATCCTCTGCAGCGCGGCCCGGTGGTCGGCACCACCACCTCGCGCAGCCAGCGCAACGTGATCGGCACGCACTCCGGCAGCTACGGCGTGTACCGCGCGCTCGCCATTGCCGCCGGCGCGCTCACCAAGGGCCACAAGGCCGACCTCACCAACACCGCGCCCACCGACCTGATCGGCCCGCATCCGCAGTGGAGCGATGCCGGGCGCATCGTCTCCATCGATCCCTGGGGTGCGTCGGTGGCCGACGTGTTCAAAGCCTACCTCGGCCAGGGCTACGACATCCGCCCGACCATCGCGGTGACGCAGGCGCACATCGACCTGCCCGAGATCCGCCACGCCATGGCGTTCCAGCGCCTGCAGCCCGACGGCCGCGTGCTGCTCGACAACGGCTCGGCCGTGGTCACCAAGGTGGCGATCGAGCCGGTGTGGTGGCTGCCGGGCGTGGCACAGCGCTTCGGTGTCAGCGAAAGCGAGCTGCGCCGCGTGCTGTTCGAGGAGACGGGCGGCATGTACCCCGAGCTGGTCACGCGCGGCGACCTCGAGGTCTTCCTGCCGCCGATCGGCGGGCAGACGCTGTACATCTTCGGCAACCCGGCGCATCTGGCCGACCCGGCCGTCACGCTCACCGCGCGCGTGCACGACGAGTGCAACGGCTCCGACGTGTTCGGCTCCGACATCTGCACCTGCCGGCC
>CAMLIZ010000255.1 GCA_946480245.1 uncultured Pseudomonadota bacterium
CGACCGGCGTCTCCGCGGCCTGCTTCAGCGCCTGCTTGTTGCGGTCGAGCTGCTGTAGCAGCGCGGGGGTGGTGAACTCCTCTGCCGCCGGCGCCGCCTCTAGGCGCTGCCTCAGGCTGTGCTCTGCACGCTGCAATGCGGCACCCAGCCGCGGCGACGGAGGCATCGCGGCCTGCGCCGTGTCGGCAAACCCCGGCAGCTGGCGGCCGATCAGCCGATTCAGCCGATCGAGCACCGCTTCGCCGTGGTCCACCGTGCCGCGCAGGCCCGGCGACCGCGTCATCAGACGGGTTTCCTCCTGCACCGCGGTCTGTGCAGGGTCCTGGCCGCCGGTCCAGCGCGATGCATAGGTACCGGTGGGCATGTCGCCCAGCTGCGACGCGCCCGGCGATCGCGTGCTGATGAAGCGGGTATTCGCCACGCCACGCGAACGTCGGATCAGCGGCCGAAGATCGACTTCGGGCAGCACGTGCTGGTCCTTCAGCCAGCGATTGGTCTCGTGGTAGGCCTCTTCGACGAGCACCGAAACCTCGTCGTGCAGCGGCTGCTGCAACTCGCGCCAGGCGTCCAGGGACAGGCCAGCGCCCCGCCACGCGTCGAGCAGCAGCTTGGCGATCACGTGAGAGCGCAGCATGTCCTGCGGCTCGAGCTCCTCGCGACGCTCCAGCACGGCGATGCGCGAGCGCAGGTCGGAGAACTCCCAGGACGCGCGGTCCATGATGGCCAGCGACAGGCGCGAGCTGAGGATCTCGCGCTCGATCGTGTCGTCGTCCACCAGCGACAGGTCGCCGATCAGTTCGCGGCCAACGCGCGGCAGGTCGCCGTGGCGCGTGATCGACAGGCCGGCATGCAAGGCCTTGTGCAGCGCCTCTCGAGCCCCGTGGTGCCAAGCCGTGATGTGCTTGCCGACCTCGTCGGCCACATCGCGCCGGCGTTGCGCCAGTGCGCGCTCGCCGGGTTTGTCCGGCAGCTCGCGCGCCACGGCGGCCACTGCGCGCTGCACCTCGACCAAGCCCTCGGCCAGCTCCTCCGCGTAGATACGGCGTGCTTGCGTGGCGAGGGTCAACGAGGCGGCGCTGGTCGCCATGAAGGTCTACGAGGTGACGCCCTCTGAACAGTGGCCACCAACTCTACACCACGGCCCCTGCGTTCGGGTCGTTGGGATCGGCGGACTTTGTACCGCCCTTGACGAGATCCTCGCGTTTGACGCCCAGCCACATCGCGATGGCGGCGGCGACGAATACCGACGAGTAGATGCCGAACAGGATGCCGATCGTCAGCGCGGTGGCAAAGCCGTGCAGGGTGGGTCCGCCGAAGATCAGGATCGACAGCACCATCATCTGCGTGCAGCCGTGCGTGATGATGGTGCGGCTCATCGTGCTGGTGATCGCGTGGTCGATCACCTCCACGGTGTTCATCTTGCGGTACTTGCGGAAGGCCTCACGGATCCGGTCGAAGATCACCACCGATTCGTTCACCGAGTAGCCGAGCACGGCCAGCACGGCCGCCAGCACGGTCAGCGAGAACTCCCACTGAAAGAAGGCGAAGAAGCCGAGGATGATCACCACGTCGTGCAGGTTGGCCACGATGGCGGCGACCGAGAACTTCCACTCGAAGCGCAGCGCCAGGTAGATCATGATGCCGATGACCGTGAACAGCAGCGCCAGCGCACCATCGCGCGCCAGCTCCGAGCCCACGCTCGGGCCCACCAGCTCGCTGCGGCTGAAGGTGAGCGGCGCGATGTTGCTGGCCGTCTTGCAGGCCGGGCGGCTGATCGCCTCGCCCTTGGCGCTGGTGAACTGCTCGATGCTCACCGTGCCGCCTTCGGTCTTGCAGAGCTGGTCGAACAGGCGCCCGGCCACCTCGGTCTGCTTGACGTTGCCGTGCACGGGCAGGCGCACCAACACGTCGCGCGAGGTACCGAAGTTCTGCACCTGTGACTCGCCCAGGCCGAGCGCATCGACCGCCTTGCGCGCCTTCTCCAGGTCGGCTGTCTGCGCGTAGTGCACTTCCACCAGGGTGCCGCCGGTGAACTCAACCGACAGGTTCAGGCCCTTGGTGAACAGGAAGAACACCGCGGCGAGGAAGGTGACGAGCGACACCAGGTTCAGCACCAGCGCGTGGCGCATGAACGGGATGTCGCGCTTGATGCGGAAGAACTCCATCGTGTGCTCCTGTGCCTCAGGCCTTGACCGCGGGTTCGGTCGTCGCTTGCGTGGCCGGCTTCCACACCTGCCCGATCGCCACCGACTTCAGCTTCTTCTTGCGGCCGTACCACAAGTTCACGAGACCGCGCGAGAACACCACGGCCGAGAACATCGAGGTGAGGATGCCCAGGCAGTGCACGATCGCGAAGCCGCGCACCGGACCGGAGCCGAAGGCGAGCAGCATCAGTCCGGCGATCAGCGTGGTGATGTTCGAGTCGAGGATCGTGGCCCAGGCGCGCTCATAGCCAGCGGAGATGGCACTCTGCGGCGACGATCCGTTGCGCAGTTCCTCGCGCACGCGCTCGTTGATCAGCACGTTTGCATCGATCGCCATACCCAACGTCAACGCGATGGCGGCGATGCCCGGCAGGCTCAGCGTGGCCTGCAGCATCGACAGCAGCGCCACCAGCAGCAGCAGATTGAACGCCAGCGCCAAGGTGGAGAACACGCCGAACAGCAGGTAGTAGGCGCACATGAACACGGTGATCGCCGCAAAGCCGTACAGCACGCTGTCGAAGCCCTTGGCAATGTTGTCGGCGCCCAGGCTCGGGCCGATGGTTCGCTCCTCGATGATCTCCATCGGCGCGGCCAGAGAGCCCGCCCGCAGCAGCAGCGCCGTGTCGTTGGCCTCCTGTGCCGTCATGCGGCCGGTGATCTGGAAACGTGAGCCGAGCTCACCGCGGATCACCGGTGCGGTGACGACTTCGCCCTTGCCCTTCTCGAACAGCAGGATCGCCATGCGCTTGCCGATGTTGTCACGGGACACGTCGCGCACGACGCGCGCTCCCTTGGCGTCCACCGTGAGGTGCACCGCCGGCTCCTGCGTCTGGCTGTCAAAGCCGGCCTGCGCATCGGACAGGTTGTCGCCGGTGATGATGACCTGCTTCTTCACGATGATCGGCGTGCCGTCGCGGTCGATATAACGCTCGTCACCGAACGGCACGGGCCCGCTGCCCACTGCCGCAGCCGCGGCCTCTGCGCTGCTGTCGACCATGCGCATCTCGAGCGTCGCGGTGCGGCCGATGATGTCCTTGGCGCGAGCGGTGTCCTGCACACCGGGCAACTGCACCACCACCCGGTCCAGGCCCTGCTGCTGGATCACCGGCTCCATCGTGCCGAGTTCGTTGACGCGGTTGTGCAGTGTGGTGATGTTCTGCTTCAGCGCCGCCTCCTGTACCCGGCGCGCCGCTTCGGGCCGCAGCGTGCCCGTGAGCAGCGGCTCGGCGCCGTCGCCCGAGCTCAGCCACTGCATCTCGGGGATCTGGTCGTTCAACACAGCCAGCGCCTGCTGCAGCGTCTGGGCATCGCGGAAGTGAACCACGACCGCATTGCCCTCGCGGCTTATGCCGCTGTGGCGGATATTCTTGTCGCGCAGCAGCGTGCGCACGTCGCCCGTCAGCGCCTCGGCACGCTTGGTCAGCGCCGCCTTCATGTCCACCTGCATCAGGAAGTGAACACCGCCACGCAGGTCAAGGCCGCGCGCCATGGGCAGTGCATGCAGTCGCGTCATCCACGTGGGCGTGCGCGACATCAGGTTCAGCGCCACGATGAAGCTCGGGTCCGACGGATCCGGGTTCAGCGCATGGCTGAGCGCGTCCTTCGCCTTCAGCTGCACGTCGGTGTCGGCGAAGCGCGCCTTCACCGAACCGTTGTCGAACTCCACATGCTGCGGCGTCACCCCCGCACTCTGCAGGATCTGCTCGACCCGCTTCACCGTGGCGGCATCGAGCTTCAAGGTGGCCTTGCCGCTGGACACCTGCACGGCTGGCGCTTCGCCGAAGAAATTGGGCGCCGTATAGAGCAGGCCCACCACGAAGGCGATCGCCAGGATCGCGTACTTCCACCAGGGGTAGCGGTTCATCGCATCTTCCTTGCGCGAGCGTCAGGCGCGGCGCAGGCCATCGAAAAGGCCGCCAGCGGCACGCGCTGCTGGCGGCCCGGGGCGAACGATTTACTTCAAGGTGCCCTTGGGCAGCACTTGCACCACGGCTGCACGCTGCACCTGCAGCTCCACGCCGTTGGCCACCTCGAGGCCGACGAAGCTTTCGCCGAGCTTGGTGATCTTGCCTACCATGCCGCCGGTGGTGACGACCTCGTCGCCTTTGGCCAGCGCCTCGATCATCGACTTGTGCTCCTTCTGCCGCTTCATCTGCGGGCGGATCATCACGAA
>CAMLIZ010000256.1 GCA_946480245.1 uncultured Pseudomonadota bacterium
CCTGGAAGTCTTCGACATGCGCTACATCGACGAGATGGGCATGCGCCACACGATGGAGCTGGCGCTGGCCACGATGGACGCCAACACCCACCTGCACGTGAGCTTCGACGTCGACTTCCTCGACCCCGATGTGGCGCCTGGCGTGGGCACCACCGTGCGCGGCGGCCCCACCTACCGCGAGGCGCAGCTGTGCATGGAGATGATCGCGGATACCGGCCGCCTCGCGTCGATGGACGTGATGGAGCTGAACCCGGCGATGGACGTGCGCAATGCCACCGCCGAGGTGGCGGTGGACCTGATCGAATCGCTCTTCGGCAAGAGCACCTTGATGCGCAAGTAAGCAGCTGTTCTGCACACCGGCGCGCAGCCGGTTGACGGCATACTCGCGCTCACCATGTCGCAGGGCCGCGTTGCACCCCGGAGTACCCCGTTGCGCCGCCGGCTCTACCTGCTGGCAGCCGCCGCGATCCTGCCGCTCGCGTTGATGTCCGGCGCCAGCCTGTGGCTGCTGCTGCAGCAGCAGCGCACGCAAAGCGAGCGCGCCACGCAGGAACTCGCGCGCAGCCTGATGATCGCGGTGGACGCCGAGCTCGGCAGCTCCGTCTCGGCGCTGCAGGTGCTGGCCTCGACCCGCATGCCCGACGAGGACCCGGCCGCGTTCGCGCAGCGCGCAGAGCGCGTGCTGGCCGGGCAGAGCCGCTGGGCGGCGCTGATCCTGCACGATCCCAGCGGCCGCGTGGTGTTCAACAGCGGTTTCTCGGGCGCCACGTCATTGCCGCCGCTGGCCGAGCCGGAGAGCTTCCGCGAAGTGCTCAGCACGCACCAGCCGGTGGTGGGGCGCATCGCTCGGGGGCCGCGCGGGCTGTTCGCGCTGCCCGTGCGCGTGCCCGTCCTGCGCGACGGCGATCTGCGCTACGTGCTCACCGCGGTGCTGAAGCCCGAGGTGGTGACGCAGGTGCTGCAGCGCCAGCGCACACCCGACGACTGGGTGATCTCGGTGTTCGACAGCGAAGGCGTGCGCGTGGGCCGCTCACGCGCGGCCGAGCGCTACATCGGCAGTGCCGCCTCCCCCACGCTGCGCGAGCTGATGGCCGGGGATCGGCCCGAAGGCTCGGGCATCACGCTCACGATGGAGGGCGTGCAGGCCTACACCGCCTTCAGCCGCTCGCCGCGCACTCGCTGGGCGGTGGTGATCGGCGTGCCGCCGGTCACGGTGAATGCCGGCATGCACCGCTCGCTGATCGCCTATGGCGGCGGCCTGGTGCTGTCGCTGCTGATCGGCCTGCTGGCCGCGCTGGTGATGGGGCGCGGCATCCTGCGCGCCATGACCGACCTGCGGCAGGCGGCGCAAGCCCTCGGCCGCGGGCAGGTGCCGGCGCCGCGGGGCAGCAACATCCAGGAGGTGCAGACGGTGTGCGACGCGCTAGTGGCCGCCGCGGCGCAGCAGCAGGCCGGCGTGGTGGAGCGCACCCGCCTGTATGCCGAGGCGCAGGCGGCACGCCAGCATGCCGAAGGCGCCAACCGCGCGAAGGACGAGTTCCTCGCGATGCTGGGCCACGAGTTGCGCAATCCGCTGGCGCCCATCGTGACCGCGCTGCGCTTGATGACGCTGCGCAACCCGGAGGCGCACCAGACCGAGCGCCGCATCCTGGAGCGCCAGGTGGCGCACCTGACGCGCCTGGTCGACGACCTGCTCGACGTGTCGCGCTTCGCGCGCGGCAAGGTGCAGATCAGGCGCGAGCTGATCGACGTGCGCGACGTGGTGGGCCGCGCGATCGAGCTGGTGCAGCCGGTGCTGGACCAGCGCGTGCTGCCGCTGGAGGTGAACCTGCCGCCGCAGCCGCTGTACGTGTCGGGCGACGCCGTGCGGCTGGCCCAGGTGCTGAGCAACCTGCTGTCCAACGCCGCCAAGTTCACGCCCGGCCATGCGCGCATCACGATCGGCGCGCGCGCCGACGGCGACGTCGCCGAACTGTGGGTCGAGGACGCCGGCGCCGGCATCTCGCCGCAGCTGCTGCCGCGCGTGTTCGACCTCTTCGTGCAGGGCCAGCAGACGCTGGATCGCCAGGCCGGCGGCCTGGGCCTGGGCCTGGCGATCGTGAAGACGCTGGTGGAGCTGCACGGCGGCACGGTGGCAGCCAGCAGCGACGGCGAAGGCCACGGCAGCCGCTTCACGGTGCGCCTGCCGCGCGCCACGTCGATCGCCGTGGTGGCCGGCGCCAAGCCGCTGCCGCCGCCGGCCCACATGGCCGGGCGCCGCATCCTGGTGGTGGACGACAACCTCGACGCGGCCGAGACCCTGGTGCAGCTGCTGCAAGGCGCCGGCTACGAGGTGCGCAGCGCCGGCAGCGGCGACGAGACGCTGGCCGTGCTGAGCCAGTTCGTGCCCGACCTGGCCATCCTCGACATCGGCCTGCCGGGCATGGACGGCTACGAACTCGCGCGCCGTTTGCGCGCCGATGCGCGCTGCGCCGACCTGCGCCTGGCCGCCCTCACCGGCTACGGCCACGACCTCGACCGCAGCCGCGCGCTGTCGGCCGGCTTCGACGAGCACCTCGTCAAGCCGGTGCCGCCCGACCAGCTGGAGGCAGCGATCGACCGGCTGCTGTCCGCCGCCTCGGAAGGCCGCTGACCCAGGTCACCAGTCGCGCAAGCGGCGCTTCAGCTTGGCAACGACCTCGTTGTTGATCTGCGAGATGCGCGCGGTGCTCAGCCCCAGCTGCGCGGCCACCTGGCTCATGCTGGCGTTGCCGTGGTACAGCTGCTGGATCACGTAGCGCTCGCGCTCCTCGAGCGCGTCGAACGCGGCGTTCAGGGCCTCGTGGCGCTGGCGCGCCTGCAGGCCCTGCAGCGGATCGGCCAGGTCGTCCACCGCGGTGTCTTCATCGCCGAAGGCGGCCCAGCTGGCAAACACCTCCTCGCCGGCCTCCAGCGCCTCGTCGCCGTCACGCGCACCGCCGGCGCCGGCCTCCACCATCAGGTCATGGAACTCCTGCAGGCTCCAGCCGAGTTCGTTGGCCACCTCCTTGGCGCGCGGCGCGCGGTGCAGCCGATGCTCCAGCCGCTGCACCGCGGCGCGCGCCTGGCGCAGGCGGGCGCGGCTGTCGCGCGGCAAGGTGTCGGTGGCGCGCAGCGCGTCGAGCATCGCGCCTTCGATGCGGCGCGCAGCGTAGGTTTCGAAGCTGGCGCCGCGGCCCTCCTCGAAGCGCGACAGCGCCTCGTTCAGGCCGATCAGCCCAGCCTGCTCCAGTTCTTCCATGCTCACGTTGGCCGGCAGCCGCGTGCGCAGGCGCGCCGCAATGCGGCGCACGAGCGACTTGTGCGCAAGCAGTTGCGCACTGCGCTCGCAACGCCTCCCCCTGTTCTGCTGGCTGGTGCTCATGTTCTGGCCCGTGCTCATGTTCTGGCCTGTACCGCATACGCTAGCGTGCGCCAGCTTCGTGGTCAACGTACGCGCGTGCGACGTTGCCGCCCCCCGGAGGCTCGACGTGACAAAGTAGCTGCGGCTTCCGCCGCACCCTGCGCAGCACCGCGCCGCGGCACCGTCTGCGCCACTTCGTCGCCCAGCGCGCGCGCCGCGTCCTTCAGGATACGCTCCAGCCGGTCCGACAGCTTCTCGGTGCTCACCTGCTCGCGAAAGCGCTCCACCATCAGCGGCAGGCTGAACGGGCTGGGCATCGGCAGCTCCACCCACGCCACGCGCTGCCCGGCCATGCGCTGCAGCACGGCGGCCAGCCGGCGGATGTCCAGCTCCTGCGACAGCACCTCGTTCTCGGCCTGGCCGAGCAGCAGGTTGCCTGCGTCGTACTTGCGGAACACCTCGTAGAACAAGGACGACGAGGCCTGCAGCTGGCGCAGGCTTTTCGGCGCGCCCGGATAGCCCGAGAACACCAGCCCGGCCACGCGCGCGATCTCGCGGAAGCGCCGCTGCGCCAGCGCGCTCGCGTTCAGGCTCTGCAGCACGTCGTGCAGCAGGTCGTGCGTGGAGAACGCCGTGCCGTCCTGCAAGGGCGCGCCATCCACCGGCATCGGCGACAGCAGCTCGAAGCCGTAGTCGTTGATGCTGATGGCAAAGCTGTTGGGCTGCGCGCGCGCCAGCCGCCACGCCAGCAGGTTGGACAGCCCGATGTGCACCGCGCGGCCGGCGAACGGATACACGTACAGGTGATGCCCTTCGCGCGACGCATAACGCTCGATCAGCAGCGTGTCCGGCGAGGGCAGCGTGGACAGCTGCATCTGCGTGCGCAGCATCGGCTCGGCGGCCTGCATCTCGGGCCCGTCGAAGCGGCCGGCGCGCGCCTGCTGCAGCATCTCCAGCACCTTGTCGGCCAGCTCGCCCGACAAGGCCATCTTGCTGCCGTTCCACACCGACACG
>CAMLIZ010000257.1 GCA_946480245.1 uncultured Pseudomonadota bacterium
GCGTTGTCGCTGTACGGCTTCTCGAGGAAGTCGAAGGCGCCTTTCTTCAGCGCCTCCACCGCCATCGGAATGTCGCCATGGCCGGAGAGGAACAGCACCGGGTTGCGCAGCCCGCGCGCCACCAGCTCGTCGTGCACGCGCAGGCCCGACATCGGCTCCATGCGGATGTCGAGCACGATCACGCCGCGCACCGGCGGGCGCGCCGCGGCCAGCGCCGCGAGCAGCGACGGTCCGTCGTGGAACGGTCGCACCTGCAGGCCGCGCGAGCCGAGCAGGAAGCTCAGCGCGTCCAGCACGGGCTCTTCGTCGTCCACCAGGTACACGATGCGGTCTGCGCTCATTGCTGTGCTTCCTCGGTGTGTTCATGCACGGGCAGGTCCACCGGCAGCGTGAGCGAGAACACCGCCCCGCCGCCGTGCGCTTCGCTTGCATCGAACACGCCGTGGTGCGCCTCGATGATCGAGCGGCAGATCGCCAGGCCCATGCCCATGCCCTCGCTCTTGGTGGAATAGAACGGCGCGCACAGCGTCTCGATGCTGCGCCCCTGCAGGCCGGGCCCGTTGTCGCGCACGTCCACGCGTGCAAAGCGGGCGTCGGCGCTGCGCGAGGTGGCCACCTCGATGCGGCGCTCGCCCTGCTGCGCGGCCAGCGCATCGCTGGCATTGCGCACGAGGTTGATCACCACCTGCTCGATCAGCACCGTGTCGGCCACCACCGGGCCCATGCGCTCGTCCAGTCGCAGATGGATCTGCACCCCGTGGCGCTCCAGCTCGCGCCGCAGCAGCCCCACCGCCTGGCGCACCACCGCGTTGATGTCGCAATCCTCCAGTCGCGGCTCGCGCCGGGTGAGGAACTCGCGAATGCGCTGCACGATGGCGCCCGCATGCGCGGCCTGCTCGCCCAGGCGCTGCAACGCGCGCAGCACCACCGGGTCGGGCTGCGCCACGCGGCGCAGCGAGTTGAGCACGCCCGCGTTGTAGCTGGCGATGGCCGACAGCGGCTGGTTCAGCTCGTGCGCCAGGGTGGAGGCCACCTCGCCCAGCATCGTCAACCGCGCGTGGTGGGCCATGGTGTCGGTCTGGCGGCGCTCGCGTTCCTCGAGGCGCTTGCGCTCGGTGACATCGATGATCGAGCCCATCCAGCCGATGTGGCGGCCGCGCGCGTCCACCAGAGGCGCCTCGAACACCATCACGTCGAAGCGGTGGCCGTCGCGGTGCACCCACACCGCTTCATAGCCCTCGCGCGGCGCCTTGCCTGCCATGTTGCGCAGGTGGCGCTGCATGGTCTGCTCGAGCGAGTCGGGTGGCCAGTAGGGCATGGGCGGCATCAGGCCGACCAGATCCTCCGGCGCGTAGCCCACCATGTCGGCCAGGGTGCGGTTGACGTAGACCAAGCGACCTTCGAGATCGCGCGCGCGCAGGCCCACCGTGAGCGAATCCTCCATCGCATTGCGCCAGGCGGCTTCGGTGCGCCAGGCCTCTTCGGCCCGCGACACCTCGCGCACCTGGCGCCGCAGCAGCAGCGTGGACAGCACGATCAGCACGGCGAATGCGCTGATCAGCGCCACCGGCAGGGTGCGATACCAGGGTCGAACGCGGTCGCGCGCCAGCAGTTCGAGGTACACGTCGTTGAGCGTGGGCGCCATGCTGATGCGGTAGCTGGCGCGATCCGGCGTCTCGGGGCCTTCCATCGTGGTGGCGATCACGGCCCCCAGGCTGTCGGTCAGGCGCACGTCGTACTTGCGCGCCAGCCACCACGGCACGCTCTGTCGCAGCATGCGTGCCGGCGAATAGCGCACCACCAGCGCGCCCCCTCCGGCCAGCGGCACCGACAGGTGCGCCGACAGCCCGGTGGACAAGGTGTCGTGGCGTGCGACGGCCGCGTTCGGCAACGGCCACTGCTCGGGCACCTGCGCGACCGGCCGGTTGAGGCCGTCCAGCCAGGTCACGCTGATCCAGAAATCCTGCAAGCCGTGGAGCACCTCCGGCAGCAACTCGAAGCTCACCGGGCGTACCGCGCCGGAGTCCATGCGGTGCGCCAGATCCCGCAGCAGCTGGCGCTCGGTGTCGATGCGGTTTTCAAGCTGCGACTGGAGCGACAGCGCGTCGGAGATCAGTTCCTGGCGCTGGCCTTCGCGCTCGGTGAGTTCCGCCTGGCGCAAGGTGAGCAGCACGCCTGCCACCAGCAGCAGCGACAGCGCCAGCGGCAGCAGCCACAGCGCGCGCATGCGCGAGGGCCGGGGCGGCAGCGCCAGCGGCGGCAGCAACGGCGCGGAGGGCGATTGAGGCATGCAGCCAGTGTAGGAGCGCCCTGCGCCGAGGTGCGCGTGTGGAACTCCACAGTTACGCCGCCGCACGCCGCTCGCCAGAATCGCGCCGTACCCCACCACCTTCACCAGGAGACCCGCGTGAACGCCAACCGTCCCGTGACCCGCCGCACTGCCCTGGCCGCCACCGCCGCCGCCGCCGCTGGATTGGCAGTGCCGCGTGTGTTTGCCCAGTCCAACCCGATCGTCATCAAGTTCAGCCACGTCGTGGCGCCGCACACCCCCAAGGGCAAGGCGGCCGATCGCTTCAAGCAGCTGGTGGAAGAGCGCAGCAAGGGCGCGATCAAGGTGGAGGTCTATCCGAACAGCCAGCTCTACAAGGACAAGGAAGAGCTGGAGGCGCTGCAGCTCGGCTCGGTGCAGATGCTGGCGCCGTCGGTGTCCAAGTTCGCTCCGCTGGGCGCGAAGGAATTCGAGGTCTTCGACCTGCCGTTCATCTTCAAGGACTCGGAGGCGTTCCGCAGGGTCACCACCGGCCCTGTGGGCTGGGAGCTGTTCAGCAAGCTCGAACCCAAGGGCATCAAGGGCCTGGCCTACTGGGAGAACGGCTTCGAGAACATGAGTGCCAACCGTCCGCTGCACCACGTGGAGGACTTCAAGGGCCTGAAGCTGCGCATCCAAGGCTCCAAGGTGCTGGACGCGCAGATGCGCGCCCTCGGCGCGATCCCCCAGGTGATGGCGTTCTCGGAGGTCTACCAAGGCCTGCAGTCGGGCGTGGTCGACGGGCTGGAAGGGGTGCCCTCGAACTACTGGACGCAGAAGTTCTACGAAGTGCAGAAGCACATGACGCTGTCGCACCACGGGCACCTCGCCTACGCGGTCATCGTCAACAAGAAGTTCTGGGAAGGCCTGCCGCCGGAAGCGCGCAAGGTGCTCGAGCTGTCCATTCGCGACGCCACGGTGTATGCGAACCAGATCGCGCTGAGCGACAACGAAGAGGCGCTGGAGAAGATCAAGGCGACGGGCAAGATGACCATCTACACGCTCACGCCGCAGGAGCGCGCCGAGTGGGTGAAGGCGCTGCTGCCGGTGCACAAGGAAATGGCGTCGCGCATCGGCCAGGAGACGATCGACAAGGTCTACAAGGCCGCGGGCTTCCAGGCCTGAAGATGGCCCGCGCCAGCGCGGGCTGATCCGGTGCGGCGCCCTGGCGGCGCCGCTTTCATGCCGCGCCTGGCAAGGCGCGAAACAGGGGCTGACCCGTGTTCAACCGATTGCTCGACAGGCTCGAGGAGACGCTGATCGCGTCCCTGATGGGCGTGGCCACGATCATCATCTTCGTCCAGGTGGTGCACCGCTTCCTGGCGACCATCCCGTCGATCTCCGGCTACGTGGTCCGCATCGACATGAGCTGGGCGCAGGAGCTGTGCATCTTCATGTTCATCTGGGTCGCGAAGTTCGGCGCCGCCTACGGCGTGCGCACCGGCATCCACGTGGGTGTGGACGTGCTGATCCGCAAGCTGCCGGAAAAGCAGCGCAATGCGGTCATCGTGTTCGGCCTGCTGGCCGGGGCGCTGTTCACCGGCACGATCGCCGTGCTCGGCGGCGACTACGTGTGGCGCTACAGCCGCACGGGGCAGACCAGCGAGGTGCTGGAGATTCCGATGTGGCCGGTCTTCCTGTGCGTGCCCCTCGGCTCCGGGCTCATGTGCTACCGATTCCTCCAGGTGTGCCGCAGCTTCATCAGGACGGGCGAACTGCCGCACCATGACCACGGCCACGTCGAGGGCCTCGAAGAGGAGGAGCCGATGCTGCTCGGCGAGGCGATGGAAGCCGGCGAGGCGATCAGCCGCAGCGGCAACGGCAAGGGAGACACGAAATGAGCGGCATCCTGATCTTCGTTCTGCTGCTGGTGCTGATGCTCACCGGCATGCCGATCTCCATCTCGCTCGGCCTGACGGTGCTGACGTTCTTCTTCACGATGACCACCGTGTCGCCGCTGGAGGTGGCGCACAAGCTGTTCACCGGGATCGAGAACTTCGAGATCATGGCGATCCCGTTCTTCATCCTGGC
>CAMLIZ010000258.1 GCA_946480245.1 uncultured Pseudomonadota bacterium
TGATGTTGCGCGTGCCGAGTTCCTTGGAGTCGTCGTAGTCCTTGTAGGCGCGCTGCTCCCACACCTTCACGGCGCTCTTGTTGCCGCCCTTGCCGCCGATGCGGATGCCTTGCGGGTTGAAGCCGCCGTTGCCGAACGGGCTGGTGCCGCCGGTGCCGATCCACTTGCTGCCGCCCTCGTGGCGTTCCTTCTGCTCCTCGAAGCGCTTCTTCAGCGTCTCCATCAGCTCGTCCCAGCCCATCTTCTCGATCGCCGCCTTCTGCTCGGGCGTGAGCTCGAGCTCGAGGTTCTTGCGCAGCCACTCCAGCGGCACTTCCTTGGTGAAGTCGGCCAGCATCTCCACGCCTTTGAAGTAGGCCGCGAACGCGCGGTCGAACTTGTCGTAGTGGGCCTCGTCCTTCACGAGGGTGGTGCGCGCGAGCATGTAGAACTCATCGACCGAGGGGCCGATCACGCCGGCCTGCAGGCCTTCGAGCAGGGTCAGGTATTCCTTCACCGACACCGGCAGCTTGGCCGCACGCAGCGTGTAGAAGAAGTTGATGAGCATCTTGGGAGGCGGGGCAACGAACGTTCCGAAGCATACAGATTGGCGCCTTCGGCCGCTGCGCCGCCCGGTATGCGGGTGCTATAAGGCCTGCCCCGGGCACGCGCGCAATGATCCGATTCAGCAGCACTGAGATCGCCTACCTGATGGTCGGCGCCCAGCAGGTCGTGGCCGCGGCGGGCTGGGCCATCGGCGCGCGCCTGATGCCGGCCACCCGCAGCGCCGCGCTGCACTGGGCCGCTTGCGCACTGCTCACCGGCCTGTCGCTGCCGCTGTTCGTGTTCGCCTTCCTGCGCGCCGACGCCACGCTGCGGCTGGCTGGCAACCTCGGCGTGACGCTGGCGCTGATCGCGCTGCAGCGCGGGGTGTGGCATTTCTACGGCGCGCCGATGCGCTGGCGCTGGCACGGATCGCTGTTTGCGTTGGCGCTGGCGGCCGCCTGGATCGGCATGGATGCACGCCACGACACCTGGCGCATGGCCTTGCTGTCGGCGGTGATGGCGCTGCTGTGCCTGTCCGCCGCCTGGGATATCCAGGCCCTGGCCGGCGGACGCCGGCAGCGCCGATTCGGCCTGGCGGTGGCCGCGCCGCTGGCCTGTGGCGCCGCAGTGTTCACGCTGCGCGGCGTGCGTGCGCTGCTGGTGCCGCAGGCCGGCATGGTGGAGCTGGGCACCGAGACCTGGGCCGGCTTCGTCAGCGCGTTCGTCTACCTGGTGATCACGCTGACCTTCCAACTGACGCTGCTGGCGCTGGTGTTTTCGCGCCTGGTGGCGGAGCTGCGCAGCAACTCGAGGCGCGACGTGCTCACCGGCGTGATGAACCGGCGCGCGCTGGAGGAGGCTCTGGCCGACGAGGAACACCGCGCACAGCGGCTGCAGGCGCCATTTGCGGTGTTGATGATCGATGCCGACCGCTTCAAAGGCATCAACGATCGGCACGGCCATGCCGCGGGCGATGCGGCCCTGCAGCAACTGGCGGGCGTGCTGGGCGCCGAGATGCGCGACATCGACCGTCTGGGCCGTTACGGCGGCGAGGAATTCCTGGTCCTGCTGCCCGGCACCGGCCTGGAGCAGGCGCAGGTGGTGGCCGAGCGGCTGCGCGAGCGCGTGGCCGCCACCCCACTGCGTTGGCAGGACGAGTGCCTCCCGTTGAGCGTGAGCGTCGGAGTCACCGCCTGGCGCGGCCCGCACGACGTGCTGGCGGCCATGCTGCAGCGCGCCGACGCCGCGCTCTACGCGGCCAAGGCCGCGGGCCGCAACCGGTGCGAGAGCGAGGGCTGAAGCTCAGGTGCGCGGCTTCTCGAGCTGCCAGCGCAGGTGCGATCTCACGGTGGGCCATTCCGGCGCCACGATGCTGTAGACGCAGGTGTCACGCAAGGTGCCGTCCGGCATGCGCTGGTGGTGGCGCAGGATGCCGTCCAGTCGCGCGCCCAGGCGCTCGATCGCGCGTCGGCTCTGCTGGTTCATGAAGTGCGTGCGGAACTCGACCGCGATGCACTGCAGCGCGTCGAACGCATGCTGCAGCAGCATCAGCTTGCACTCGGTGTTGAGCGGCGTGCGCTGCACCCGGCCGGCGTACCAAGTGCTGCCGATCTCGACGCGGCGGTGCACGGCGTCCACGTTCATGAAGGTGGTCATGCCGGCGGGCACGCCCTGCGCGTCGAGCACCGTGAACGGCAGCATGCTGCCTTTGGCCTGCAGCGCGAGGCGGCGCTCGATCTCGGCGGCCATGTTCTCGGGCTTTGGCACGCTCGTGTACCAGAGCCGCCAGAGCTCGCCATCGCGCGCAGCCTCGGCCAGCGCCACGGCATGTGCGGTCGCCAGGGGCACCAGGCTGGCGTGCTGGCCCTTCAGCGCGACCGGCTGGACGATCTCGTTCATCGGTTGTGCTTCTGCATGAACACCAGCTTCTCGAACAGCGTCAGGTCCTGTTCGTTCTTCAGCAGCGCGCCGACCAGCGGCGGAATCGCCACCTTCTCGTCCTTGCTCTGCAGCGCTTCGAGGGGAATGTCCTCGGCGAGCAGCAGCTTCAGCCAGTCCAGCAACTCCGAGGTGGAGGGCTTCTTCTTCAGCCCGGGCAGGTTGCGCACGTCGTAGAAGTTCTTCATCGCCGCCGCCAGCAACTCGCGCTTGAGACCCGGGAAGTGCACCTCGACGATGCTCTTCATCGTGTCGGCGTCAGGAAACTTGATGTAGTGGAAGAAGCAGCGGCGGAGGAACGCATCGGGCAGTTCCTTCTCGTTGTTGGAGGTGATGAACACGAGCGGCCGATGACGCGCCTTGACCAACTGCCGCGTCTCGTAGACGTAGAACTCCATGCGGTCGAGCTCGCGCAGCAGGTCGTTCGGAAACTCGATGTCGGCCTTGTCGATCTCGTCGATCAGCAGCGCCACCGGCTGTTCCGCTTCGAAAGCCTGCCACAGCACACCCTTGACGATGTAGTTCCGGATGTCCTTGACCTTCTCCGAATTCTCGACGTCCGCAAGCTGGCTGTCGCGCAGGCGACTCACCGCGTCGTACTCGTACAGGCCCTGTTGCGCCTTGGTGGTGCTCTTGATGTGCCATTGCATCAGCGGCATCCCGATCGCCCGCGCAACCTCCTCGGCCAGCATCGTCTTGCCGGTGCCTGGCTCGCCCTTGACGAGCAGCGGGCGCTTCAGGGTGATGGCTGCGTTCACCGCCAGCATCAGCTCGGGAGTGGCGACGTATTGGTCTGATCCTTGGAACTTCATGCAGCGCTGCCTTGCGGGAGATCAAACCAGTATAAGGGCGCCCCTATAATCGCTGGTTGACCCTGAAACCCACAGCCTGGCCCCGATGAAAAAGCTCACTTCGCTGCTGGCAACCCTGGCCGCAACCTTTGTGTGCGGCACTGCCGCCATCAGCCTCCCGGCCCAAGCGCAAAGCGCCGCGTCGGCGCCTGCTCCAACCGCATCGCCGCGAGCGGCGGATAAGCTGGTGGCCATGTGCATGGGCTGCCACAACATCATCGGTTACCAGGGCAGCTTCCCCGAGGTCTACAAGGTTCCGAAGATCGCGGGCCAGAGCGCGGCCTACATCGTCGCGGCACTCACCGAGTACAAGAAGGGCGAACGCAAGCATCCCACCATGCGTGGCATCGCTGCCTCCCTGTCCGACCAGGACATGAACGACATCGCTGCGTTCTACGAGCAGCTGGGCAAGAAGGACGGGGCGGTCACGCTGCCCGAAGGCCTTCAGCCCGCCCCTGGTGCCGACGTGCAGGCGCTGCTCACCAAAGGTGCCTGCGTTTCCTGCCATGGTGCCAACCTCAGCAAGCCGCTCGCGCCCAACTATCCCAAGATCGCCGGCCAGTACGCCGACTATCTCTACGCCGCGCTGCGCGCATACCAGACCGAGGGCAACCCGCGCGTGGGGCGCGGCAACCCAATCATGGCCGCCCAAGCCAAGCAGTTCAGCCACGCTGAGTTGAAGGCGCTGGCCGACTACGTGGCGTCGTTGCCGGGCGAGACCAAGACGGTGCCAGAGTCGCGCTTTCGCTGAACCTGCCTTGCCGCCCCGCCTGCAAAGCCGCTGAGTACCAGCGGCTTTTTTGTGGCTGAACTGATCGCGTGCGGTGCGCACCGTCATGAAAAAGCCCGCCTGGCGTTGTCGCCGGCGGGCTGTGGCAGAGAAGCGGTGCTCGATGCGAGTACCGCGCTGCGCTTATTTCAGCTTCGTTTCCTTGTACAGCACGTGCTTGCGCGCCTTCGGATCGAACTTCATGAATTCGAGCTTCTCGGGCGTGGTCTTCTTGTTCTTG
>CAMLIZ010000259.1 GCA_946480245.1 uncultured Pseudomonadota bacterium
GAAGCGCCTGGGTTCTGCTGTTGCATCAGAGATCTCCTGTGAGCGGTTGAGCGGGTCGTCTCGCTCGGGTGGCGAGGCCCATGTTGCACAGCAACATAAATGCCCGCGCAGCGCGCCGGCGCGCCCTGCGGCATTGACGTCACGCTGCACGCCATCCGGCAGCCCTTGCCGGCAGATTTGCCCGCATCGCAAGCGGGGCCGCGCTTGCGTCCTGCCCACAGGAGCACTTCTTGCCGGCGCCAACCATCGTCGCCAACAACTGCTTCGGGAGCCCCCATGGATGGCGTGTCCAGACGCATCTTCCTCAAGGTCACTGGCGCTGCGGCCGTCACGCCGGTGGCTGCAGACGCGGCCACCACGGCGGCGCATCCTGCGCACGCCGCGGCCAGCGGTGCCACACGCGCGGGCAGCGGCGGCGGCAGTGGCTATCGCTTCTTCAATGCACCGGAGGCGGCGTTCATCGAGGCCGCGGTGCTGCGCCTGATCCCGCCCGACGACTTGGGGCCGAGCGCGATCGACGCCGGCGTGCCGCACTACATCGACCTGCAGCTGGCCGGTGCCTGGGGTGCCGGCGAGCGGCTGTACCGCAGCGGCCCGTGGCACGAGGGCCAGCCGACGCAGGGCTACCAGCTGCCGTTCACGCCGGCCGAGTTGTTCCGCAACGCGATGCGCGGCATCCGCAACGACCTCCAGCGCACCCGCAACACCACATTCGAGCAGCTGGCCGGGCCCGAGCAGGACGCCTTCCTCACGATGCTGCAGACCGCTGCGCGCGAATACGAAGGCGTGCCGGGCAAGGTGTTCTTCGAGTCGCTGCTGTCGATGACGATCGAGGGCTACTTCTGCGATCCGGTGTACGGCGGCAACAAGGACATGGCGGCGTGGAAGATGATCGGCTTCCCCGGCGCGTACGCCGCCTACTACGACCTGGTCGACCAGTACGGCATCGCGTTCAACCAGGCGCCGCGCAGCCTGGGCGACCCCGGCAACGGCCATGTGCACGAGATGCCCGACATCCCGGCCACCGCGCCGTCCGGCCGTGCCGAGCAGCGCCTGCTAAACAAGGGGACGTGAATGAACCACCCCCGAAGCGCCTTCGGCGCCTCCCCCTCAAGGGGGCAACGCCAGCGGCCCGGCCAAGCCGGATCCGCGGCGTTCGCCGAGCTCGGCCGGCTCATGCATCGCAATTCGCGCGAAGCGCAGTGGAGCAATTGAAATGGCAACACGACTCCCTGAAGTGGATGCAGTGCTGCTGGGCGTGGGGCTGGTGGGCAGCATGCTGGCGCGCGAGCTCACCAAGGCCGGCCTGAAGGTGGTGGGCCTGGAGCGCGGCGAGCCGCGCTTCACCGTCCCCGACTTCCAGGGCCCGGTGATGCACGACGAGCTGCGCTACGCCACGCGCAAGGCGCTGATGCAGGACAACACGAAGGAGACGCTGACCTTCCGCAACACGCCCGGCGACCTGGCGCTGCCGATCCGGCGTTGGGAGAGCTTCCTGCCCGGCACCGGCCTGGGCGGCGCCGCGGTGCACTGGAACGGCCAGACCTACCGCTTCCAGGACGCCGACTTCCAGCTGCGCACGCACACCGTGCAGCGCTACGGCGAGAAGTTCCTGCCCGCCGACATCACGGTGCAGGACTGGGGCGTCACCTATGCCGACCTGGAGCCGCACTACGACCGCTTCGAGTACCTGCTGGGCACCAGCGGCAAGGCCGGCAACCTGAAGGGCCAGAAGCAGGCCGGCGGCAACGTGCTGGAGGAGCCGCGTTCGCGCGACTACCCCACGCCGCCGCAGAAGGAGCCATACGGCTCGGCGATGTTCCGCAAGGCCGCCGCCAGCCTGGGCTACCACCCGTACACGCAGCCCTCGTCCAACCTGAGCCAGCCGTACACCAACCCCGAAGGGCTGCGCATGAACACCTGCATGTTCTGCGGCTACTGCGAGCGCTTCGGTTGCGAGCACTACGCCAAGTCGTCGCCGCAGACGATCCTGCTGCCGGTGCTGCTGAAGGAGCCCAACTTCACCCTGCGCACGAACTGCCAGGTGCTGCGCATCAACCTCGACAACACGAAGAAGAAGGCCACCGGCGTCACCTACGTGGACGCGGCAGGCCGCCAGTACGAGCAGCCGGCGCGGCTGGTGATCGTGGGCATGTTCGCGCTGAACAACGTGCGCATGCTGCTGCTGTCGGGCATCGGCACGCCCTACGACCCGGCCACCGGCAAAGGCGTGGTGGGGCGCAACTATGCGTACCAGACGATGAGCGGCGTGCAGGTGTTCTTCGACAAGAACGTGAACATCAACCCGTTCATGCGCTCGGGGGCCAGCGGCACGGTGATGGCGGATTTCGTGAGCGACAACTTCGACCACGGCCCGCTCGGCTTCATCGGCGGCGCCAACGTGGGCGAGGCGATGAGCCACGGCCGCCCGATCGAGTTCCATCCCACACCGCCGGGCACGCCGGCCTGGGGCAGCGCCTGGAAGCGCGCGGTGGCTGAAGCCTACAACCACACCTGTTCGCTGATGGTGCACGGCAGCTCCAGCGCGGCGCCGCACAACTACCTCGACCTCGACCCCACCTACAAGGACGCCTGGGGCCTGCCGCTGCTGCGCATGACGTTCGACTTCCCGCCGAACGACCTCAAGATGTCGGCCCACGTGACGGCCAAGGTGATGGAGATCGGCCGCGCGATGGGCGGCAAGCAGGTGGCCGGCGGACCGCGCAAGGGCCCTTACACGATCACCCAGTACCAGACCACCCACAACACCGGCGGCACGGTGATGGGCACGGATCCGGGCACGAGTGTGGTCAACAAGTACCTGCAGAGCTGGGACGTGCCGAACGTGTTCGTGATCGGTGCCTCCAACTTCCCGCAGAACGCCTCGTACAACCCGACCGACACGGTGGGCGCGCTGGCCTACTGGGCCGCCGACGCGATCGTGAACCGCTACCTCAAGAACCCGGGGCCGCTCGCATCATGATCCACGTCCGCCTCACTCCTCTTGCGCTGGCCGCCGCACTGCTGGCACTGGCCGCCTGCAACAAGCCCGCGCCCGGCACGCCGAACGGCGCAGAGCCGGCGGCGAGCGCCGCGTCTTCGGCCAGCGCCGCGTCGTCGGCGTCGTCCGCCGCGTTGCCCGCCTCCGGCCCGCTGATCGCGCCGGTGGCCGCCTCCGCACCCACGGATGCACAGCGCAGCGCCGGCCAGCAGATCGCCCAGCAAGGCGGCGGCGGTGCCGTCACTGCCTGTGTGACCTGCCATGGCCAGCAGGGCGAGGGCAATGCGGCGGCCGGCTTCCCGCGCATTGCCGGACAGGCGCATGCCTATCTGCTGCACCAGCTGCAAAGCTATGCCAACGGGCTGCGCAACAACGAGGTGATGGGCCCGATCGCCAAGGCGATGAGCGAGCAGCAGCGCACGGACGCCGCCGCGTACTACGCATCGCTCACGCCTGCGGCCGCGGCCAGCGCACCAGCGCCGGCCCCACCGGCAAGCGGCAACCTGCAACGCGGGCAGCTTCTCGCCGCGGTGGGCGACGAGAGCAAGGCGCTGCAAGGCTGCGCCAACTGCCACGGCCCGGGCGGGATCGGCGAAGGCACGCGCTATCCGTACCTGGCTGGCCAGCACGCCAGCTACCTGGTGAAGGCGCTGGCCGAATGGCGTGACGGCTCGCGCCACAACGATCCGACCGAGCAGATGCCGGGGATCGCCAAGGCGATGGGCGAGGTCGACGCGCAGGCCGTGGCGGCCTGGTTCGCGCAGCAGCCGCCGCCCGGCATGGCGCGTGACACCGTGCCGGTGCAGCCCGCCGCTTCTGCCGCCAGCGCCGTGGTGTCGGGGCCGCGCCAGGCCGCCAGCGGCAGCGGCGGCTTGCAGGGCGTGGGCAGCGAGCAAGGCGCACCCACCACCGGTGGCGCGCAAGGCATCGGCGGTGGCGGTGCGGCCACCGGTGCCGGCGCGCAGGGCGGCTCCGGCGGCACGCCGGTGATGCCGGGCACCGGTGCCAGCGCGGCCGGCAGCAGCCCGCGGCGGTGAGTCAGCGCGTCCGGCTGTCGATCTCGCGGAAGCGCTCCACCGCGTCGCCGGGCTCGAAATCCTCCAGCTCGTACAGCGGGCGCACCTCGATCGAGCACTCGACGCCGTTGAACGGCGCCGGGAAGCGGCGCGTCCACTCCAGCGCCTCTTCGCGCGTGGCCACCTGGA
>CAMLIZ010000260.1 GCA_946480245.1 uncultured Pseudomonadota bacterium
CCCATCGCCGGCAGCACCATGATGTAGACCGCCGGGTGCGAGTAGAACCAGAACATGTGCTGGAACAGCAGCGGGTCGCCGCCGTTGGCCGGGTCGAACACGCCCACCTGGAACAGGCGCTCGGCCACCACCAGCAAGGTGGTGATCGCCAGCACCGGCGTGGCCAGCACCAGGATCACGCTGGTGGCGTAGATGGACCACACGAACAGCGGCAGCTTGAACCAGCCCATGCCCGGCACGCGCAGCCGGTGCACGGTGACGATGATGTTCAGCCCGGTGAGGATCGACGAGAAGCCGGTGATGAACACGCCCACCAGCGTGACCGTGACGTAGCTGTTGGAGAACATCGACGAGTAGGGCGTGTAGAAGGTCCAGCCGGTATCCACCCCGCCCAGGAACAGCGCCAGCAGCACGGTGGCGCCGCCGACCATGTAGAGATACCAGCTCATCAGGTTGAGCTTGGGAAACGCGAGGTCGCGCGCGCCCACCATCAGCGGGATCAGGAAGTTGCCCAGCACCGACGGGATCGACGGGATCAGGAACAGCCACACCATGATCACGCCGTGCGCGGTGAAGAGCTTGTTGTAGGTGTCGTCGCTCACCAGGTCGCCGGCCGGCGTGGCCAGCTCCAGCCGGATCAGCGTGGCCGCCGCACCACCCACGAAGAAGAAGGCGGTGATCGCGATCGCGTACAGGATCGCGATGCGCTTGTGGTCGGTGGTGGTGAGCCACGAGCGCAGCGTGAGGCCGTCGGTGAGGTAGCTCATGGCGCGTCGCTCCGCAGGTAGGCGATCAGGGCCTGGATGTCCTCCTCGCTCACCTGGCCGGCGAACGAGGGCATCACCGGCGCAAAGCCGGCCACCACGTCCTTGCGCGGCAGCAGGATCGAGTCGCGGATGTAGTTGTCGTCGGCCACGATGCTGCGGCCATCCTGCAGGTGCACGGTGCGCCCCGGCAGGCCTTGCAGCAGCGGCGCGTTCACCGTGGAGCCGGGCCCTGCGGTGTGGCAGCCGCTGCAGCCGAGCTTGCGGAACAGCGTGAAGCCGTATTGCGCGAGGCTGGGCTGCGCAGCCCCGGCGGCGGCCCAGCGGCTGTAGTCGGCCGGGTTCATCACGACGATGCGGCCTTCCATGCGCGAGTGCTGGCTGCCGCAGTATTCGGCGCACAGCAGGTGGTAGGTGCCGATCTGCGTGGGCGTGAACCACAGGCTGGTGTAGCGGCCGGGCAGCACGTCCTGCTTCACGCGGAAGGCCGGCACGAAGAAGCTGTGGATCACGTCCTGCGAGGTCATCTTCAGCAGCACGGGCTGGCCCAGCGGCAGGTGCAGCTCGTTGATCTCGCGCCGGCCATTGCGGTGCTGCAGCTTCCACATCCATTGCTTGGCCACCACGTACACCGGCAGCGCGTCGGGCGGTGGCTCGTACAGGCGCATGTAGTCGTGCGCGGTCCAAACGAAGATGCCGATGAAGATGGCCAGCGGCGTGAGGGTCCAGGTGGCTTCGAGCCACAGCAGCTTGCGCTTCGGGTTGCTGCGGTCCACCCGCGAGCCGGCGCGGTAGCGGATCGAGAACACGATCATCACGACGAAGATCGCGATGGCGACGAAGCCGCACAGCAGCACCATCGCGGTGAAGAGCGCGTCCACGCGGCCGGCCTCCTGGGACGCGGCTTGCTGCAGCAGGTGGAAGCCGAGGTGCGGCGAGGCGTCGGTCACCGCAGTCTCCGGGGAGATCGCAAGGACCACCACAGCGCGCCGAGCAGCAGCACGAGTGTGCCGCCCATCACCTGCATGCCACGCAGCACGCCCATGGTGTGGCGGCCGAGTTGTGGGTCGATGTGGGCGCACAGCAGGGCCACGCGGTCGGTGAGGTTGCCGATGCGGCCGTCGCCCGCGCCGACGAGTGCCAGCCGCAGGTCCCAGGGGTCGAAGTTGACGCCCATGAAGTAGCGCGCGATGCGGCCGCCGGGCGTGGCCACGATCACGGCGGCGGGGTGTGCGTAGCGCGCCGCGGCTTCGTCTTTGACGACCGTGCGCTGGTAGTGGTAGCCGGCGGCCCGGGCCAGGGTGGTGATCGCTGCCGGCTCGCCGGTGAGCAGTTGCAGTTGCAGCGGCTGCGGCGCGGGCTGCGCGCCTTGCACGAAGTCGGCGTAGGCGAGGTCGGCGTTGCGTCGCCGCAAGGCGACGGCGGCGGTCTCGTTCGGGTCGATGCTCACGCGCACGACGCGGTAGTCCGTGCGGGGCAGGCGGCCGGTGTGCAGTGCCTCGAGCAGGCCGTGCATCAGCAGGCCGCACAGCTGCGGGCAGCGGTAGTAGCCCAGCACCAGCAGCACCGGGCGGTCGCCGAAGTAGTCACCCAGGTGCACGCGGTGGCCGGCGCTGTCGACCAGCGGCAGGTCCATCGGCAGCTGCGCATCCAGGCGCTGCTGCAGTTGCGCGTCCGGCGGCTTGGGCGGCGGCGCCAGCGCCTGCGCATGCGCTTGGGCACACAGCAGCACCAGCAGCACCGCGGCGGCGTGCCTCATGGCCGGGCCTCCGGTGCGCTTGCGCTGCGCGCGGCCATCAGCGCCATCGCCTGCTCGATCGGGATGTGCACCAGCCCGTGCGGCGCGTCCACCCAACCCAGGCCGTGCAGCTGGCGCTGCTTCTGCGCCCGGTAAGCGCGCAGGTCGGGTTGTGGTGCGCTCTGCAGCGGCGCGCCGGGCACCGTGAGCGAATAGGGGCGGCCCAGGCGCTCGCCGCCCGGCGGCGTGCCGCGCAGGTGCAGCCAGCCGAGCACCGTGGCCACGACGAGCGCCACCATCAGCGCAATGGCGCCGCCGGCCAGCGCGATCTTGCCCACCGCCACCTCACGGGCTGGCATGGCGCACCTCCTGCGGCTCGAACACCTGCGAGCGCGCGGCCAGCTCGGCCGGCACGCGCCCGAAGAGCAGCAGCCCCATGCCGGCGGTCAGCAGCGGCACCAGCCACCAGCCGAGCGCGTTGCCGGGTGCCACCGAGGGCAGTACCAGCCAGGCGGTGTTGAGCAGCTGCGTGCCCAGCAGCCACGCGGCGATCGCGCCCACGCGCTGCGGCTTGTCCTTGAGGGCGCGCATCAGCAGCGCCAGCAGCGGCAGCGCAAGCTGCAGCACCACCAGTGCCAGCGCCACTGCCACCCAGCCGGTCTGCAGCCGCGGCACGAACCACGCGATCTCGTGCGGCAGGTTCTCCGCCCAGATGATCAGGAACTCCATGAACGCCAGGTAGGCCCAGGTCATCAGCCACATCAGCAGCAGGTTGCCGAAGTCGCGCCACAGCGGCGGCTTGTGCGGCGCCGGCTGCGGTACCTGCCCCGGCGCACCGAAGGCGAGCAGCAGCACCGTGAGGCCCGTGCCGCCCAGGCACTGGCCCGACAGCACGACCAGGCCGAAGGCCGTGCTGTACCAGCCGGGCACCAGCGACATCAGCAGGTCCACCGAGGCCAGCGTGCCGCTGATCAGGTAGATCACCAGCGCGCCCGCGGCGCGCCCCTTGCCGGCCATCGCGGCCGGGCGCGACAGCCACCACCACAGCGCCGCGTAGATCACGGAGCGCACCCAGAAGAAGCGCGGCTGCAGCCACGCCACCGGAAACGCCGGCCGCGTGAGCGCGTGCGCCCATTGGCCCGACGGGTCGCGCATCCACACGTACAGCAGCGACATGCCGGCCACCATCGGCAGGAAGAGCAGCAGCAGCACCGGCAGGCGGCGCGCGGCCAGCAGCGCAACCGGCCGCAGCACCTCGCCCCAGCGCCCGCCGGACAGGCGCTGGATCCACACATTGGCCAGGCCGCCCAGCACCACGCCGAGCCAGAACCACCAGGCGACAAGCCAGCTCGCGAAGAACATGCGCGCGTCGACCCACAGGCCGGGCAGCGCCAGCGCGAGCAGCAGCAGGCCGATCGCGCGGTGCTTGTGGGCGCGTAGCCCGTCCATCAGCCCGCCCCCCCTTGGGCCGCCGACGCGGCCGAGGCGGGCGCGGTGGCCGGCATGGCGCGCAGCTGCGCCTGCAGGGTGGGCGGAAGCTGCGCGAAGGGCGCGTTCTGGCTCAGCTGCAGCGCGCGGATGTAGGCCACGATGGCCCAGCGCTCCTGCGGCGACACGCGGT
>CAMLIZ010000261.1 GCA_946480245.1 uncultured Pseudomonadota bacterium
ACTTCTCGCTCTGGGCCATGCTGGCCGCACCGCTGATCGCCGGCAACGACCTGTCGAAAATGGACGCCGACACGCGCCGCATCCTCACCAACGCCGACGTCATCGCGGTCGACCAGGACCCGCTGGGCCAGCAGGCGCGGCGCATCTGGAAGCAGGGCGAGCTGGAAATCTGGGCCCGTCCGCTCAAGGGCGGCGACCACGCGGTGGTGCTGTTCAACCGCGGCAAGGCGCCGGCCGACATGAAGGCCAGCTGGGACCAGCTCAACCTGCCGGCGGGCCTGAAGGCCGACGTGAAGGACCTGTGGAGCAAGAAGGTCATGAAGAACGTGCGCGGCGCTTACGCCGGCACGGTGGCGCCGCACGGCGTGATCATGTTGCGCATCACGCCGGCGCTCTGATGGCGCTGCGAGCGATCCGCTCCATGGTCTGCAGCACGCTGCTGGGCGCCGCGGCATGCGGCGCGCACGCGCAGCCTGAGCTCGTCGTGCTGCCGGTCGCACCCGACGCCTGGCGCATCACCGCGTTCGATGGCGAAAGCCGAGTCCAGCTCCGCGGCGACAGCGCGGTCGCCGGCCATCTCGGCCTCACCGCCCACGGCCGTGACGGCCTGCGTGACGCGGTGCTGTTCGACTGGAGAGACCGCTGGGAGGCCACGCTGCGCTTCGAGCCGCTGCAGCCCATGGACCTGCGCCCCTACGTGGCCCAGGGCACGCTCGAGTTCGACCTCGACGTGGCCGAGCTCGCGCACGGCGCGGTGCGCGTGAAGCTGGCGTGCGGGCCGGGCTGCGAGCCCTCGGTGGACCTGCCCGGCCAAGGGCGCGCCTGGGTGGGCAAGGGCTGGCAGCGCGTGGCGCTGCCGCTGCGCTGCTTCGTGCGCGAAGGCGCCGACTTCTCGCGCGTCAGCCTGCCGTTCGCGCTGGTGGGCGTGGGCAGCGGCCGCGCCAGCGTGGCCAACGTGCGCCTCGTGCGCGAGGGCCGGCCGAACACCGACTGCGCCGACTACCGCACCCAGTCGGTGACACCGGTCGTCTCCGAGGAATGGTGGGCGCTGGACTGGTGGTTGCCGCGCCACCAAGAAAAGCTGGAAGAAAAGCGCCGGCTGCTGGCCGCCGGCACGCCGCCGGAAGTCGTGTTCATCGGCGACTCCATCACCAACTACTGGGAGACCGCCGGCCACGAGGTCTGGCAGCAGCACTACGCCCAGTACCACGCGCTGGACCTCGGCTTCGGCGGCGACCGCACCGAGAACGTGCTGTGGCGGCTGCAGCACGGCGAGATCGACGGCCTCGAGCCCAAGGTCACGGTGCTGATGATCGGCACCAACAATACCGGCTTTCGGGCCGAAGACCCGCGCACCACGGCCGCCGGCATCCGCCGCATCGTCGACGAGATCCACCGCCGCATGCCCGGCACGCACGTGCTGCTGCTCGCGATCTTCCCGCGCGGCGAGAAGCCCGACGACGAGCTGCGCGGCATCAACGAGCGCGTGAACCGCCTCATCGCCGGCTGGAACGACGTGCACTTCCTCGACATCAACGCCGCGTTCCTCGGCCCCGACGGCACGCTGTCGAAAGACGTGATGCCCGACCTGCTGCATCCCAACGAGCGCGGCTACGCGATCTGGCAGCGCGCGATGGCGCCCACGCTGCAGAAGCTGCTGCAACGATGAGCGCAACGCCTACCGGCCGCCGCAAGCTGCTGCGCGCACTGGCGGCCACGCCCTGGCTCACCGGCATCGCGCTGGCAGCGCCCGTGCGCGCGGCAGGCGATCCCGGCCGCGCACTGCAACCTTTTCCGCTGGCCGACGTGCGCCTGCTCGACGGCCCCTACCGCCGCGCCCAGGCGCTCGACGGCCAGTACCTGCTGTCGCTCAACGCCGACCGGCTGCTGCACAACTTCCGCGTCAACGCCGGCCTGCCGCCCCAGGCCCCCGTGTATGGCGGCTGGGAATCGCAGGAGCCGTGGATCAGCATTCGCTGCCAAGGCCACACGCTGGGCCACTACCTCAGTGCCTGCTCGATGATGTGGGCCGCCACTGGCGAGCCGACGCTCCGTCAGCGCGTGGACTACGTCGTCGAGGAGCTGCGCGCCTGCCAGCAGGCTGCGAACAGCGGCCTCGTCTGTGCCTTCCCCGATGGCGACGCGCAGCTGCGCAACGGCCTGGCCGGCCGGTCCGTGGTGGGCGTGCCCTGGTACACGCTGCACAAGGTGATGGCCGGCCTGCGCGATGCCCATGTGCAGGCCGGCAGCGCCGACGCACTCACGGTGCTGCAACGCCTGGCGGCGTGGATCGAAGACGCCGCGCGCGATTGCGACGAGCAGCGCTTCCAGCAGATGCTGGGCGTGGAGCACGGCGGCATGAACGAGGTGCTGGCCGACCTGCACGCCCTGACCGGCCAGGCGCGCTGGCTTGCGCTGGCCGAGCGCTTCAACCACCACGCGCTGCTCGACCCGCTGGCCGCTGGCCGCGACCCGCTCGACGGCTGGCACGCCAACACCCAGATCCCCAAGGTGGTGGGCTTCGCGCGCCTGCACGAGCTGACCGGCAAGCCGCGCTACGGCCGCGCGGCAAGCTACTTCTGGGGCCGCGTGGCCGGCGAGCGCGCCTTCGCCACCGGCGGCCATGGCGACTGGGAGCACTTCTTCCCGCCCGCCAAGGTGCGCGAGCACCTCCAGTCGGCCAAGACCATGGAGACCTGCGGCACGCACAACATGCTCAAGCTCACGCGCGCACTGCTGCTGCAGGGCGCGCAGGCGGCCCACGCCGACTGGTACGAGCGCGCGCTCGTCAACGGCATCCTGGCCTCGCAGGACCCGGCCACGGGCATGTTCACCTACTTCCAGCCGCTGCGGCCCGGCTACCCCAAGCTGTACTGCACGCCGGAGCACTCGTTCTGGTGCTGCACCGGCACCGGCATGGAGAACCACGCCAAGTACGGCGACTCGGTGTGGTTTCACGACGGCGACGTGCTCTACCTTTGCCAGTACGTGGCCTCGGAATTGAACTGGCGCGAGCGGCGCGTGCGCATCCGCCAGACCACTGCCTTTCCCGACAGCCAGAAGACGCGACTGGTGGTGCATGCCGAAGCGCCCACGCGCTTCGCGCTGCGGCTGCGCCACCCTGCCTGGTGCAAGGCGATGACGGTCAAGGTGAACGGCAAGGCCGTGCACGAGAGCCGCGAGCCGGGCCGCTGGCTCGACCTGCGCCGCGGCTGGCGCGACGGCGACACGGTCGACATCGCGCTGCCCATGCACCTGCACCTCGCGCCGCTGCCCGACGCACCCGACGTGGCGGCCGTGATGTACGGCCCGCTGGTGCTGGCCGCGCGCATGGGCCGCCAAGGCATGAAGCCGGGCGACGACCTCATCGTCAACGAGCGCACCTATGGCGACGTGCTGGCGCTGCCCGAGCCTGTGCCGCTGCCGCGGCTGGCGCTCCAAGGCCGCGAACTCGAAGCGGTAGTGCAGCCGGCCGGCCCGGCCTTCACCTTCCGCGTGCGCGACCTCGAACTCATCCCGTACCACCGCATCGCGCATGAACGCTACGCGCTCTACTGGCAACTCGCCTGAACAGCCGGCGCGCCGCGGCTTCGTGCGCACGGTGGCCGGATACGGCCTCACCGCCCTGGCCGGGTTGCCCTTGGCCGGCCTGGTGGGTCGCAAGGCCATGGCCTGCGGCACGGCGGAGCCCGGCCAGCGCTTCCACGCCTGGGCCCCCACGCCGCCCATGGGCTGGAACAGTTGGGACAGCTTCGGCGCCAGCATCACCGAAGCCGAATACCTGGACAACGCGCGCGTCCTGGCGGAGCGCCTGATGCCTTTCGGCTACGACATCGCCACCGTCGACATCCAGTGGTACGAGCCGGGCGCCACCTTCTCCTGGTACCGGCCCTTTGCGCCCCTGGTGCTCGACGCGCATGGCCGCCCGCAGCCGGCACCCAACCGCTTCCCCAGTGCCGCCGGCGGCCGCGGCTTCGCGCCGCTGGCCGCAAAGGTGCACCGCCTGGACCTGCGCTTCGGCGTGCACATCATGCGCGGCATCCCGCGCCAGGCGGTGGGACTGGAGCTGCCCATCGCCGGCAGC
>CAMLIZ010000262.1 GCA_946480245.1 uncultured Pseudomonadota bacterium
ACGCACCTCTTCAACGAGGCGTACCTGATGCACACCTCCACCAGCCCGCAGTACAGCATCATCGCGAGCTGTGATGTGGCGGCGGCGATGATGGAGCCGCCGGGGGGAACGGCGTTGGTGGAAGAGAGCATCCGCGAGGCGATGGATTTCCGTCGCGCGATGCGCAAGGTCACCAAGGACTACGGGCGCGACTGGTGGTTCAAGGTGTGGGGCCCGGACCGGGTGGCCGCGGCCGACATCGGCAAGCCGGAGGACTGGATCCTCAAGTCCAACGACAAGTGGCATGGCTTCGGCAACCTGGCGCCGGGCTTCAACATGCTCGACCCGATCAAGAGCACGATCATCACGCCGGGCATGGATATGAGCGGCAAGTTCGCCAAGACCGGCATCCCGGCCAGCATCGTCACCAAGTACCTGGCCGAGCATGGCGTGGTGGTCGAGAAGACGGGGCTGTACTCGTTCTTCATCATGTTCACCATCGGCATCACCAAGGGCCGCTGGAACACGCTGCTGACGGCGTTGCAGCAGTTCAAGGACGACTACGACAAGAACCAGCCCATGTGGCGCATCCTGCCCGAGTTTTGTGCAGTGTTCCCGCGCTACGAGCGCATGGGCCTGCGCGACCTGTGCCAGACCATTCACGAGACCTACGCCAAGCACGACATCGCCCGCCTGACCACCGAGATGTACCTGTCGGACCTTCAGCCCGCCATGAACCCGAGCGAGGCCTTTTCGCACATCGCACACCGCAAGACCGAGCGCGTGGGTATCGACGAACTCGAGGGGCGCATTGCCACCTCCCTCGTCACGCCTTATCCGCCCGGCATTCCGCTGCTGATTCCCGGCGAGCGCTTCAACAAGAAGATCGTTGACTACCTGCGCTTTGCGCGCACTTTCAACCACCGCTTCCCGGGCTTCGACACCGACGTGCATGGCCTGGTCGAGGAGGAGGACGTGGGCCCCGGAGAACGCGCGTACTACGTGGATTGCGTGAAAGCCTGACCGGTCAAGATTCGTAATCTGGTTACCCTGCAAGCACGCACTATTGATTCCCATCCGAGGCTAGAATTTTGTAGTTTTGTTTCTTCCGGGATGCACCAGTGAGCCACTTCGCAATCGGTTCTGCAGCGCAGGGAGTGGCAGCGGTGTTGCCGTGGCTGGTGGCGGACATCGGCGGCACCAATGCGCGCTTCGGCTGGGTCGAAGATGACAGCCAGCGTGTGCAGCGCGTACGTACGCTGCCGGTGGCTCAGTACCGCGGCATCGACGATGCGGTGCGCGCCTACCTTGCGGCCGTCCAGCAGGACCTGGGCGCGGGCTTTCGCCCGCCGCAGCAGGCGGCATTCGCGATGGCCACGCCGATCACCGGTGACGCGGTCACGTTCACAAACAGCCACTGGCGCTTCTCGCACGCCGCGCTTCGGGCCGACTTGGGGCTGCAGACGCTCCTGTTGCTGAATGACTTCGAGGCCCTGGCCCTGTCGCTGCCGCGCCTGGGGGCCGATCAACTGCGCGCGCACCGCGCCATGTCTCCCGCAACCGGGACGCTCGCGGTCATTGGGCCCGGCACGGGCTTGGGCGTAGGCGCGGTGGTGCCCACCCGCCGTGGCTGGGTGCCGGTGTCAGGCGAGGGCGGGCATGCCACCCTCGCGCCGGCGGACGATTTCGAGGCCGACTTGCTGCGTCATGCACGCGCCGGCCATCCGCACGTGTCTGCCGAGCGCTTTCTGTCGGGCATCGGTTTGCCCACGCTGCACGCAGCAGTGTCCGCGGTGCTCGGCTCCGCCAGCGAGGAACTGGCCGCGGAGGCCATCGTCGAGCACGGCCTGAAGGGTGACGATCCGCTGTGCAGTCGCACCATCGACGCGTTCTGCGCGCTGCTCGGCAGCTTCGCCGGGAACGTGGCGCTCACCCTGGGTGCGCGCGGCGGCGTCTATATCGGTGGGGGCATCGTGCCGCGCCTGGGCGACCGCTTCTTCGCGTCGGCCTTCCGGGAGCGCTTTGAAGCCAAGGGCCGTTTTCGGGCCTACCTGGAGCAGGTACCCACCGCGGTGATCATTGACACGTTGGCGGCGCTTTCCGGCGCTGCGCAGGCGATCGCCCAGCACGAGCGCTGAGCGAGCCTTGCTGGCTGAGCGGCCGCCTTCAGGCAGCGTCGGCTGCGCTCAGCCCGCCGGCCATCACGTGGCTGAATCCGCCATCCACGTGCAGGACTTCGGAGGTAATGCCGGAGGCCAGGTCGGAGAGCAGAAACGCCGCGCTGTTGCCCACATCCTCGATGGTCACGTTGCGCTGCAGCGGTGAGTTTGCGGCCACCACCTCGAGGATCTTGCCGAAGCCCTTGATGCCGGAGGCCGCCAGCGTCTTGATCGGTCCGGCGGAGATGCCGTTCACGCGCACGCCCCTGTTGCCCAGGCTCGGTGCCAGGTAGCGCACGCTGGCCTCCAGGGAGGCTTTTGCGAGGCCCATCGTGTTGTATCCCGGTACGTACCGTTCCGCACCGAGATAGCTCAGCGTGAGCAGTGCCGAGCCGGCGCGCAGGCGCGGCGCTGCCGCCTTGGCCATCGCAGGAAAGCTGTATGCGGAGATGTCATGAGCCACGCGGAAGCCCTCCCGGGACAGCCCGTCCAGGAAGTCGCCGGCGATCGCTTCGCGCGGCGCAAAGCCGATCGAGTGCACGAAACCATCGAACTCGGGCCAGTGCGCTCCGAGATCGGTGAACAGACGCTCGATCTGTGCGTCGTCGGCCACATCGCAGTCGAAGGTGAGCGTGGAGTCGAACTCGGCAGCGAACTCGGCCATGCGGTCTTTGAAGCGCTCGCCCATGTAGCTGAAGGCCAGCTCGGCGCCCTCGCGGCGGCAGGCGCGGGCAATGCCGTAGGCGATCGAGCGGTTGTTGAGCAGGCCGGTGATCAGCAGCCGCTTGCCGGCGAGAAAACCCATGGTGTCTCCGGTGGAATTCGAGGGCCGCGATTTTCGCATGTATTGGCGCGCGGCCGACCAGCGCTCTTGTGGGTACAGGTCTTGCAGAGTACAATCCGCTTTTCGCTAGAGAGCTATCGAGTGGGCGGAGTCATCCAGCCCATTTTTTTTGCTTGATCGCCTTTTTTGCCTGGCAGGCGCGCCCACTACACCTTGATGACCTGGAAGACCGCTGTTGAACGCACCGTCACCGGCCTCGGCTACGAGGTGGTGGAGGCTGAGCGCAGCTCGCAAGGGCTGCTGCGGGTGTTCATCGATCGTTTGCCGGGCAAGGCGTATCCCACGGGTGAGAGCGAATCGGTGACGGTGGACGACTGCGAAGCTGTCACGCGCCAACTGCAGTATGTGCTCGAGGTGGAAAACGTCGACTACGCGCGGCTTGAGGTGTCCTCGCCAGGACTGGATCGACCGCTCAAGCGGCCGACCGACTACGAGCGATTTGCCGGTGCGCAGGTCGACCTTACGCTGAAGCTGCCACTCGCCGGACGCAAGAAGTTCCGTGGAGCTCTGCTGGCCAACGGCGATGCCGGCTGGCGGCTCGTCTTCAATGAAGGCCAAGGCGATCAGGCGCTCGATTTCACGCTCGACGAAATCCGTGAAGCCCGGCTGGTGCCGGTGCTGGATTTCAAGAGCCGGCGCGGCCGCAAGGCCCCCGCAGGAACCGCGGCACCGACCGCGGAGGCACAGGACGACGGAGGTCGCAAAGAATGAACCGCGAAATGTTGATGCTGGTGGACGCCATCTCGCGCGAGAAGGGCGTTGATCGCGATGTGGTTTTCGGTGCCGTGGAGGCCGCGCTGGCTCAGGCGACGAAGAAGCTGCATGGCGGCGAGGTGGATATCCGCGTGGCGATTGATCGCGACACCGGCGACTACGAGACCTTCCGCCGCTGGCATGTGGTGCCGGATGACGCCGGGCTGCAGATCCCGGACGCCGAGATCCTGCATTTCGAAGCCAAGGAGCAGATCCCGGACATCGAGGTCGACGACCACATCGAGGAGTCGATCGAGTCGGTGCCGATCGGCCGCATCGGCGCCCAGGC
>CAMLIZ010000263.1 GCA_946480245.1 uncultured Pseudomonadota bacterium
GGCGCCGGGAAGCGGCGCGTCCACTCCAGCGCCTCTTCGCGCGTGGCCACCTGGATCAGCGTGTAGCCGGCGATCAGTTCCTTGGTCTCGGTGAACGGGCCATCGACCACGGTGCGCTTGCCGCCGGCGTACTGCACGCGCCAGCCCTGCCGGCTGGGCTTGAGGCCCGCCGCGTCGAGCAGCACGCCGGCCTTGGCCAACTGCTCGTGGTAGTCGGCCATCGCGGCCATCAGCGGGTCGTCGGGGGACGGCAGTTCGCCGGCCTCGGATTGCGCGGTGGCGCGCACCATGATCATGAATCGCATCGCGGCTTCCTTTCAGGTTCTGACACCTGCACGACGAACCGCGAAGCGCGGGATCGACAGCCTTGCCGTTTGCGCCGTCACGGCCTCAGAGATAGCAAGGCCCGAGCGCGCGCACTTCCACCGTGCACCATTGCGCCGCGGGGCACTCGGCCGCGATGGCCAGCGCCTCCTCGCGCGTCTTGCAGTCGAGCAGGAAGAACCCGCCCACCATTTCCTTGGCCTCCGCAAACGGGCCATCGATGACGCGCGGCTTGCCGTCGCGCACCTGGACGCGCGAGGCGTCGTCCTGCGAGGTGAGCGACTCCACCGCCTTCAGCAGCCCGCGCGACTTGAGCTTCTCCGCGAAATCCAGCATCTGCCCGTAGACGGCGCGCCCTTCTTCCGGGCTGCGCGTGCTCCGTTGTTCGGTGGGCTCGACGATCAGCAGCATGTACGACATGGACACCTTCCGCATCGGCCTCACCCCCGAGGCCGCGCCGCATTGTCGCCAGCCGCTGGCGGCTGTAAAGCGCGGCCTCAGCGCCAGAGGCAACCGCGGCAGCCATCGCGCGTGACGCCGCGCAGGTTGGTGCTGGCGTCGATCAGCGCGTCGGTGAAGTCAGCCTTGTCCAGCCGTGCGTTCTGCAGATTCGCGCCGCGCAGGTCGGCACCGCGCAGGTCGGCGTGTGCGAGGCGGGCCGACTGCAGGTCCGCGTGCCGCAGGTCGGCCCGCGCCAGCGTGGCGTGGTCGAGCTCGGCGCCCTGCAAGGCCGCGCTCTGCAGGCGCGCCGCCGTGAGGTCGGCGCCTTGCAGGTCGGCGTTGGTCAAGGTGGCGTCGTCCAGCAACGCGTGCTGCAGCTGGGCGTCGCGCAACTCGGCATTGGTGAGGTCGGCCCCTTGCAGGCGCGCGCCCTTGAGCACCGCGGCTTGCAGCCCGGCATTGCGCAGGTTGGTCTCGGTGAGGTCGGCACCGCTCAGGTTGGCCTGGCCCAGGTTGGCCTGCAGCAGGTTGGCGTGGTCCATCTTGGCCCCCTGCAGCGAGGCGCCGCTCAGGTTGGCATCGGCACACAGCGCCGCCGGCTGCACCTCGCAGGTGACGGACTCGGCGCGTGCCGCGCACAGCGCGAGCAGGCAGGAAGCGGCGATCAGGCGGGGCAGGAAGCTCTGCGACATGCAAGCCTTTCGGGGCGGTGGCGTCCCCCTGCGGCCGGCAAGCGCCGTACCGCCCTTTCAGTCGACCGTGGCCGCGGCCGGCTGCGTGACGCTGCGCAGCCCGCCCAGGTAGGCGTGCAGCACCTGCCGGCCCACCTTGACCAAGTCGAAGGCGGTCGGGTCCAGCATCCAGTTCTGCGTGAGGCCGTCCACCAGGGCGTGCAAGCCGATCGCGATGCTGCGTGCCGGCACCTTGGCGTGGATCAAGCCCATCTTGGCGGCCACCTTCAGCTCGCGCTCCACCTCGGCCAGGCAATCGTTGCGGCATTCGAGGCGACGGTCGCGCACTTTCAACAGCTCGTCCACGTACTCGACCTTGTGCGTGGCGATCTCGAACACACGGCGCGTGTGCTCGTGCGTGGCGGTCAGGCGCAGCACGCTCATCATCTGCGCCTCGATGAAGGCCAGCGGATCGTCGGCGTCCGTGCGGGCGCGACAGCAGCCCGCCTCCTCGAACGGCATCGAGGCGCGGTCCATCATGGCCGTGAACAGGTCGGCCTTGTCCTTGAAGTGCCAGTAGATCGCGCCGCGCGTGACCTCGGCGGCCTCGGCGATGTCGTTCAGCGTGGTGCGCGAGACGCCCTGGCGTTCGAACAGCCGCTCGGCAGCATCGAGGATGCTGTTGCGGGTGGCGAGGGCGTCTTCCTTGGTGCGGCGGACCATACAGTGAACGGGGGCAATGACCGGAGTGGGATTGTCCTCGCCCCCTGAAAGTTCACCGATTGGCGGCAACCCGCGCCTCGGGCGCCTGCCAGCCGCCACCCAATGCACGGAACAGGTCGGCCTGCGCCGCCGCCAGCGCGCGCTGCGCATCGGCCTGCGCCGCTTGCGCCGCCAGCGCGAAGCGCTCCGCCTCGATCAGGTCGAGCCGGCTCGACTCGCCGCCCTCGTAGCGCAGCCGCGTCAGCTCGGCCGCGCGCAGCAGCGCGTTGGCGCGCTGGTCGCCGCTGCGCAGGCTCAGGCGCGCCTCCTCGGTGGCGGCCAGCGCGTCGCGCACCTCGCGGAATGCATTGGCCACGCTGTCGCGGTAGTCGAACTCGGCCTCCAGGCGTTGCGCACGCGCGATCTCGTTCTGCGCGCCGATGCGCCCGCCGTCCCAGATCGGCTGCGTCAGCGACGCCACCACGTTCCACAGCAGCGACGGCGCATCGGTGAGGCGCGACAGTTCGGTGCTCTCGCGGCCGAGCGACGCCGTGAGCGCGATGCGCGGGAAGTAGGCTGCGCGCGCCGCGTCCACGCGCGCGCCGGCCGCGCGCAGCCGCGCCTCGGCGGCCTGCACGTCGGGGCGGCGCAGCAGCAGGTCCGACGGCAGGCCTTCGGGCAACGCGCCGCTGGCCACCACCGGCTGGTCGGCTCGCGCCACCGGCTGCTCGACCAGCGCCTTCGGCGTGCGCCCCAGCACCAGCGACAGCGCGCGCTCGGCCTCACCGCGGGCGCGGTCCAGCTTGGGCAGTTGCGCCTCGTTGCCGATCAGCTCGGCCTCCATCTGGCGGATGTCCAGCTCGGCGATGTCGCCCGACTGAAGGCGCAGCTGCTGCAGCTTCAGGCTCTCGCGCTGCGCGTCCACTGCGCGGCCGAACAAGGAGCGCTGCGCATCGAGCGACTGCAGCGCCGCATACGACTGCACCACCTGCGCCACCAGTGCGGTGCGCAGCGTGTCGCGCGCGTATTCGCTGGCCAGCAGCTCCTCACGCGCGGCCAGGCTGCTGTTGGCGTAACGGCCCCACAGGTCGGCCTCGTAGGCGATGTCCAGCGTGGCACGGTGGTCGTTGCCGATCGGCGACACGCCGGCCGGGATCACGGTGGTGCCGTTCTCGCTGACGCGTGCGCGCGCGCTGCTCAGGTTGCCGCTCACGCTGGGCTGCCGGTCGACATTCGCCAGCTTCAGCGCGGCGCGCGAGGCGTCGATGCGCGCCATCGCGCGGGCCAGGTCGCGGTTGTTGGCCAGGGCTTCGTCGACCAGCGCATCCAGCCGTGCATCGCCGAACCGCTTCCACCAGGTGGCGGCCACCGGTGCCACCGTGCTGCCGGCAGGCAGGTCGAGCGGCGCCATCGGCGCGGGGCCTGCACCCGGTGTGGCGCAGGCGGCCAGCAAGGCACTGACCGCGATCGTGATCAGCGTCGTCTTCATGCCAGATCTCCTTGGACGGCCGGCAGCTCGGCCTGGATCTCACGGGTGCTGCGGTGCTCGCGCAGGCGTCGCGCGGTGATCACCTTGAAGAACATCGGCACGAAGAAGATCGCCAGGAACGTGGCGGCCAGCATGCCGCCCATCACGCCCGTGCCCACCGAGCGCCGCGCGCCGGCGCCCGCACCGCTGGACAGCGCCAATGGCAGCACGCCGAGGATGAAGGCCAGCGAGGTCATGATGATCGGGCGGAAGCGCAGCCGAGCCGCCTCCAGCGCCGCTGCCGACGCGCTCAGCCCCTCGTGGTGCTTCAGCGATGCGTACTCCACGATCAGGATCGCGTTCTTCGCCGCCAGGCCCAGCAGCGTGACCAGGCCGATCTGGAAGTACACGT
>CAMLIZ010000264.1 GCA_946480245.1 uncultured Pseudomonadota bacterium
GGCCGTTCTTGCCGTTGATGTTCATCGCGTCGGAGCCGCACACGCCTTCGCGGCAAGACCGCCGGAACGCCAGCGTGGGATCGATGGCCTTCAGCTTCAGCAGCACATCCAGCAGCATGCGCTCCGAGCCCTCGAGCTCGATCTCGAGCGTCTGCATGTAGGGCTTGGCGTCCTTGTCCGGGTCGTAGCGGTAGATCTGGAAGGTTCGCTTTTGCGACATGGGTTGTTCCTGTGATCCTTAGAACGAGCGCACCTTGGGCGGAATGGATTCCACCGTGAGCGGCTTCATGTTGACCGGCTTGTATTCGAGGCGGTTGCCGTCCTTGAACCACAAGGTGTGTTTCAGCCACTCCTTGTCGTTGCGGCCGTTCGGGAACTCGGGCGAGTCGGCGTAGTCGTCCACGGTGTGTGCGCCGCGGCTTTCGTGGCGTGCGGCGGCCGACACGATGGTGGCCTGCGCCACCTCGATCAGGTTCTCGACCTCGAGTGCCTCCACGCGCGCCGTGTTGAACACCTTGGACTTGTCCTTCAAGGTGATCGCCTTCACGCGCTCTCGCAACGCGGCGATCTGCTGCACGCCTTCGTTCAGCATGGCCTGGGTGCGAAACACGCCTGCGTGCTTCTGCATCGAGGTGCGGATGTCGTTGGCCACGTCCTGTGCGTATTCGCCGTCGGTGCTCGCCTCCAGGCGCGCCAGACGCGCGAGCGACTGATCGGCCGCGTCCACCGGCAAGGGCTTGTGCGCCTTGTTCTTGAGGTTGAACTCGACGATGTGCTCGCCGGCTGCCTTGCCGAACACCAGCAGGTCGAGCAGCGAGTTGGTGCCCAGGCGGTTGGCGCCGTGCACGCTGACGCAAGAGCACTCGCCCACCGCGTACAGGCCGTTGATCACCGCGCTCGGATTGCCGTTCTTTGGCGCCACCACCTGGCCGTGGATGTTGGTCGGGATGCCGCCCATCTGGTAGTGGATGGTGGGCACCACCGGGATCGGCTCCTTCGTGATGTCGACGTTCGCGAAGTTGTGGCCGATCTCGTAAACCGACGGCAGGCGCTTCATGATGGTCTCGGCGCCCAGGTGGGTCATGTCGAGCACCACGTAGTCCTTGTTGGGGCCGCAGCCGCGCCCTTCCTTGATCTCCTGGTCCATGCAGCGCGACACGAAGTCGCGCGGCGCCAGGTCTTTCAAGGTGGGGGCGTAGCGCTCCATGAAGCGCTCGCCATTGCTGTTGCGCAGGATCGCACCCTCCCCGCGACAACCTTCGGTCAGCAGCACGCCCGCGCCGGCAACGCCGGTGGGGTGGAACTGCCAGAACTCCATGTCCTGCAGCGGGATGCCGGCGCGCGCCGCCATACCGAGGCCATCGCCTGTGTTGATGAAGGCGTTGGTGCTCGCTGCGTAGATGCGCCCGGCGCCCCCGGTGGCGAACAAGGTGCACTTGGCTTCGAGGATGTAGACGTCGCCGGTCTCCATCTCCAGGGCGGTGACACCCAGCACGTCGCCGTCGGCATCGCGGATCAGGTCCAGCGCCATCCACTCGACGAAGAAATGCGTGCGCGCCTTGACGTTCTGCTGGTACAGGGTGTGCAGCATCGCGTGGCCGGTGCGGTCCGCCGCAGCGCAGGCGCGCTGCACGGGCTTCTCGCCATAGTTGGCGGTGTGGCCGCCGAACGGGCGCTGGTAGATCGTGCCGTCCGGGTTGCGGTCGAACGGCATGCCCTGGTGCTCGAGCTCGTACACCACCTTGGGCGCCTCGCGGCACATGAACTCGATCGCGTCCTGGTCGCCGAGCCAGTCGGAGCCCTTGACGGTGTCGAAGAAGTGGTAGTGCCAGTTGTCCTCGCTCATGTTGCCCAGCGAGGCGCCGATGCCGCCTTGCGCCGCCACCGTGTGCGAGCGCGTGGGGAACACCTTGGACAGCACCGCCACGTTGAGGCCGGCACGGGCCAGTTGCAGCGACGCCTGCATGCCGGAGCCGCCAGCCCCGACGATCACCACATCGAACTTGCGGCGCGGCAGTTCAGAACTCATCACCATGTTTTTCAAAGCCTCCAGAGCACTTGAACTGCCCAACCTGCGCAGCCCACCAGCCAGACGATCGTGAGGATGTGCAGCGCCAAGCGGATGCCCACCGGCTTGACGTAATCCATCCAGATGTCGCGCATGCCGACCCACGCGTGGTAGGCCAGCGAGACGATGACCGCGAAGGTCAGCAGCTTCATCCACTGTGCGGAAAAGATGCCTGCCCATTTGTCGTAGCCGATCTCGCCGGGCATCAGCAGCCGGGCCAGCAGCACCAGCGTGAACACCGCCATCACCGCGCCGGTGACGCGCTGCGCCAGCCAGCTGCCGAAGCCGTAGTGCGCGCCGACGACCAGGCGCTTGGAACCGTGAGGGTTGCTTGCCATCTTGTTCTTGCCTCGAATCAGTACAGCCCGAAGAGCTTGGCGCCGGCCAGCAGCGTGAGCAGCAGCGACAGGCCGATGCAGATCTGCGCCGACACCTTGCCCTGCGCCTTGGAGACAGCGTGCGTCACGTCCATCCACAGATGGCGCAGGCCCACCAGGAAGTGCGTGAAGTAGCCCCACAGCAGGCCCAGCACCATCAGCTTGACCAGCCACGCCGGCAGGATGCCGATGCCGGCTGCAAACGCCGCGCGGAAACGGTCGAACGACACCTCGCTGGTGACGCTGGTATCGAAGAGCCAGATCGCCAGCGGCAGCAGCAGGAACAGCAGGCCGCCGCTGACTCGATGCAGGATCGACGCCCATCCTGCCGGCGGCAGGCGATAGTGGACGATCTGCGAGATGTGGATGTTCGTGAAGACACGTGGGCCCTTCACTGTCGGCGCAATCCGCTCTGCCATGTGCAGCCTTCGTAATGACGGTGAAACCAAATGATTTTATTGCAATGCAACAGTCGCGACGCTGACGGGCATTGCGTAGCGCCCGAAGCCGACCATCGCATCAGCTCAATTCATTGCGGTAGTGATGCGCCTCGGTGTGGTAGAGGCCCCGTCGCAATTCCACCGGCTGGTCGCCGTAGGTAAAGGCAACGCGCTCGACGCTGAGCAGCGGTGTGCCGGCCGGCACCTCAAGCAACTCGGCCACCCCGGGCTCGGCTGCCACCGCGCGGATCTTCTCCTCGGCACGGATCATGCGCACGCCGAACTCGGTCTCGAACAGCGCATACAGCGGCCCCCGGTACTCGGCCAACCGCTCCGCGGTGAGTCCTTTGAACGCTGCGCCAGGTAGCCAGATGTCGTCCAGCACCACCGGCTTGCCGGCCAGGTGCAGCGTGCGCCGGATCTGCACGGCGGTGTCGCCGCTCTTCAAGTCGAGCACGCGTGCGACGTCTGCCGGCGCACGCAGCCGCCGGCATTCGAGGATGCGCCGTTCGGTACCGCCTGCGCGCGACTCGTCGTCGGGCTTCAGGCGCAGGAAGCGGTACTGGATCTTCTCCTCGGCATGTGTGGCCACGAAGGTGCCCTTGCCCTGCCGACGCACCAGCAGATTCTCGGTGGCCAATTCGTCGATCGCCTTGCGCACGGTGCCCTGGCTCACCTTGTAGCGTGCCGCCAGGTCCATCTCGCTCGGGATCGCCTCGCCGGGCTTCCATTCGCCGGCTTGCAGGCTCTGCGTGATCAACCCCTTGATCTGCCGGTACAGCGGGCTGAAGGCCGGCCCGCCGCTATCGGCTTCGGGCGCGGGGGAGATGGGGGCTGCGGCCATTCCGATATCTTATATAAGACATCTGACTTGCGATACCGAACTGGCCTAAACTTCGCGCTGTTCCGCTTTCACCACCCCCTTCCCTCCGGAGTTTTTCACCATGAGCAAGAAGCCCGTCCGCGTCGCCGTCACCGGCGCCGCCGGCCAGATCGGTTATGCCCTGCTGTTCCGCATCGCCTCCGGCGAAATGCTGGGCAAGGACCAGCCGGTAATCCTGCAGTTGCTGGAGATCCCGGACGAGAAGGCGCAGAAGGCGCTCAAGGGCGTGATGATGGA
>CAMLIZ010000265.1 GCA_946480245.1 uncultured Pseudomonadota bacterium
TGCGCGACCTGGGCTTCACGCATGTGGAGCTGATGCCGATCACCGAGCATCCGTTTTACGGCTCGTGGGGCTACCAGACCACCGGCTACTTCGCGCCCACCTCGCGCTACGGCACGCCGCAGGATCTGATGTACCTCGTCGATCACCTGCATGCCAACGGCATCGGCGTGATCCTCGACTGGGTGCCGTCGCACTTTCCCACCGATGCGCACGGCCTGCAGTACTTCGACGGCACGCACCTGTACGAGCATGCCGATCCGCGCCAGGGCTTCCACCCCGAGTGGAACTCGAGCATCTTCAACTACGGCCGCGGCGAGGTGTCGAGCTTCCTGATCAGCTCGGCGCTGTTCTGGCTGGAGCGTTATCACATCGACGGCCTGCGCGTGGATGCCGTGGCCTCGATGCTCTACCTCGACTACGCGCGCAAGCACGGCGAGTGGATTCCCAACCGCCACGGCGGCAAGGAGAACCTGGAGGCCATCGCCTTCCTGCGGCGGCTGAACGAGGCGGTGTACCGCGAGCAGCCGCATTGCTTCACGGTGGCCGAGGAATCCACCGCCTGGCCCAACGTGTCGCGCCCCACCGGCATGGGCGGCCTGGGCTTCGGCATGAAGTGGAACATGGGCTGGATGCACGACACGCTGGCCTTCTTCCAGCGCGACCCGATGTACCGCAGCCATCATCTCGGGCAGCTCACGTTCTCGCTGGTGTATGCGTTCAGCGAGAACTTCGTGCTGCCGCTTTCGCACGACGAGGTGGTGTACGGCAAGGGCTCGCTGCTGGACAAGATGCCCGGCGACGAGTGGCAGAAGTTCGCCAACCTGCGTGCGCTGTTCGGCCTGATGTGGACGCACCCCGGCAAGAAGCTGCTCTTCATGGGCGGCGAATTCGGCCAGCAGCGCGAGTGGACGCACGAAGGCGAGCTCGACTGGTTCCTCACGCAGCAGCCGCGCCATGCCGGCCTGCAATGCCTGGTGGCCGACCTGAACCGCCTGCTGCGCAGCGAGCCCGCATTGCATGAGCGCGATTTCAGCTGGGAGGGCTTCGAGTGGATCGAAGGCCACGACACAGAGCGCTGCATCGTCGCCTTCCTGCGCAAGCCGGCCGATGGCGCGCCGCTGCTCGTCGCGCTGAACCTCACGCCGGTGCCGCGCGAGAGCGTGCTGCTCGGCGTGCCGCTGCCCGGCCGCTGGCGCGCGCTGCTCAACACCGATGCGCCGCGCTACGGCGGCTGCGGCTGGGGCGGCGACATCGGCGCCACCAGTTCGCCGCTGCCGGCGCACGGCAAGCTGCATTCGATCCGCATCGCGCTGCCGCCGCTGGCCGCCGTGGTGCTCAAGTGTGAAAACTGAACACGAGATGCCCAGAACCGCCCGCTCCACCAAGCCTTCAGCCGCCGCAGCCCCCGCCGCAGCGGCGCACGTGGTGCACGCGCTGCTGCCGCCCGAAGGCGCCGGCGTGGGCTCGGTGGCGCCGCCCGAAGACGGCCGCGTGCGCGTGGTGATCGACGCGCTGCGGCCGTCGGTGGACGCCGGCCGCTTCCCGGCCAAGTGCATCGCGGGCGAGCCCACCACCTTGCAGGCACATGTGTTCACCGACGGGCACGACCGTGTGCGGGCGCGCCTGCGCTGGCGTGCCGACGGCAACCCGCGGGTGCACGAGGTGGAGATGCAGGCCACCGTCAACGACGAGTGGCAGGCGCGGGTCACGTTCCCCGTGCCCGGCCGCTATGCCTTCTGGGTGACCGCGTGGGTGGACGACTTCCGCTCCTGGCGCCACGACTTTGCGCGCCGGGTGGAGGCCGATGACATCCGCATCGCCGCCCGCGTGGGCGCCGAGTTGATCGAGGCGGCCGCGGGGCGCGCCGGTGGCGCCGACGCGAGCGCGCTGGCCGACTGGGCCCAGCGACTGCGTGCCGCCGCGCAGCAGGGTGCGGCCGAGGCCATCCAGTCGCTGGCGCTTGACGAGCAACTGGCGCTGATCGCCGAGCGCCACCCCGACACGCGCTTTGCGGCCACCTTCCCGGAGCGGCCGCTGTATGCCGATCGCGCCAAGGCGCGCTTTTCGACGTGGTACGAGCTGTTCCCGCGCTCGGCCGCCGACGAGCCCGGTCGCCACGGCACGTTTGCCGACGTCGAGAAGCGCCTGCCCTACGTGGCCGAGATGGGCTTCGACGTGCTGTACTTCCCGCCCATCCACCCGATCGGGCGCGACAAGCGCAAGGGCCCGAACAACACGCTCGAGGCCGGCCCGCAGGACGTGGGCAGCCCCTGGGCCATCGGCGCGGCCGAAGGCGGCCACAAGAGCATCCACCCGGCGCTCGGCACGGCCGAGGATTTCCGGCGCGTGGTGGCGCGGGCGGCCGAACTCGGCATCGAGATCGCGCTGGACATCGCGCTGCAATGCGCCCCCGACCATCCGTACGTGAAGCAGCACCCGCAGTGGTTCCGCTGGCGCCCCGACGGCACCGTGCAGTACGCGGAGAACCCGCCCAAGAAGTACCAGGACATCTACCCGTTCAACTTCGAGACCGACGACTGGCCGGCGTTGTGGCAGGAGCTCGCGAGCATCTTCGAGCACTGGATCGGCGAGGGCGTGCGCATCTTCCGCGTCGACAACCCGCACACCAAGTCGTTCGCGTTCTGGGAGTGGTGCATCGCCGACATCCGGCACCGCCATCCCGACGTGCTGTTCCTCGCCGAGGCGTTCACGCGGCCGAAGGTGATGCACCGCCTGGCCAAGCTGGGCTTCAGTCAGGGCTACACCTACTTCACGTGGCGCCATACCAAGCCCGAGCTCACCGAGTACTTCACCGAGCTGGCGCAGGGGCCGGGCCTTGAGTACTTCCGCCCCAACGTGTGGCCCAACACGCCGGACATCCTCAACGAGCAGTTGCACGGTGCGGGCCGGCCGGTGTTCATGCAGCGGCTGGTGCTGGCCGCCACCCTGTGTTCCAGCTACGGCATCTACGGGCCGGCCTTCGAGCTGATGGAAAACCGCCCGGCCAAGCCCGGCGGCGAGGAGTACCTCGATTCCGAGAAGTACCAGCTGCGCCACTGGCCGCTGGACCGCGCCGATTCGCTGCGCCACTTCATCGCGCTGGTCAACCGCATCCGCCACGACAACCCGGCGCTGCAGGGCAACCAGTCGCTGCGCTTCATGCCGGTGGACAACGAGCAGCTGATCGCGTACTCCAAACGCAGCCCCGACGGCCGCAACACGATCCTCACGATCGTGAACCTCGACCCACATCATCCGCAGTCGGGCTTCGTGGACGTGCACCTGCAGGCGCTGGGCTTGGAGCCCGACACCGACTACACGGTGCACGATCTGCTGAGCCAGCAGCGCTTCACCTGGCGCAACGGCCGCAACTTCGTGCAGCTCGATCCGCACTACACCCCGGCGCACGTGTTCCTGGTGCAGCAGGGCCGGCGTGGCGAGCAGGATTTCGATGGCTTCGGCAGCTGAAGGAACGGGGATGATCCTTGAGAGAGTTCTGCTTGTGAGCTGCGAATTCAGCGCGTGGGATGCAGCGGTCGGAGCGCCCGAGCGGCTCGGGGTGCGGGCGCCTCGGGCGGACCTCGGCGGTCGCCCCTGCGGGGCGACTGCGCTGCGGTGCTCGGCTTGCGGGCGCGCCGTCCACTTAGCTCCGCACGCTGCGCGTGCTGCGCACGACGCCGGCGAGTCAGTTTTTGAGGCGCGCTGCGCGCGCCGCCCCCAAGCCTGCGCTTCTCGCCGCCTCCCACGGCCCGCCGCACCCGCACCCCGAGCCGCTCTCCTGTTCCGCGGTGGCGTGCCGGGGGATGCCAGAACCTTGCCGCAAAGGCGTGGTCAGGCCGGCCGCAGCACCTCGGACCATTGAGATGGATACCCGCGTGCAACAAGCCCAGCCCACCGACGCCGACATCAAGGCGATGGAGGCGCCGGCCGACGACCCGGCGCTCTGGTACAAGGACGCGGTCATCTACCAGCTCAACGTCAAGGCCTTCTTCGACA
>CAMLIZ010000266.1 GCA_946480245.1 uncultured Pseudomonadota bacterium
TGCTGGAGATCCCGGACGAGAAGGCGCAGAAGGCGCTCAAGGGCGTGATGATGGAACTGGAGGATTGCGCGTTCCCGCTGCTGGCCGGCATGGAAGCGCACAGCGATCCCAACACCGCGTTCAAGGACACCGACTACGCGCTGCTCGTGGGCGCGCGCCCCCGTGGCCCGGGCATGGAACGCAAGGACCTGCTGTCGGCCAATGCACAGATCTTCACCGCACAGGGCAAAGCGCTGAACGCCGTGGCCTCGCGCAACGTGAAGGTGCTGGTGGTGGGCAACCCTGCCAACACCAATGCCTACATCGCGATGAAGAGCGCGCCGGACCTGCCGCGCAAGAACTTCACCGCGATGCTGCGCCTGGACCACAACCGCGCGCTGAGCCAGATCGCTGCCAAGACCGGCAAGCCGGTGGCCAGCATCGAGAAGATGGCGGTGTGGGGCAACCATTCGCCCACGATGTACGCCGACTACCGTTTCGCCACCATCGACGGCAAGTCGGTCAAGGAGATGATCAACGACCCGGTGTGGAACAAGGACGTGTTCCTGCCCACCGTGGGCAAGCGCGGCGCCGCCATCATCGAGGCGCGCGGGCTGTCCTCGGCCGCCTCCGCTGCGAACGCGGCGATCGACCACATGCACGACTGGGCCCTGGGCACCAACGGCCAGTGGGTGACGATGGGCATCCCGAGCAACGGTGACTACGGCATCCCGAAGGACGTGATGTTCGGCTTCCCGGTGACCACCGAGAACGGCGAGTACAAGCTCATCGAGGGCCTGCCGATCGACGAGTTCAGCCAGGAGCGCATCAACATCACGTTGAAGGAGCTGCTGGAGGAACAGGACGGCGTGAAGCACCTGCTCTGACATCCGCAGCAACGGGCCGGCAGATGCCGGCCCTTGTCTTTGGAGCCTTCGATGCGCGACTGGAACCCTGAGCTGTACCGCCGCTTCGAGGACGAGCGCACCCCCCCGGCCGCCGAACTGCTGGCGCGCGTGCCCTTGCAGGCCGCGCGCCACGTGTTCGATCTCGGATGCGGACCCGGCAATTCCACCGAGCTCCTGGTGCAGCGCTTCGGTGCGGGTGCGATCACCGGCACCGACAACTCGCCGGCGATGATCGACGCCGCCCGGCAGCGGCTGCCGGACGTGCGCTTCGAGCTGAGCGACATCGCCGGCTGGCGGCCGCAGCAAGCGGCCGATCTGGTTTACGCGAACGCGGCACTGCAATGGATTCCCGACCACGCGCAGTTGCTGCCGCGGCTGTTCGACACGCTGGCCCCCGGCGGCGTGCTCGCGGTGCAAATGCCCGACAACCTCGACGAGCCCAGCCACCGGCTGATGCGCGAGACCGCCGCCGACGCGCGGTTCGCGGCCGCCATCGGTTCGGCCGGCGAGGTGCGCGCGCGCATCCTGGCGGCCGAGGCCTACTACGACCTGCTCGCGCCCCACGCCACCAGCGTGGATGTCTGGCGCACCACCTACCACCATCGCATGGGCGCCCCGGCCGACATCGTGCAGTGGCTGCGCGGCACCGGCCTCAAGCCCTTCGTCGAAGCGCTGCCCGATGCGCTGCAGCCGCCGTTCCTCGCCCACTACGAACAGCGCATCGCGCAAGCCTACCCGGCGCGGGCCGACGGCTCGCGCCTGCTCGCGTTCCCTCGCCTGTTCATCGTTGCCACCCGCAAGCCATGATCCCTCCCCGCCAAGCCCTGTTCGACAGCGACGAAACCGTGGTGTCGCTGCCCGTTTGCGACCACTACTCCGGTGTCGAGGCGCGCATGCGCAAGAGCCTCGCGCTGCAGGCCGAACTGGGCCCGGTGTTCGACGTCACGCTCGACAACGAGGACGGCGCACCCGTGGGTGGCGAGCGCGAGCAGGCGCACCTGATCGCCGAGCTCGTCAATTCGCCTGACAACCGCTTCGGCCGCGTCGGTGCACGCTTGCTGCCGGTGGACCACCCGATGTTCGGCGACGTGGCTGCGACGCTGGTGCAGCGCGCCGGCGAGCGCCTGGCCTACCTGATGATTCCCAAGCCACGCGGCGTGACCGACCTGGACCAGGCAGCGCGCGAGATCGACCGCCTGGCCGCAGCGGCCGGTCTGCAGCGCGCAATCCCGCTGCAGGCGCTGGTGGAAACGCACGGTGCACTGCAGCAGGTGGCGGCGCTGGCGGCGCACCCGCGCATCGAGTCGCTGTCGTTCGGTCTGATGGACTTCGTGTCGGCGCACCGCGGCGCGATTCCGCAGAGCGCAATGGGCGTGACGGGGCAGTTCGAGCATCCGCTGGTGGTGCGCGCCAAGCTCGAGATCGCGGCCGCATGCCATGCCGCCGGCAAGGTGCCCTCGCACTGCGTGGTCACCGAGTTCAAGGACGAGCGCGCGCTGGCTGCCGCAGCAGAGAAGGCCGCGCGCCAGTTCGGCTACACGCGCATGTGGAGCATCCATCCGTCACAGGTGCGCGTGATCGTGGACGCGTTCTCGCCCACGGTCGCCGAAGTGGACCTGGCGATCGAGATCCTGATGGCCGCACAGGCCGCCGACTGGGCGCCCATCCGCCATCGCGACGCGCTGCATGACCGCGCCAGCTACCGCTACTTCTGGCAGGTGCTCGAGCGTGCCCACCGCACGGCATACGCCCACGGCGCGCAACTGCCTGCCGAAGTGCGCCGCGTCTTCTTCGGCGAAGTGCTGTGATCGCGTGCCGATGGCCCGGGCGCGCGGCTTGCACCTTGTTGCGTTGCTGACCGGGCACCGGAATCGGGGGCGCCGGCGCTTGAGCACAATGCGCCCGATCTCACCAGGAGTACCTATGAACCGCCTGATGTTCGCCCCGCTGGCGCTGTGCCTGGCGATGGGCCTTGCCCTGCCCGCAGCAGCCGCCACCAAGAAGTCGGCCCATCCCAGGAAGACTGCGCCGAAGCCCAAGGCGCAGCCGGAACAGCCCGAGGTGCTCAGCGAAGGCCAGCTTTCGGCCGCCGGCCGCGTGTTCACGGGCCGCGCCGACTGTGAGTTCAAGCAGGCGGTGGACGTGGAGCCGGTGAACGGACAGCCGGGGCACTTCGACGTGCGCTTTGGCAAGTGGACCTATCACATGGTGCCCGAGGAGACCACGACCGGCGCCGTGCGGCTGCATGACAAGCGCGCCGACGTGGTCTGGTTGCAGATCCCGATGAAGTCGATGCTGATGAACAACAAGCTCGGCCAACGCATGGTGGACGCCTGCCAGCTGCCGCAGCAGCGGGCGGCCGTGGAGGCCGTGACCCAGGCGCGGGTGGCCGCCTCGGCCGCGGCCACCGCTACGGCGGCCGCCGCAAGCGCAGCGTCCGCAGCCTCTGCCGCGGAGCCGGCCAACACGATGGCTGCCGCAGCGGCCGCCCAGGCCGCACAAGCGGCCAGCGCCGCGGCGGCTGCAGCCAGCGCCGCGGTGGCAGGGCAGCCCGACGGCAGCGTGCATGCGGGCCTGGGCCTGAAGCCAGGCCAAGCAGCCTCGGCGCCTGTGCATCAGTAGGCGTGCGCACCCGGCGCGCTGGCAGCGCGCCCTTTCCTAAGTCTTATATAAGACATAAAATAGCGGAGTCGCTCGCAGCACCGCCGCTGCGGCGGCGCGCGCCCACGTCCACCGGAGCCCCCATGCTGCAAGCCTATCGCCAACATGCCGCCGAACGCGCCGCGCTCGGCATCCCGCCGCTGCCGCTGTCCGCGCAGCAGACCGCCGAGCTGATCGAGCTGCTGAAGAACCCGCCGGCCGGCGAGGAGGCCTTCCTGCTGAACCTGCTCACGCACCGCGTGCCGCCGGGCGTGGACGACGCGGCCAAGGTGAAGGCTTCGTTCCTGTCGGCCGTGGCCCACGGCGACATCTCCGTGCCCCTGCTTCCGCGCGCCAAGGCCACCGAGCTGCTGGGCACCATGGTGGGCGGCTACAACGTCAAGCCGCTGATCGACCTGCT
>CAMLIZ010000267.1 GCA_946480245.1 uncultured Pseudomonadota bacterium
TCCTGTCGTTCATCGTCTGGGCGCACCACATGTTCACCACCGGCATGCCGGTGACGGGGCAGCTGTTCTTCATGTACGCGACGATGCTGATCGCGATCCCCACCGGCGTGAAGGTGTTCAACTGGATCGCGACGATGTGGAAGGGCTCGATGAGCTTCGAGACACCGATGCTGTGGGCCGTCGGCTTCATCTTCGTGTTCACGATCGGCGGCTTCACCGGCCTGATCCTGGCGATGGCGCCGATCGACATCCAGCTGCAGGACACCTATTACGTGGTGGCGCACTTCCACTACGTGCTGGTGGCCGGCTCGCTGTTCGCGCTGTTCGGCGGCGTGTACTACTGGGGCCCCAAGTGGACCGGCGTGATGTACAGCGAAACGCGCGGCAAGATCCACTTCTGGTGGTCGCTGATCGCGTTCAACGTCACCTTCTTCCCGATGCACTTCCTCGGGCTGGCCGGCATGCCGCGCCGCTATGCCGACTACCCGATGCAGTTCGCCGATTTCAACGCGGTGGCCTCGATCGGCGGCTTCGCGTTCGGTCTGGCACAGGTGTACTTCTTCCTGTTCGTCGTGCTGCCGATGATGCGCGGCAAGGGCGAGCCGGCGCCGCAGCGTCCCTGGGAGGCCGCCGAGGGCCTGGAGTGGGAGCTGCCGTCGCCGGCGCCCTTCCACACCTTCGAGCACCCGCCCAAGCTCGACATCACCGCGACCCGCGTGATCGGCTGACCGCCTTTCGTGATGGCCACCACCCCCGAGCAGCAGAAGAAGAACCTGCGCACCGCGCTGATCCTGGCGACGGTGGCGCTGGTCTTCGCGCTCGGGTTCGTGGCCAAGATCGTGTTGTTCGGTCACTGAGATCGAGCGCTGCATGAGCCGTGAACCTGCCACCGGCCTGCGCCAGGACAACCTTCGCATGGTGGGCAAGCTGGCCGTTATCGCCGTGCTGATGTTCGGGTTCGGCTATGCGCTGGTCCCGATGTATCGCTCGATCTGCGAGGCGCTGGGCATCAACGTGTTGTCGCGCGGCGAGCAGGAGGCCACGTCCTTCGGTCGCAGTGCGCCGGCCAACACGCAGGTGGACACCTCGCGCACCATCACGGTGGAGTTCGACGCCAATGCGCGTGGGCCGTGGAGCTTCAAGCCGGAGAAGCGCTACGTGGAGGTTCATCCGGGCGAGGTGACCACCGTGATGTACGAGTTCCGCAACGAGCAGAACCGCACGATGTCGGCCCAGGCAATCCCCAGCTACGCGCCCAAGCAGGCCACCTCGCACTTCAACAAGCTTGAATGCTTCTGCTTTCGCCAATACACGCTGAAGGCCGGCGAGAGCAAGCGCTGGCCTGTCGTGTTCGTGGTCGACGACAAGCTGCCGAAGGATGTGAAGACGATCACCTTGTCGTACACGTTCTTCGAGGTCGGTGGCAACGGGGGCAAGTCGTGAGCGGCGACGAGCACCACGAAGCGCTGCGCGACGCGGTGGGTCGCAAGGGATCGTTCGCGCAGAGTTTCAAGGCCGTGGCCTGGTCGTTCTTCGGCATCCGCAAGTCGAGCGACTATGAAAAGGATGTAAGCCAACTCAATCCCGTGCACGTGATCATTGCCGGCCTGCTGGCAGTGCTGATCTTCATCGGCGTCTTGATCGCCGTGGTGCATTGGGTGGTGGGCTGAGTTTGTTTGCTTTTTGACGTTTTCGGTTCGAGGAGAGATCCAATGTCGGCAGCGACACACCAAGGGCAGACGCCGTACTACTTCGTGCCCTCGCCATCGCCTTACCCGGTGCTCACGGCGATCGGCCTGTTCTTCGTGATCCTGGGCGCGGCGCAATGGGTGAACGGCCACGAGTGGGGCATGTACTCGCTGTTCTTCGGCCTCATCTGGTGGGCGGTGATCATCTTCCGCTGGTTCGGCACGGCCATCCACGAGAGCGAGACCGGTCTGTACGGCAAGCGGGTGGACACCTCGTACCGCTGGAGCATGAGCTGGTTCATCTTCTCGGAGGTGATGTTCTTCGGCGCCTTCTTCGGCGCGCTGTTCTGGTCGCGGACCTATTCGATCCCGACGCTGGGCAACCTCGAGAACCAGATCCTGTGGCCCGACTTCAAGGCAGTGTGGCCCAGCCTGGCGGCCGGCGTTACCGCCGCGCCCGGCGGTACGGTGGAGCCCTTCCACACGATCGGGCCGTGGCCGCTGCCCACGCTGAACACCGCGCTGCTGCTGACCTCCGGCGTCACGCTGACGATCGCCCACCACGCGTTGATCGCCGGCAAGCGCGCCACCACGATCGCATGGATGTGGGTCACGGTTTTGCTGGGCGCCACGTTCCTGTGCGTGCAGGCGTTCGAGTACCACCATGCCTACACCGAGCTGAACCTCAAGTTGAGCTCCGGCATCTTCGGCTCCACGTTCTTCATGCTCACCGGCTTCCACGGCTTCCACGTGTTCGTGGGCATGCTGATGCTGCTGGTGATCACGCTGCGCCTGATGAAGGGCCACTTCACGCCGCAGCGCCACTTCGGTTTCGAAGGCGCGGCGTGGTACTGGCACTTCGTGGACGTGGTGTGGCTCGGGCTGTACGCCGTCGTCTACTGGATGTGACGCGGGCTCGCGCCTGAAAGCAAAACGCCGCGGGAACGCGGCGTTTTGTATTGAGTCGAAGCTGCTCAGCGACCGACCGGGATGCCCTTCGGCTCGATCCAGCCCATGTGCCAGGACAGCAGGATGAACAGGAACAAGGCCACCGACAAGGCCACACGCACGGTGAGCGCGCGCGCCATCTTCTTGTCGCGCTGGCTGTCGTCGCCTTCGTCCTTGCGGAGCATGAACACGCCGGCGCTGGCCAGCGCCGCCAGCACGAGCACCAGCGCAATGATGATGATGGCCTTCATGTCCGCGATTATCAGCCCCGATGGGCGCTGAACCGACTCGCCGTCGCTGGGTCGTCCTGCTGGCCGCGGTGCTAGGCGCCGCGCTCACGGCACGGCTTGGCATCTGGCAGCTCGACCGCGCGGCGCAGAAGCTGGCGCTGCAGCAGGCGATCGCGTCGCAGGGGCGGCGCCCGTCGTTGGCGCTGCAGCAGCTCGCCAGGACGCCGGCTGACGCCGCCACCCAGTTCTGGCAGCCGGTGCGCCTGCAAGGTCGCTGGTTGCCGGAGCGCACCGTGTTCCTCGACAACCGGCAGATGCGCGGTCACCCGGGCTTCTTCGTCGTCACGCCGTTGCAGCTGGGCCCTGGCGATGCGGTGCTGGTACAGCGTGGCTGGGTGCCGCGCAACGTCGAGCAGCGCACGCGGCTGCCGCCGGTGTCCACGCCGGAGGGCATCGTGACGGTCGAGGGCCGCGTGGCCCCGCCGCCGTCACGTCTGTTCGACTTCGGCGATGCCGGCGCCGGTGTGATCCGGCAGAATCTCGACCTCGACGCCTTTGCACGCGAGATCGGCGTGCCCCTGCGGCCGCTGTCGGTACAGCAACTTTCGGGCGCCGACTCGCTGCTGCGCGACTGGCCGCAGCCCGCCGTGGACGTGGCCCGGCACTACGGTTACGCCTTCCAGTGGTTCGCCATGGCCACCCTCATCACGGGCTTGTATGTCTGGTTCCAACTCCTCCGCCCCCGGCTGGCACGGCAGCGAGCCGGTTGAACTCACGGTGCATTCGATGCCCGATGCGCGCCTGGGCGCGGGGCAGGAGCGCCAGCGTCACGGCCGCCGCAAGATGCTGCTGCTGCTGGCCGTGTGCGCGGCCCCGGTGATCGCGTCGTACTTCACCTATTTCGTGATCCGTCCGCAGGGGCGTACCAACTACAGCACGCTGATCACGCCCACGCGCGGCATCCCGGCCGCGTTGCCACTGCACACGCTCGACGGCGCCGCCGTGCCGGCGGCCAGCCTGAAGGGCCAGTGGCTGCTGGTGTCGGTGGGGGGCGGCGCGTGC
>CAMLIZ010000268.1 GCA_946480245.1 uncultured Pseudomonadota bacterium
GCTGCACCACGCCGTCCTTCATCACCGCGATGCGGTCGCCCAGCGTCATCGCCTCCACCTGGTCGTGGGTGACGTACACCGTGGTGGTGCGCGTGCGCTGGTGCAGCAGCTTGATCTCGGCGCGCATCTCCACGCGCAGCTTGGCGTCCAGGTTGCTCAAGGGCTCGTCGAAGAGGAACAGCTTGGGATCGCGCGCCAGGGCACGGCCCATCGCCACGCGCTGGCGCTGGCCGCCGGAAAGCTGGCCCGGCTTGCGGTCGAGCAGGTGGTCGATCTGCAGCATCTTGGCCACGCGCTGCACGGCCTGCTCGCGCTGTGCCTTCGGCACCTTGCGCATCTCGAGTGCGAACGCGATGTTCTGCGCCACGTTCATGTTCGGGTACAGCGCGTAGCTCTGGAACACCATCGCGATGTCGCGGTCCTTGCTGGGCAGCCAGGTCACGTCGCGATCGCCGATGTGGATGCTGCCGGCCGTGGGTGTGTCCAGCCCGGCGATCATGCTGAGCAAGGTGGATTTGCCGCAGCCCGAAGGGCCCACGAGGATCAGGAACTCGCCGGACTCCACCTCGATGTCGATGCCTTTGAGGATCTCGGTTTGGCCGTAGGTCTTGCGTACGTTGCGGATGGACAGGGCGCCCATGGAAGCGTCTCCGGAATCAATAGAGGACTTGGCCGTGGCGGTCGATGACCGCCTTCAGCCCTTGACGGCGCCGGCCGTGAGACCACGCACGAAGTACTTGCCGGCGATCACGTACACCAGCAATGTCGGCAGGCCGGCGATCATTGCGGCGGCCATGTCCACGTTGTATTCCTTCACCGTGCTGGAGGTGTTGGACAGGTTGTTCAGCGCCACCGTGATCGGCTTGCTGTCGATGCCGGAGAACACCACGCCGTAGAGGAAGTCGTTCCAGATGTTGGTGAACTGCCAGATCAGCGTGACCACCAGGATCGGCGTGCTCAGCGGCAGCACGATGCGCCAGAAGATGCGCCAGAAGCCGGCGCCGTCCAGCATGGCGGCCTTGATCAGCTCGTCGGGCAGGCCGACGTAGTAGTTGCGGAAGAAGAGGGTGGTGGAGGGCAGGCCCGCCAGCACGTGCATCAGGATCAGGCCCCAGATCGAACTGGCGATGCCCAGCCAGCCGAGGATCTGGCTCATCGGCAGCAGCACCACCTGCATCGGCATGAACACACCGAACAGCAGCATCGCGAACAGCAGCTCGCTGCCGCGGAAACGCCACTTGCTCAGCACGTAGCCGTTGAGCGCGCCCATCGCGGTGGAAACCGCCACGGCCGGCACCACCATCAGCACCGAGTTGATGAAGTAGGGCTTGAGGCCGCCGCAGTCGGTGCCGGTGCAGGCACCGCTCCAGGCTTTCAACCAGGGTGCGAAGGTGGGCACCTGCGGCAGCGCCAGCAGGCTGCCGCCGCGCACCTCGGCCATGCTCTTCAGCGAGGTGGTGAGCATCACGTACAGCGGCGTCAGGAAGAAGGCCGCGAACAGCAGCAGCAGGCTCCAGAGCACGAAGCGGTGGAACTTGATCACTTGCGCGTCCTCAGCTCGGAATAGAGATAGGGCACCACGATGGCGGCAATGGTGGCCAGCATGATGGTGGCGCTGGCCGCGCCCAGGCCGATCTGGCCGCGCGAGAACGCCATCGCGTACATGAAGGTGGCAGGCAGGTCGGTGGCGTAGCCGGGGCCGCCGGCGGTGAGCGCCATCACCAGGTCGAAGCTCTTGATCGCGATGTGGCTCACCACCATCAGCGTGCTGAAGAACACCGGCCGCAGGCTGGGGATCAGGATGCGCCAGTAGATGCGCGGCAGGCTGGCGCCGTCCACCTGCGCGGCCTTGATGATCGAGTCGTCGATGCCGCGCAGCCCGGCCAGGAACAGCGCCATCACGAAGCCGGCGCTCTGCCACACTGCGGCGATCACCACGCAGTAGATGGCGCGGTCGGAGTTCACCAGCCAGTCGAAGCTGAAGCTCTCCCAGCCCCACTGGCGCACGAGGTGCTCGATGCCGAGACCGGGGTTGAGGATCCACTTCCACGCGGTGCCGGTGACGATGAAGCTCAGCGCCATCGGGTACAGGTACACCGTGCGCAGCAGGCCTTCGGCGCGGATCTTCTGGTCCAGCAGGATCGCCAGCAGCAGGCCCAGCACCATGGCGCCGCCGATGAACAGCACACCGAAGATGCCCATGTTCTGCAGCGCCACCATCCAGCGGTCGCTGTTGAACAGGTGCACGTACTGCGCCAAGCCGACGAAGGTGTAGTTGGGCAGCAGCCGGGAGGCGGAGACGGAGAGATAGCCATTCCAGGCAATCAGGCCGTAGATGAAGCCGAAGCCGAGCACGAAGCTGGGCGCGATCACCAGCTTGGGCAGCCAGGGCGTTCTGGGCGAGGCGGGGGCGGACATGGGGAGAAGAAGAGGGCAGGCAACAAAAGGGCCGCGCGCGACTGGAGGATGCCGCCGCGCGCGGCCAACTTGCAAGAGCGGAAAGCCGATTCCGGCAAGAGAGGGCTCGAGGCCCGTTCTTACAAGCAACCGGAGATCACAAGGCCTTGGCAGCCGATGCGATGCGCTTCTGCGCCTCCTGTGCGCTCATCTTGTCGTCGTTCCAGTACTGGCTGACGACATCCTTGATCGCGCCTTCGATCGCCGACGGCACCGCCATGCTGTGGGCTATGGAGGGCACCAGCGCGCCGCTCTTGGAGGTGGCCACGAAGTCACGCGAGGACTCCTTGGCGCACTCGTCGAACTTGTCCATGGGCATGTTCAGCCGCACCGGGATCGAGCCCTTGTTGAGGTTGAACACTTCCTGGAACTGGGGCGACATGATGGCCGCGGCCAGGTCCTTCTGCGCCTGGATGTTGGCCGGGTTCTTCAGCTTGAACATCGCGAACGAGTCCACGTTGAAGGTATAGGCCTTCGCGGTATCGGGTGCAGGCACGCACAGGAAATCCTTGCCCGGCACCTTGCCGGCCGCCAGGAACTCGCCCTTGGCCCAGTCACCCATGATCTGCATGCCCGCCTTGCCGTTGATGACCATCGCAGTGGCCAGGTTCCAGTCGCGGCCTGGAGCGTTCTTGTCGGTGTAGTCCTTCACCTTCTTGAACGTCGTGAGCACCTTGGTCATCGTCGGGCTGTTGATCGCGCCCTGGTCCAGATGCACCAGCGCCTTCTTGTAGAAGTCGGTGCCGCCCACGCCCAGTGCCACCGCCTCGAAGGTGGTGAAGTCCTGCCAGTTCTGGCCGCCGTGCGCCACCGGGATGAAGCCGGCCTTCTTGAGTGCCTCGGCCGCGGTGAAGAACTCGTCCCAGGTGGTGGGCACCTTAGCGCCCGCCTTCTTGAACACCTCGGGGTTGGCCCACAGCCAGTTCACGCGGTGCACGTTCACCGGCACCGCGACGTAGTGGCCCTGGTACTTCATGATGTCCGAGACCACCTTGGGCAGCAGCTCGTCCCAGTGCTCGGCCTTGGCCACGTCGTCCATGTTGGCGAGCACGCCCTGCTCGGCCCATTCCTGGATCGCCGGGCCCTTGATCTGCGCGGCCGACGGCGGGTTGCCGGACACCACGCGCGACTTCAGCACGGTCATCGCCGAGTCACCGCCGCCGCCGGCGACGGCGAAGTCCTTCCAGCGGTCACCCTTTTGCTGCAGCGTCAGCTTCAGCGCGGCGGCCGCCTTGGCCTCGCCGCCGGAGGTCCACCAGTGCAGCACCTCGATTTCGCCACCGGCTTGTGCGGCGCCGGCGCACAGGATGCCGAGCGCCAGCACGGTGGGCTTGAGCAGGTTTGTCTTCACGTCCGTCTCCTTGTGTCGGTCTTCAGAACCAGATCTCGACCTGGGCGCCGTAGCTGGTGCCGGAGGTCTTGCTGTCG
>CAMLIZ010000269.1 GCA_946480245.1 uncultured Pseudomonadota bacterium
GCAACGACGTGCACTGCGTGAGCATCGAGCACAAGATGGGCATCAAGGCCAGCCCTACCGCAGTGCTGCAGTACGGCGACCACGGCGGTGCAGTGGGCTACCTTGTCGGCGAGGAGAACCGCGGCCTCGAGTACATGTTCATCATGATGAACGCCGCCCGTTACGCCGTCGGTGTGCAAGGCATTGCGGTGGCGGAGCGTGCGTACCAGAAGGCCGTGGCCTATGCGCGCGACCGGGTGCAGTCGCGTCCGGTCGACGGTTCGATGGCTGGCGCCGCGCCGATCATCCACCATCCGGACGTGAAGCGCATGCTGATGACGATGCGAGCCTTCACTGAAGGCTGTCGCGCGATGGCACTGGTCGGGGCTTCCGCCTACGACGCGGCACATGCCCACCCGGATACCCAGGTGCGCAAGCAGAACCAGGCGTTCTACGAGTTCCTGGTGCCGCTGATCAAGGGCTTCAGCACCGAGATGAGCCTGGAGGTCACCAGCCTGGGCGTCCAGGTGCATGGTGGCATGGGTTTTATCGAGGAGACGGGCGCGGCGCAGTACTACCGAGACGCGAAGATCCTCACGATCTACGAGGGCACTACCGCGATCCAGGCCAACGATCTGGTGGGCCGCAAGACCGTGCGCGATGGTGGCCAAGTCGCGCTGGCGATCGCCGGCCAGATCGAGGCGACGGAGCGCGAGTTGGCGAAGCGCGGGAGCGAGGCTTGTACCGCCATGCGCAAACGGCTCGCGGCGGCGCGCCAGGCCTTCGAGCAGACCGTCGCCTTTGTGGCCGGCAAGACCAAGGCGGACCCGAACGCAGTGTTCGCCGGCTCGGTGCCGTACCTGATGATGGCCGGCAATACCGTGGCGGGCTGGCAGATGGCGCGAGCGCTGATGGCGGCCGAGGACCGGCTGGCCGAAGGGAGTGACCCGCACTTCATGAGGGCGAAGATCGCCACGGCGCGCTTCTACGCCGACCACATCCTGAGCCGGGTGCCAGGCGTGCGTGACAGCATCGTCGAAGGCTCGGCGGGCGTTACCGAGATGGCGCTGGACGCGTTCTGATCCCTTCGACCACTGGAGCCGATTCGTGAGCATTCCTGCTGTTCTGTCGAAGCTGTCGCTGCCGGTGATCGGTTCGCCGCTGTTCATCATCAGCAACCCGAAGCTGGTGATCGCCCAGTGCAAGGCCGGCATCGTCGGCTCGATGCCGGCGCTGAACGCACGCCCGGCGTCGCAGCTCGACGAGTGGCTGGCCGAAATCACCGAGGCCCTGGCGGCGCACGACCGTGTGCATCCCGACGCGCCTGCGGCGCCGTTTGCGATCAACCAGATCGTGCACAAGAGCAACGACCGGCTCGAGCACGACATGGGCCTGTGCGAAAAGTACAAAGTGCCGCTGGTGATCACGTCGCTGGGCGCACGCACCGACGTGAACGATGCGGTGCACGGCTGGGGTGGCGTGGTGATGCACGACGTCATCAATGACGTGTTCGCCCACAAGGCGATCGAGAAGGGCGCCGACGGCCTCATCGCCGTTGCTGCGGGCGCCGGAGGGCATGCGGGCACCACAAGCCCCTTCGCTCTGGTGCAGGAGATTCGACGTTGGTTCCACGGGCCGCTGGCGCTCAGCGGTGCCATCGCAACCGGCGACGCCGTGTTGGCAGCTCAGGCCATGGGCGCGGATTTCGCCTACATCGGCTCGGCCTTCATCGCCACCGAGGAGGCGCGTGCGCAGGAGGCGTACAAGCAGATGATCGTGGGCAGCAGCAGCCGCGACATCGTGTACTCCAACCTCTTCACCGGCGTGCATGGCAACTACTTGCGCGGCTCGATCGTCAATGCCGGGCTGGACCCGGATCACCTGCCTCAGAGCGACCCGAGCGCGATGAACTTCAGTGGCGGAGAAGGTGCCAAGAAGGCGTGGAAAGACATCTGGGGCTGTGGTCAGGGCATTGGTGCCGTCGACGCCGTGGTGCCGACCGCGCAGTTGGTGGCGCGCCTGCGGCGCGAGTACGACGAAGCCAAGCGCCGCCTTGGTTTGGGCGCAGGCGCCGGCATGGTGCGGGCAGCAGCGTTGGCTGCCTAGCTGCGCTGCGCTTCGACCGCGGCGTCGCAGCCAATCCCCGCGGCGATCCAGCGTCGCACCAGCCAGCGCCACCAGCGCGGGCCGCGTTCCGCGGCGCCGCAGGCATAGCGAACCGAGCGGTCATCCCATTGCAGTGCCGAGCAGGCGCCGTGGCGTCGGCGCGAAAGCCAGATGCCGAGCGGGCACGGCTCCGTTGCACAGCAAACGCCGCAGCCATTGCACCCGGCGCCGAGCGTCGGTTGCCTGGGCGCACGGGGGTGCAGGTAAATCACGCGATGCGGAGCCATGCGGCAGTCTGATGCCATCCACGCGCGCGCTGTCTTTCGAAAAGACCCTTCAGATCCTGGGTACAACGGTGTTACAGTGCCGCCCGTGACTTGAATCAAAGGTCCTTCCCGTCCCCTTGCTGGGTTGCATGAACAGCAAGGCGGGTCGCAATCCGCCAACCGGTAGAGCCGGGTCGCGGAAGGTTGATCAACCCATCGGAGTCCTGGAAACCGGGACGAAAGGTGAGCGAAAGATGATGCAGCAGTACAGGTCGAACTCGTACCTGTTCGGGGGCAATGCCCCCTACGTCGAGGAACTCTACGAGGCCTACCTCGACAACCCAGGCTCCGTGCCGGACAACTGGCGCTCGTACTTCGACGCATTGCAGAACGTTCCTGCCGTCGATGGCAGCGAGGCCCGCGACGTGCCCCACGCGCCGGTGGTCGAATCCTTTGCGCAGCGGGCCAAGGCCAACGCCTTCCAGTTGAAGGCCAGTTCTGCCGAGCTGTCGGTGGCGCGCAAGCAGGTGCACGTGCAGTCGCTGATCGCGGCGTACCGTTCCCTCGGCGCGCGCTGGGCCGATCTGGACCCGCTGAAGCGCCAGGAACGCCCGAAGATCCCTGAGCTGGAGCCGGCGTTCTACGACCTGACTGAAAGTGACATGGACATCACTTTCAGTGCCACGAATACCTACTTCACCAAGGCCGAGCAGCAGACGCTGCGCGAGATCCTGCAGGCCCTGCGCGAAACCTACTGCGGCAGCATCGGTGCGGAGTTCATGCACATCACCGAGCCGGTGGAAAAGCGTTGGTGGCAGGAGCGCCTGGAAAGCATCCGCAGCAAGCCCAATTTCACCGTCGAGCAGAAGAAGCACATCCTCGACCGCCTCACGGCCGCAGAGGGCCTCGAGCGCTATCTTCATACCAAGTACGTCGGCCAGAAGCGCTTCTCGCTTGAAGGCGGCGAAAGCTTCATCGCATCGATGGACGAGCTGATCCAGCGCGCAGGCGAGAAGGGCGTGCAGGAGATCGTGATCGGCATGGCGCACCGTGGGCGCCTTAATGTGCTGATCAATACGCTGGGCAAGATGCCCAAGGACTTGTTTGCCGAGTTCGATCACACGGCCAAGGAAGACCTGCCGGCCGGCGACGTGAAGTACCACCAGGGCTTCTCGAGCGATGTGTCCACGCGCGGCGGCCCGGTGCACCTCAGCCTGGCTTTCAACCCCTCGCACCTGGAAATCGTGAACCCCGTGGTGGAGGGCAGCGTGAAGGCGCGCATGGACCGCCGCGGCGACAAGGAAGGCGACCAGGTGCTGCCGGTGCTGGTGCACGGTGATGCCGCCTTTGCTGGCCAGGGCGTGGTGATGGAGACGCTGGCGCTGGCGCAGACCCGTGGTTACTACACCGGCGGCACGGTGCACATCGTCATCAACAACCAGATCGGCTTCACCAC
>CAMLIZ010000270.1 GCA_946480245.1 uncultured Pseudomonadota bacterium
GCGCGGGAACGTGTGCTGGTCGGCCAGCACCACCTGCAGCCCGGCGCGGGCCAGCAGCTGCGCGCAGGCGCTGCCCGCCGGGCCGGCGCCCACCACCAGCACGTCGCAGGCGGCAGGGAGAGAAGAGGCGTCGGCGGTGCTCATGGCAGTGTCAGGGGTGGCGAAGGCGGCGCGCATTATCCAGCGCGGCCGGCCGTGACGGCGGTCCTGGTCTATCGCGGTGCGGCGCCCGGCGCCCAGTGACGTTGCAGTGCCTGCGCCTCGCCCGCCGCGTCGAGCGGCGCACCGGCGATGCGTGCATCGATCGCCTGCAGCACCGCAGGCGGCAAGGCGCTGGCGGCCTGTCGATAGGCGCCCGCAGGCGGCGGCTCGGCGCGGGCCAGCACCTGCAGCTGCCAGGCACCGCCCTCGCGGCAGGCCAGCCCGGCCGCCGCCTGCTGCGGCAGCGCGAAGCTGCGGCAGTAGTGCCCGTCCCGCGCGACGAAGCTCAGCGCCAGCTGCACCGGCGCGTCATGCGACTGCGTGGCGGCGCCCTGCGTGTCGAGGGCCTGCGCCAGAGCGGCCCCGGCCACCCAACGGCCTTGCGCCTGGGCCAGCAGCGGCGCGGCCGGTGCCCCGAGGCGCTGCCCGATGAACACGCCCAGCACCAGGCTGGCCGCGAGGCCGAAGCCGACCTTCCACCAGCCGGCGCCGCGCGCCTCGCGCGCGGCAGCGAGCTGCAGCACCGGCGCGCGGGCCTGCGCGTCGTTGGCGGCCGGCGCCGCCTTGCCCAGCGCGGCCAGCAGGCGTTCAGGCAGCGGCTCGTCGAGTACCGGGTCGTAGCTGGCGTTCAGGCGCGCGCGCAGCGCGCGTTCGCGCTGCACGAAGCGCGCCGCGCGCTCGTCGCGCGCCAGCCGGGCTTGCACCTGTGCTGCCGCATCGGCATCGAGTTCGCCGTCGACGAAGGCACGCAGCAACGCTTCATCCAGGGGCAGCTCGCTCATCGCTCGGCTCCGCCCAGCTGCGCCTGCAACGCATCGCGCGCGCGCGCCAGCCGGCTGGTCAAGGTGCCGATCGGGATCTCGAGCACCTCGGCCGCTTCCTTGTACGGCAGGCCCTCGACCAGCACCAGCGCCACGGCGAGGCGCTGGTCTTCATTGAGCCGCGCCATCGCCTGCTGCACGGCCAGCGCGTCGGCATGCGCATCCATGCTGGCCACGCCCACGTGCTCGCCGGCCTCTTCGGGCAGCAGCACCGCGTCGCGCCGCGTGCGCGCCCTGATTTCGTCGATCCAAGCGTTCTTCATGATGCGAAACAGCCAGCTGTCCAGGCGCGTGCCGGGCGCCCATTGGTCGGCCCGTTGCAGCGCGCGTTCCACCGCCACCTGCACCAGGTCGTCGGCATCCTCGCGATGGCGCGTCAGCGCACGGCCGAAGCGGCGCAGCCGCGGCAGCAGGCTCACCAGTTCGTCACGCAAGCGGTCGGCCTCCGGGCTCATCGTGGGATGTTGATCGAAAGAACGTCGGGCGGCGGGATTTTCTTCCGCGCCTGCGTCGTTCTCTTGATCGAAGGCGCCGCCCTCGGCGCGTTAGGCTCACAACATGAGGATTCTTTCCCGCATGCCGGCCGTGGCGCTGGCGATCGTGGCGCTGCCCGCGGCCGCCCAGCTGCGGCTGCCGTCGGTGCCGGCGCTGACGCCGCCGCTGCAGCGCATCGAGCGGCCGGTGCAACGCGCGCTGCCCGAAGCGCTGGACACCGCCGAGCCGGCCGGCCTGCGCGCCGCGCTGGTCGACACGCTGCTGGCGCGCCAGCCGCAACGCCTGGCGCGCGACCCGCAGGGCGCGCCGATCGTGCGCGACGAGGTGATGCTGCAGTCGCCCTCGGTGGCGCTGCTCGACGCGGCGCAGGCCGCCGGCTTCACGCCCTTGCGTGACGAACGGCTCGACGCCCTGGGGCTGTACGTGGTGACGCTGCGCGTGCCGCCCGGCATGGACGCCCCCGCCGCGCTGGCGCTGCTGCGCGCGGCCGACGCGCAGGCCGTGGCGGACTTCGATCACCTGTACCTGCCGGCCGGCAGCGTCGCCGAGTCGCGTGGTGCGCCGGTGCCGCGCGCCGCCCCGGCCGCCGACGACGCAGCGGTGCGCGTCGGCCTGGTCGACGGCGGTGTCGACGCGCGGCACGTGGCGTTGCGCGGGGTGGCGCTGCATGCGCACGGCTGCGACGGCCACAGCGTGCCCGATCGCCACGGCACCGCGGTGGCGTCGCTGCTCGTCGGCCGCGATCCGCCCTTCAGCGGCAGCGCCCCGCAAGGCACGCTGTACGCGGCCGACATCTATTGCGGCGACCCGGCGCACGGCAGCCTGCAGGCCGTGCTGGAGGCGCTGGCATGGCTGGCGCAGCAGCGCGTGCCGGTGATCAACCTCAGCATCGTCGGTGCGCCCAACCGCCTGCTCGAACAGGCGGTGCTGGCGCTGCTGGCGCGCGGCCACCTGCTCGTGGCCGCCGTGGGCAACGACGGCCCCGCCGCCCCGCCGCTGTACCCGGCCGCGTATCCCGGCGTGGTCGGCGTGAGCGCGGTGGACGCGCGTCGCCAGGTGTTGCCGGAGGCCGCCCAGGGACCGCAGGTGATGTTCGTGGCGCCCGGCGCAGGGCTGGCGGTGGCCGGCCTGGACGGGCGCGGCTATGTCGCCGCGCGCGGCACCTCGTTCGCCGCACCGCTGGTCGCCGGCCTGCTGGCCCGGCGCATGCCGACACTCGGCGCCGAGCCGGCTCGCCGGGCCCTGGCGCTTCTGGCCGGCGAGGCACTCGACCTCGGCGCGCCCGGGCGTGATCCGGTGTACGGCATCGGCCTGCTCGGTGAATCCCTGCGCGCCGATCCGGCGGCGCTGCGCGCGGCGCGCTGAAGCGCTTTCAAGCTGTTGCATTTGCGGAAGGAAGAAGCGGCGAGCGCGCGTCGTTGTGTTCGATGAGAGCGCTGCGAACGGTCGCGGCGCCCACCACCGAAGGAGATCCTCATGTTCCGCAACACCTCGATTCCCGCACGTATCGCCACCCTTGCCGCCGCACTCGCATTTGCCACCGGCGCCCACGCGGGCCTGCTCGGCGGCGGCAGCGGCGCCCTCGGCGCCGGCCTGGGCGGCGGCAGCGGCGCGTTGCAAGGTGGTTTTGGCGGCACGCTGTCCGGCCAGATGCAGCGCCCGATGGTGATCGACCACGCCAAGCAGTCGGCCGCCAACGTGCAGCAGCGCGCCGACAGCGCCGCCACCGCGGCGCGCGACAAGGCGCAATCCACCCACGTGTCGGGTCAAGGTGCCGCCGCGGCCGACGGCTCGGCGCAGGCGAGCCCGCACGGCGCATCGGCGCAAGCCAACGGCGGCGCGCAGGCCGACGCCTCGGTCTCGCACTGATCGCTCACCGCGATGAAAAAGGCCCCGTCCTCGCGGCGGGGCCTTTGCCTCTGTGCACGCGGCGAAGACCGCGCTCAGATCTCTTCGTACAGCGGCAAGGTCAGGAACTCGGCGAACTGCTCCTGCGTGCTCATGGTCTCGAAGATCTTCGCGGCCTTGTCGAACTGGCCGAGGGCGCCGCTGGCCTTCACCTTCGGCAGCTCCTCGGCGATCAGCTGGCGCACCAGATCGGCCGTGACCTTGCGGCCGTCCTCCAGCACGCCCTTCGGGCTGCGGATCCACTGCCACACCTGACTGCGGCTGATCTCCGCGGTGGCGGCGTCTTCCATCAGGTTGTGGATCGGCACGCAGCCGTTGCCCGACA
>CAMLIZ010000271.1 GCA_946480245.1 uncultured Pseudomonadota bacterium
GCGCGCCGTGCTGCTGGGCATCACCGCCGCCAGGTCGGCCATGGTGCGCGCATAGGCGGGCTGTGTGAACAGCAGCGTGAGCAAGGTCTGCAGCGCCTGCACCGGGTTCAGCACGCGCAGGCGGTTCGGCGGCAGCACCAGCAGCGGCAGCGACGCCACCTGCGCATGCGCCAGCGGCGTGGCCAGGCTCATCAGCACGGCCAGGCGTTGCCATTCGGCCGCGTCCAGGCCGGCGAGGCGATCGGCCCCGCTTGCGGCCAGGCGCTGTGCAAAGGCCAGTGCGTCGTCCCAGCCGCAATGGGCCTTGGCGGCCGCGGCGCGCGCGCTCAGCACCACCAGGTTACCGGCCGCGCAGCCGGCGCCATGGAAGGCGCGCTCCACCACCGCGTCGCTCGGCAGCCCGGTGCCCTGCGTGAGGGCCTCGCCCGTCACCGGGCAGTGGCCGGGCGCGAGCTGCGCGATGAAGTTGGGCGTCACCTGCAGGCCTTCGAAGGCATGGCCGCGCATCCAGGCCGTCAGCCGCAGCTGCAGCCACTGGCGCACGGCGGGCGTGGGCCGCAGGGTGCGTTGCCCGAAGACCGCCTGGCCCGCCTGCCAGCCCTGGCACACCGGGCTGTCGGCATGCAGGTGCTCGGCCGCCGGCACCAGGCGATAGTGGGCATGGTCCCAGCCGATCTCGAAGCCGACCGGGTCGGCAGCAGGCGTGAAGGCGGGCGTGTCGAACGCGAACAAGGCGGCTTGGAACATGGCGTGAGGGCTCGGTGGAGGCACCGGGACGTCCCCGGCAACGCAAGTCTCTGTGCCCACAGGCTCAACAGATGAGCCACCGGCACAATGCGCGGCCATGGACCGCACCGAACGCTTCTACAAGATCGAGCTGCTGATCCGCACGCGCGGCAGCGTGAGCTTCGCGGCGCTGATGGAGGAGCTGGGCGTAAGCCGCGCCACGCTCAAGCGCGACCTGGAATACCTGCGCGAGCGGCTCGACGCACCGATCGTCTACGACCGTTTCGACAACGGCTACAAGCTGCAGGCCGACCCGCGCGATGCGGGCCAGCTCAAGCACGAGCTGCCCGGCGTGTGGTTCAGCGCGCCGGAGATCCATGCGCTGCTCACGATGCACCAGCTGGTGCAGGGGCTGGACGAAGGCGGCGTGCTGGCGCGCCACCTGCAGCCGCTGCTCGACAAGCTGCACGGCATGCTGGACAGCGGCGACGGCGAGGCGCAGGCGCTGATGCAGCGCGTGAAGATCGTCAGCCCGGCGCGCCGACCGGTGGCGCCACGCCACTTCGAGCTGATCGGCGCCGCGCTGATGCGCCGCCTGCGCGTGCAGATGGGCTACTGGGTGCGCAGCCGGCGCGAGCAGACGCAGCGCATCGTGTCGCCGCAGCGCCTGGTGCACTACCGCAATACCTGGTACCTGGACGCCTGGTGCCACCGCAGCGAAGCCTTGCGCCGCTTCGCGCTCGACGCGATGCGCGACCCCGAGCTGCTGGATCAGCGCGCCAAGGACATTTCACTGAAGGCGCTGGAGGCCGAGCTGGACGCCGGCTATGGCGTGTTCAGCGGCGCCAAGGTGCAGTGGGCCACCTTGCGCTTCTCGCCGGAGGCGGCGCAGTGGGTGGCGCACGAACAGTGGCATGCGCAGCAGCAGGCCAGCGCCGAGCCGGACGGCAGCCTGACCTTGCGCCTGCCCTATGCCGACGCCACAGAGTTGGCGATGGACGTGCTGCGTCACGGCGAGCAGGTGCGCGTGCTGGCGCCGCCCGCGCTGGCGCGGCTCGTGCGGCGGCGTCTGCAGGAGGCCGCGGCGGCGTACGGCGACGAGACCTGAGCCGCGCTGGAACACGCCTTGCTGCCACCTCCGGTGGACAACAGCAAGGAGCACGACATGAACGAAACCGACGACCGGGCGACCCTGTGGGGCCTGATCAAGGACATCCGCTTCGCGATGTTCACCACCCGCGACGGCGACGGCAATCTGCACTCCCGCCCGCTGACCACGCAGAACCAGGACGGCGACCAGGACGACATGCTGTGGTTCTTCGTGCCGCGCGACAGCGAGGTGTTCGCCGAGCTGCAGGGCGACGCGCAGGCGAGCGTGGTGTACGCCAGCCCCGACAAGGACGCGTACGTGGCCGTGTCGGGCAGTGCCGAGTCGGTGGACGACCCACAGCAGAAGCATCGCCTGTGGTCGAAGATGAACGAGGCCTGGTTCCCGAACGGGCCGGACGACCCCGGCGTGATGCTGCTGCGCGTGCGCATCCGCCGTGCCGAGTACTGGGACGTGAAAGCGAGCAAGCTGGTGCAGCTGGTGCACATGGCCAAGTCGGCCGTGACCCGCAAGCCCCCGAAGGATCTGGGAGACCACAAACAGGTGCATCTGCACTAGCCCAGCACTGCCGAAACGGGGCGTTGCAAGGGGGCGCGGCTAAACTCGCCCCCCGATGTCGACCCTGGATCTGTTCACGCCCGGTGCACCGCCGGGCGACTCCATCACGCTGGCGCACTACGCCGAGCGTGCCTACCTGGAATACGCGCTGTCGGTCGTGAAGGGCCGGGCGTTGCCCGACGTGTGCGACGGCTGCAAGCCGGTGCAGCGGCGCATCCTCTATGCGATGGAGCGCCTGGGCCTCGCGTTCACGCCGCCGGCCGGCCCCAAGCCGGTGAAGAGCGCGCGGGTGGTGGGCGACGTGCTGGGCCGCTTCCATCCGCACGGCGATCAGGCAGCCTACGACGCGCTGGTGCGCATGGCGCAGGATTTCTCGCAGCGCTATCCGCTGATCGACGGCCAGGGCAACTTCGGCTCGCGCGATGGCGACGGCGCCGCCGCGATGCGCTACACCGAGGCGCGCCTGGCGCCCATCACGCGCCTGCTGCTCGACGAGATCGACGAGGGCACCGTCGACTTCGTCCCCAACTACGACGGCTCCACGGTGGAGCCGCGGCAGCTGCCGGCGCGCCTGCCCTTCGTGCTGCTCAACGGCGCCTCCGGCATTGCCGTGGGCCTGGCCACCGAGGTGCCCAGCCACAACCTGCGCGAGGTGGCGCAGGCCGCGGTGGCGCTGCTGCGCGACCCCAAGCTCAGCGACGACGAGCTGTTCGCGCTGCTGCCCGGGCCCGACTTTCCCGGCGGCGCGCAGATCATCAGCAGCGCGCAGGACATCCGTGAGGCCTATGCCAGCGGCCGCGGCTCGCTGAAGGTACGCGCGCGCTGGAAGATCGAGGACCTGGCACGCGGCCAGTGGCAGATGGTGGTCACCGAGCTGCCGCCGGGCGTGTCCAGCGCCCGCGTGCTGGAGGAGATCGAGGAGCTCACGAACCCCAAGGTCAAGGCCGGCAAGAAATCCTTGAGTGCGGACCAGCTGCAGCTCAAGCAGAGCGTGCTGGCGGTGCTGGACGCGGCGCGCGACGAATCCAACAAGGACGCGGCGGTGCGCCTGGTGTTCGAGCCCAAGACCTCGCGCATCAGCCAGCAGGAGCTGGCGCACACGCTGCTGGCGCACACCAGCCTGGAATCGTCCGCGCCGGTCAACCTGACGATGGTGGGCCGCGACGGCCGGCCGGTGCAGAAGAGCCTTCGCGACGTGTTGCTGGAGTGGATCGATTTCCGCCTCGCCACGGTGCAGCGCCGCACGCGCCACCGCCTGGACAAGGTGCTGGACCGCGTGCACGTGCTCGAAGGCCGCCAGCTGGTGCTGCTGAACATCGACGAGGTGATCCGCATCATCCGCAACGCCGACG
>CAMLIZ010000272.1 GCA_946480245.1 uncultured Pseudomonadota bacterium
GTGGAGATCGCCCACTGGTTGTTCACCACGTTGAGGATCACCGGCGCGCGGTACACGTGCGCGAAGGTGAGTGCGGTGTGGAAGTCGCTCTCGGCAGTGGAGCCGTCGCCGATCCAGCCGCTGGCGATCTTGGTGTCGCCCTGGATCGCCGAGGCCATGGCCCAGCCGACGCTCTGGATGAACTGCGTGGCGAGGTTGCCGCTGATCGTGAAGAAGCCCGCGCGCTTGTAGCTGTACATCACCGGCAGCTGGCGGCCCTTCAGCGGGTCACCCTCGTTGCTCATCAGCTGGCACATCATCTCCACCATGCTGACGTCGTCGCGCGCCAGCAGCAGGCCCTGCTGCCGGTAGGTGGGAAAGCACATGTCGCCCTGCTTGAGCGCGAACGAATGCGCCACCGCAATGGCTTCCTCGCCCAGGCACTGCATGTAGAAGCTGAGTTTCTTCTGGCGCTGCGCCATCAGCATGCGGGCGTCGAAGGCGCGCGTCTTCATCATGGCGCGCAGGCCCTTGCGCAATTGCACCGCATCGAGATCCGGCACCCAGGGCCCCACGGCATTGCCTTGCTCGTCCAGCACGCGGATCAGCGCGTAGACCAGGTCCTGGGTTTCGAAGTGGGGCGTGTCCACCGGTGGCCGGCGCACGCTGCCGGCAGGCGACACATGGAGGAAGGAGAAGTCCGTCTTGCAGCCGGGGCGCCCGGTGGGCTCGGGCACGTGCAGGTGCAACGGGGACGGTAGCGGCGCGGAATCGCTCATGCGCGTACGGCTCCAAGGCCCGATCGTGTCGGGCGGGTTGTTGGCCAAGGGCAGGCCGCGCGGGGTGTTGCGCGACATGCCAGCGGTGCAATCCGCGTGCGACGGGTAGGCCGGCGCGGCTGCAGCACAAGCGTACTGGAATTACTGCGCGCTGCCGGCCGGCGCGGCATCGCTTCGCTTCAGGGGAATCCCGGGGTTGCGTGAAGACCTTGGCGCCTCAGGCGCACAAGGCGGCCACGTGAGCCCACAGCCCATGGCCGAGCGCCCAGCCGGAGGCCGCCACCAGCGTGAACCCGGCCGCGCGCACCGGCCAGGTGGCGGCCGCGGCACTCCCGCCGGCCACGCTGATGCGGCGCAGCACCACGGGCCCGAGCAGCAAGCCCGGCGACGAAGCCACGGCAAAGAGGCCCATCGCTGCGGCACCGCTCCAGGGCCGGTCGGCCAAGGCGGCCAGCAGCAAGGCGGACTGCGAAAGCGCACACGGCCAGGCGATCCACGCGCTGCCGGCCGCGGCGCTGCGCAGCGGCCCGTGCAGGCGCTGCCATCCGCCGGCGCCCGGTGGCGCGGCCGGGGCCGCCGCACGCGGCCACACCGGCATGCGCCCGCGCAGCAGCATCCACAACCCGAGCGCCAGCGCTGCCAGGTGCAGCAGCGTCCACAGCGGCCGCAGCGCCGGCACGACGCCGAGCCATTGCTGGAGCATCCCGACGCTGGACGCCGCCACTGCGCCGGCGGCGGCATAGCCCGCCACCCGGCCAAGGTGGAACAGCGGCGCTGCCGCCCGACCGGCACCCTGCGTGACGGCAGTGCACGGCGCCGCACACATCGCAGCGCAGTGCGGCGTGCCGGCCAGCCCCATCAGGCCGGCCGCGAGGATCAGGCCGGTGGCATCCATTGCGCCGCTCAGATGATCCGGGAAAAGCGCCCCCGGGCCTCGTCGGCCTGCAGGTGGCGGTCGAACACCATCGCCACCGCGCGCACGAAGAACCAGCCGGCGTCGGTGACCTGCACCGCGTGCGGCTCGATGGTCACCAGCCCGAGCGCCTCCAGGTGGCGCAGCTGCTCGAGCTCCTTCGCAAAGTACTCGGGCACGCGAACCAGGTGTGCCAGCTCGATCGATTCGAACTCCAGCCGGCCCTGGCACATGATGGCCATGATCACGGCCCGGCGCAGCAGGTCGTCGCGGCTCAGTGCGAGCCCGCGCACCGTGGGGAAGTGGCCCTGCTTCAGTGCGTCGTAGTACTCGTCCAGCGTCTTCGCGTTCTGGCTGTGCGTGACGCCGATGCGGCCGATCGCCGACACGCCCAGCGCCACCAAGTCGCAGTCGGGCTGCGTGCTGTAGCCCTGGAAGTTGCGGTGCAGGCGGCCTTGGCGCTTGGCCACGGCAAGGCTGTCGTTCGGCAGCGCGAAGTGGTCCATGCCGATGTAGCAGTAGCCCGCCTCGGCGAACCCGGCGATCGCGCCCGACAGCATCGCGATGCGCGAGGCTGCCTGCGGCAGTTCCGCCGACACGATGCGGCGCTGCGGCTTGAAGCGCTGCGGCAGGTGCGCATACGCATACAGCGCGATGCGATCCGGCCGCAGCTGCGCCACCTGCTGCACCGTGCGCGCGAACGATTCCGGCGTCTGGCGCGGCAGCCCGTAGATCAGGTCGACGTTGATCGATTCGTAGCCCAGCGCACGTGCGCTCACCATCAGCGCCTGCACCGACTCGAACGACTGCACCCGATGCACCGCCTTCTGCACCGCCTCATCGAAATCCTGCACCCCGAAGCTGAGGCGGTTGAAGCCGAGTTGTGCCAGGTGTGCCAGCCGCTCGGGCGTGGCGGTGCGCGGGTCGATCTCGATCGACATCTCCGCGCCCGGCACGAAGTGGAAGTGGCTGCGCAGCGCCGTCATCAGCCGCGTGAGCTCGTCGTCGCTCAGGAAGGTGGGGGTGCCGCCGCCGAGGTGCAGCTGCGACGCCGCCTCCTTTGGGCCCAGCACCTGCTGGTATAGCGCCATCTCGCGCTCCAGCGCGTTCAGGTACTCGCCTGCACGCTCGTGATGGCGGGTCACCACCTTGTTGCAGGCGCAGTAGTAGCACACCGACTCGCAGAACGGGATGTGCACGTACACCGACAGCGGCGAGCGCCCGCCGGCCACTGCGCCTTCGGCTCGCTGCTGCAGCGCCTGCAGGTGCTGCGCCGGCCCGAAGGCCTCGACGAAGCGGTCGGCCGTGGGATAGGAGGTGTAGCGCGGGCCGTTCAAGTCCAGCCGCTGCAGCAACTCGGGCGAGAACTGCGGTAGCGCAACGGGGGCCGGCTGCGCAGGTGCCGGCTGGGGAGGGGCGGCGATGGTTCGGGCGTGCATGGCCTCTACTGTGGCAACCCACGCGTGCCAGGGCCTTGATGTGGCTCAAGGGCGTGCGCACCCCCTTGACCAAGAATGCGGACATTCCTTGAGGCTGCTCATGCTGATGCCCCACCCAACCCCTGCAACCCCCGATGACGCCACGAACATGGGCACCTTGAAGGTGGCCTGCTCGAGCTGCAACCTGCGCGAGCTGTGCCTGCCGGTGGGCCTGTCCGCGCCCGACCTGGACCGGCTGGACCGGCTGGTGGCCACGCGGCGCGCGGTGGCACGCGGGCAGACGCTGTTTCGCATCGGCGACCCGTTCCAGGCGGTGTACGCGGTGCGCACCGGCTTCTTCAAGACGCGCATCAGCGCCGAGGACGGCCGTGACCAGGTTACCGGCTTCCAGATGGCCGGCGAGCTGCTCGGGCTGGACGGCATCAGCACCGACCACCACAGCTGCGATGCGGTGGCGCTGGAGGATTCCTCCGTGTGCATCATTCCCTACGATCAGCTGGAATCGATGTCGCGCGAGTTCACGGAGCTGCAGCACCAGTTCCACAAGATCATGAGCCGCGAGATCGTGCGCGACCACGGCGTGATG
>CAMLIZ010000273.1 GCA_946480245.1 uncultured Pseudomonadota bacterium
GCATCCATCCGAACATCAAGGCCAACTTCCTCGCCAGCCCGCCGCTGGTGGTGGCTTATGCGATTGCCGGCAACGTGACGCGCGACCTGATGAACGAGCCACTGGGCACCGGCGCGCAGGGGCGCACGGTGTTCCTGCGCGACGTGTGGCCGAGCAGCCAGGAGGTGCACGATCTGCTGAAGTTTGCGCTCGACCCGCAGGTGTACCGCGGCAACTACGAGCAGGTGACGCTGAAGCCGGGCGAGCTGTGGAGCCGCATCGAAGGCTCGCATGGCCAGGTGTACGACTGGCCAGAGAGCACCTACATCGCCGAACCCCCGTTCTTCGAGGGCTTCGGGTTGCGACCTGCCGCGCTCGAATCCGGCGTGAAGGGCGCCAAGATCATGGCGCTGTTCGGCGACAGCATCACCACCGACCATATCTCGCCGGCCGGCTCCATCAAGGAAAGCTCGCCCGCAGGCCAGTACCTCAAGGAGCACGGTGTGATGAAGGCCGACTTCAACTCCTACGGCTCCCGGCGCGGCAACCACGAGGTGATGATGCGCGGCACCTTTGCCAACGTGCGCATCAAGAACCTGATGATTCCCGCGCGCGACGACGGCACGCGCGAGGAAGGGGGCCTCACGCTGTTCCAGCACGACGGCGGGGCCGGCGGCCCGAAGCCGGGCGACAAGGTGTTCATCTACGACGCAGCCATGGCCTATGTGAAGGCCGGCGTGCCGACGGTGATCTTCGCCGGCGAGGAATACGGTACAGGTTCTTCGCGCGACTGGGCCGCCAAGGGCACGCAGCTGCTGGGCATCAAGGCGGTGGTGGCCAAGAGCTTCGAACGCATCCATCGCTCCAACCTGGTGGGCATGGGCGTGCTGCCGCTGCAGTTCCGCAGCGCCGACAGCTGGAGCGCGCTGGGCTTGAAGGGCGACGAGACGATCGACATCCTGATCGACGGCGAGCTGCAACCGCAAGGCGACGCACGGCTGGTGGTGCACCGGAGCGATGGCAGCAGCACCGAGGTGCCGCTGAAGCTGCGCATCGACACGCCGATCGAGATCGACTACTACAAGCACGGTGGCATCCTGCCGTACGTGCTGCGGCAACTGCTGGCACACGCCGAATAGCAGCGCGATGCGGGTGTGCATCATCGGCGGCGGCGCGGTGGGCGCGTCGGTGGCGCTGTTCCTGATGCGCCTCGGCGGCTGCGACGTGCAGGTGCAGCTGGTCGAGCGCGACCCCAGCTATGCGCGCGCGTCGTCGGCACTGTCGGCCAGCTCGATCCGCCAGCAGTTCTCGAACCCCATCAATGTGCAGATGTCGCAGTTCGGGCTGCAATGGGTGCGCGCGTTCGACGTGGGCTTCGTCGAGTCCGGCTACCTCTACCTGGCCACTGACGCCGGCGCCGCCGTGCTGCATCGGAACCACGCGCTGCAGCGCGCCGCCGGTGCGCAGGTGGCGCTGCTGCAGCCCGACGAACTGGCCGCGCGCATGCCCTGGATCGACACCACGGGCGTCGCGCTGGCCAGCCTCGGCCTGCACGGCGAGGGCTGGTTCGACGGCTATGCGTTCCTGCAGGCACTGAAGCGCGAGGCCCAGACGCTGGGCGCGGTGTTCGTGCGGGGCGAGGTCGCGGCGCTGGAGGATCGGGGCGGCCGCATCACGGGCGCCCGCCTCGCTGACGGCGAGCAGATCGAGGCCGACGTGTTCGTCAACGCGGCCGGCCCGTGGGCACGCGGCGTGGCGCAGCTGGCCGGCATCGAACTGCCCGTGTTCGCGCGCCGTCGCACGGTGTTCCACCTCAGCTGCCCCACCCCGCTGCCGCGCACGCCCTTGGTGATCGACACCAGCGGCGTCTGGTTCCGCAGCGAAGGCAGCGGCTTCCTGGCCGGCTGGTCACCGGGGCACGATGACGACGACCCTGACGACCTGCCGCTCGATGCGGACCTGGCGCTGTTCGACGAGCGGGTGTGGCCAGCGCTGGCCGCGCGCGTGCCTGCCTTCGAGGCCTTGCGCGTGCAAAGCGCGTGGGCCGGCTACTACGAGGTACATCCGCTGGATCACAACGCGATCATCGGCCCGCACCCGGCGGTGGAGAACCTGCTGTTCGCCAACGGCTTCTCCGGCCACGGGTTGCAGCACGCGCCCGCCGCCGGCCGCGGCGTGGCCGAATGGATCCTGGAAGGCGGCTACCAGACGCTGGACTTGAGCCCGTTCAGCTTCGAGCGCGTGCTGTGCGCGCAGCCCTTCGCCGAACGCAACGTCATCTGAGGCGCTGTGCCCAGTCTTGCGGATCGAAGCCGACGGTGACGGTGCCATCGGCCCACTCGACGACCGGGCGTTTGATCACGCTGGGCTGCCGTTGCATCAGCGCACGTGCGCCCTGCGCATCGCTGGCCGCGCTCTTCGCGACGTCGTCCAGCTTGCGCCACGTGGTGCCCTGGCGGTTCAGCAGCCGCTCCCAGCCGGACGACTGGAGCCAGGCGTCGAGGCGCTCGATCGGCACGCCTGCGTTCTTGAAGTCGTGGAAGCGCACCTGCGCGCCCTGCTCCGCCAGCCAGGCGCGCGCCCGCTTCACGGTGTCGCAGTTGGCGATGCCGTAGAGAGTGATCGCGCTCATCGGTCGTTGCTTTCGCGAATGTTGACGTCGCACTGCGGATCGGGCGCATAGCCGGCGCTATCCACCCGGCCCTGCGCGTCCAGCGACAGTTGGAACCACTGGCAGAACACGGTCTCGTAGCGGTAGGACCACAGCTCGCCGTCACGCCAGCCGGTTCGCCACTCGGAAGGACGGCCCAGCAGCGTGAGCACCTGGTCGGCGGTTTGACCCGGTCGCACGCGCGCGAAGTTCGCGTCGGTGAGCACCTGTTCCCAGCCGGTCACATTGCCCTGTGAATCCAGGTCGACCATGTAGGTGTGCTTTCCTTGGGGCCCGCGCGCAAACTCCAGCCGACTGCCGCCGTCCGGCAGCACATGGCGGCCGGTAGGCGCACCGAGTTCATGGATGGCAGCATCGGCGGTGTCGCCCGGGTGCAGTTGGCGCGGTGCGTATGCAGTGCAGGCGGCGAGCAGTGCGAGCACGCCCGAGAACAGGAGCTTCTTCATGGACAAATTGTGTGGGAGCGGGAAAGCCCGAGAATCGAGGATCGGCATTCCGTTTGCTTGTCCTCGCGAGCGAGCCTCCGGGCGTTGAAGTGCCAGCCCCAACAAAGGAGAGAACGTGATGCGAATCCCCCTCATCATCGCGGCCGCGCTCGCCCTGTGTGGCACGGCTCACGCTGCATCCGGGCACACCGTGGTCGCCACGGCCGAGGCCGTCGTCGACAAGGTGGAGCATGCGGCCTCCACTGCCATCACCCGCACTGGCGAGGCGGTGAAAAAAGGCGCACAGAAGACCGGCGAGGCCATCGAGAAGGGCGCGCACAAGACCGGCGAGGCCGTGGGTCCGGTGGCAGCCAAAGTGGCCAGCGGCGTGGAACACGCGGCGCACGTGGTCGAGCAGAAAGCCCACGCGGTGGCGGCCAGCGGGCCGGGCTCGAGCAGCGGCAACGCGGCCAAGCACTGAACGGTGCGGTCCAAAGCAAACGGTCTGGGCGCTTGCGCGACCAGACCGTTGTTTGTTTGGTGGGCCCTGAGTGACTCGAACACTCGACCAACGGATTAAGAGTCCGAACCCTGCAGCGACGATTGGCGCGGGTTTGCGT
>CAMLIZ010000274.1 GCA_946480245.1 uncultured Pseudomonadota bacterium
TCACGCACAGCCACCCGGGGCGCGTGGTGTGGGTGGTGTTCAACACGCTGATCGCGCTGATGCTGATGGAGCTCGACGTGTTCCAGGCGCTGGGCCGCGTGCTCGGCCTGTACGCCAACATCGCGATCGCCTGGATGATGACCGTGGTGGCCGACCTGGTGGTCAACAAGCCGCTGGGCCTGTCGCCGCCGGGCATCGAGTTCAAGCGCGCGCACCTGTACGACGTGAACCCGGTGGGCGTGGGGGCGATGGGCATCGCGTCGGCGCTGTCCGTGTGCGCGTACCTGGGCGCGTTCGGCGCCACCGCGCAGGCGTTCTCAGCGCTGATCGCGCTGGTGGCTGCGTTCGTCGCCGCGCCGCTGATCGCGTGGCTGACCCAGGGGCGCTACTACCTCGCGCGCCAGCCGCTGCTGTTGCAACCGGGCCGTGGCCGCCTGCTGCACCGCTGCGTGATCTGCGAGCGCGACTACGAAAGCGACGACACCGCGCACTGCCCCGCCTACCAGGGGCCCATCTGCTCGCTGTGCTGCTCGCTCGACGCGCGCTGTGACGACCTGTGCAAGCCGCACGCGCGCCTGGCCGCGCAATGGAACGCGGTGCTGGCCGCGCTGCTGCCGCGCTTCGTGCGGCCGTATCTCGCGCACGGCCTGGGCCACTACCTGCTGCTGATGTGCCTGATCGCCCCGGTGTGCGCGCTGCTGTTCTGGCTGGCCTATCAGCATGAGCTGCGCTTGCTGGGCACCCACGCCAGCGCGGTGGCGCAGATGCTGCGCTGGAGCTTCGTCAAGGTGTATGCCGGCGTGCTGCTGGTGGCCGGCGTGCTGGCCTGGTGGCTGGTGCTCACGCACAAGAGCCGGCAGGTGGCGCAGGAGGAATCGAACCGCCAGACGCACCTGCTAATGCAGGAGATCGACTCGCACCGGCGCACCGACGCGCAGCTGCAGCAGGCCAAGCGCCAGGCCGACGCCGCCAACCAGGCGAAGACGCGCTACATCTCCACCATCAGCCACGAGCTGCGCACGCCGCTCAACAGCATCCTCGGCTATGCGCAGCTGCTCGACGAGGACGAGGCGGTGCCGCCGCACCGGCGCCATGCGGTGCAGGTGATCCGGCGCGGCGGCGACCACCTGCTGTCGCTGATCGAAGGCACCCTGGACATCGCGCGCATCGAGAGCGGCAAGCTGCGGCTGGAGGTGCAGCCGATGCGCTTTCGTGACGGCATGGCGCAGATCGCCGGCATGTTCGAGCTGCAGGCGCTGAGCAAGGGCATCCGCTTCGTGCACCGCGTGCAGGGCGCCATTCCCGACGCCGTGCGGGCCGACGAGAAGCGCCTGCGCCAGATCCTGATCAACGTGCTCGGCAACGCGGTGAAGTTCACGCGCGAAGGCCAGGTGGAGTTTCGCCTGAGCTACGCGCGCGAGATGGCGCGCTTCGAGATCGAGGACACCGGGCCCGGCATGAGCGCCGACGAACTGGCCCACGTGTTCGAGCCCTTCGCGCGCGGCAATGCCGAAGCCAGCAGCGGCGGCACCGGCCTGGGCCTGACGATCGCCCGCATGCTCACCGATTTGATGGGCGGCGAGATGAGCGTGCGCAGCACACCGGGCGCCGGCAGCGTGTTCAGCATTCGCCTGTTCCTGCCCGAGGTGGGTGAGCCGGTGGCGCCGGCGCCGGCGCGGGCAATGCGCACCGGCTATGCCGGTGTGCGCCGGCGAGTGCTCACGGTGGACAACGAGGAGGTGGACCGCGGCCTGCTCGTCAACCGCCTGGCGCCGCTCGGTTTCGAGGTGGCGCAGGCCGCCAGCGGCGAAGAGGCACTGGCGCAGCTGCGCGCCGGCCTGCGGCCCGACGCGATCCTGATGGATCTGGCGATGCCCGGCATCGACGGCTGGGAGACGATCCGCCAGCTGCGCGCCCAAGGCTTGAGCGATGCGCCGGTCGCGGTGGTGTCGGCCAACGCCTTCGACAAGGGGCTGGACAACGACGCCGGCATCGCCGCGCAGGACTTCATCGTGAAGCCGGTGCGCCTGACCGAGCTGCTCGACTGGCTGGGCTTGCGCCTGGGCCTGCAATGGCACGAGGCGGCGCAGCGCGCTGCGCCGGCCAAGCTGCCGCTGCATGTGCCGCCCGCGCCCGAGCGCGAGGCGCTGCAGCGCGCGTTGCAGCTCGGCTACTTGCGCGGCGTGCAGCAGGCGCTGGACCGCATCGAGGCGGACGAGCCCGCGTGCGCCGACTTCGTGGCCCGTGCGCGCATGCTGGCACGCGAGTTCCAGTTCGAGGCGATCGGGGCGCTGATGGACGAGGCCCAGGCATGAACGACCGCAGCGGCGCCGAGCTCGTGCTGATCGTCGACGACGTGCCGGACAACCTGGCCGTGCTGCACGACGCGCTCGACGAATCCGGCTACACGGTGCTGGTGGCCACGCACGGCGAGGGCGCATTGCAGCGCGCCGCGCAGGCGCAGCCCGACATCGTGCTGCTCGATGCGGTGATGCCGGGCATGGACGGCTTCGAGGTGGCGCGCCGGCTCAAGGCCTCGCCCGAGACCGCCGCGATACCCATCGTCTTCATGACCGGCCTCACCGAGACCGAGCACGTGGTGCGTGCATTCGAAGCCGGTGGCGTGGACTACGTGAACAAGCCGATCCGCACCGCCGAGGTGCTGGCGCGCATGGCGGTGCACATGCGCCAGGCGCGGCATGGCGCGCAGGCGCGCAACGCGCTGGACGCCTTTGGCCATGCGGCGATGACGGTGCGCGTGCCCGCCGGCCGCGTGATGTGGCAGACGCCGCTGGCGCGCAAGCTGCTCGCGGACTACCTGGGACTGCAGCCGGCGCAGCCATTGCCCGAGGCCATTGCCGCCTGGGCCAGCGAGCAGGCGGCGGCACTCGGCGACGGGCGGCCGGTGCGGAGCCATGCGGTGGCGCAAGGCCCGCGCCGCCTCACCTTCAGGGTGCACGAGGACACGGGCGACAACGAATGGCTGGTGGTGATGCGCGAAGCCTCCGACGCCGCCACCGTGCAGGCGATCGGCGCCGCGCTTCGCCTCACGCTGCGCGAAAGCGAGGTGCTGTACTGGGTGGTCAAGGGCAAGACCAACCGCGACATCGCCGACATCCTCGGCATGAGCCCGCGCACGGTGAACAAGCACCTGGAGCATGTGTTCGAGAAGCTGGGCGTGGAAACGCGCACGGCGGCGGCGGGGCTGGCGATCGGCCGGGTGCGCCAGCTCGGCTGAGTGGCGGCTGCGGAAGCCTGCACGGGGCGCTGCGGCAAGCCCGGGGCAGGGCGGCGCGCCGAATCTGCGATGCTTGGCCCCGGTCACCGCTGCATTGCCTCTCCCGACGTGAGTTCGCCTTCGGCCCTGGTGCCTGCCCGCTGGGCCACCGTGTCATCGCCGCCATCGCTGCGCCAGTGCCTGCTGCTGGCGCTGCTGGTGCACGTGCTGCTGGTCGTCTGGTTCGGCACCGAAGCCGGCGGCGCCCCGCCCGGCCGGGGCGAGTGGGGCCCGGTGGAGATCCGGCTGCAGGGAGTGGCGGCCCCAGCACATGCGCCTGCGCCGGCCGGGCC
>CAMLIZ010000275.1 GCA_946480245.1 uncultured Pseudomonadota bacterium
AAGTCCTGGTGGCCGGGCGTGTCGAGCAGGTTGATCACGCAGTCGCGGAACTCCATCTGCATGACCGAACTCGCCACCGAGATGCCGCGCTGCTTCTCGATCTCCATCCAGTCGCTCGTGGCGTGGCGGCTGGCCTTGCGCGCCTTCACCGAGCCGGCGATCTGGATCGCGCCCGAGAACAGCAGCAGCTTCTCGGTCAGCGTGGTCTTGCCCGCGTCGGGGTGGGAAATGATCGCGAAGGTGCGGCGGCGGCGCACCTGGGTGGGGATGTCGGCGGACATGGCGGGGGCGGGACTGCGAAGCCCGGGATTATCGGGCTGCGCCTGCCCCCGCGGGCCGACGTCAGAAGTGGTACTCGAGCCTCACCATCGGCGTGCGGGCCGTGGCGCCGGGGCCGGCGCCCGGGCCGATCACGTCGGTGGTGGGGTTGCCGAACTTGTTGCGCCAGTACTCGTAGCCCAGGCCGGCCTTGAAGGTGCCCTTGCCGGCACCGGCCATCGCGCCCACGTCGGCCATCAGTTTCATGTCGACGTGCGTCTCGGGCGCGGTGGGGCCGCCGAATTCATTGGTGCCCTTGGAGCCGATGTACAGCGCGTAGCCCTCGAAGGCCAGCGGCAGCGACACCGGCAACGCAATGCTCCAGTCGGCCTCGGCCGCGCCGTGCGTCTTGTAGCTGTAGCGTGAATTGACGCCGTTGGGTGCGTTGCTCTCCCACAGCGCGAGCAGGCTCAGGTTCAGGAAGCCCGGCACGTCCAGCATCAGCGTGGGGCCGGCCACGACCATGCGTTTCCTGGAGCTGTAGGCGTCGTTCTTCGAGTTGAAGTCGAAGCCCAGCGTGGCGCCGTAGCCGCGGATGAACCCGCTCTTGAAATCCTTGCCCGTCAGCTTCCCGAAGTCCAGCGTGTTTCGGTAGACGACGTACACCTCCTGCGCGCCCGCGGTGGTGCCGCTGCCCGGATCCTTGGAGTCCGACAGCAGCATGTCGACGTTGACGAAGTTGGTGCCGTACTTGTAGCCGTCGGCGTGCGTGATCGACAGGATGTTCTTGTGGATGTCGGTGGCGCCGTACGGCTCGGCGAAGCGCGTGCCGTAGCGCCAGCCCAGCGAGGTGTCGCTCCAGTCGGCGGCCATCGCGGGCAGCACAGCGGCAGCCGTCAGCAGCGCAGCGGCCGCTGCGGTCTTCTTCATGCTCATCGGGGATCTCCTGCGGTGTCGTTTGGATCCCACTTAGCAAGTCCCGCACCACGCGGGGCGCACCAAAGTGGCCGCAGCAGCGTAGCCGAGCGGCTCAGGCGGGTGGCAGGAACGGCGTGATGATGTCCATCACGCTGGCCACATAGACCTCCTTGCGGCCCACCGGCGCCACGTAGCGCAGCGCTTGCTCGGCGGCCTCCACGCCGGCGCGCGCGGCCATCACCCACGCGGCGAGGTACACCGACGCCATGCAGCCGCCGGCCGTGGCGATCGGGCCGCGCGCATGGAAGGGCTCTTCGAGCACCAACACGCCGGCTTCCACCACCCAGGGCTTGGTGGTGCTGTCGGTGCACGCCGGCATCGTGCCCAGCAGCCCGAGGCGCGCCATCAGCAGCGTGCCCGAGCACTGGCCGCCGATGTGCTGGCGCAGCGGGTCGAGTTGCAGCCGGTCGAGCATGGCGCTGTTCTCGGCGATAGCCCGCGTGTAGATGCCGCTGCCGAAGATCACGGCATCGGCGTCGTTGGCGAACTCCAGCGGCTGCTGCGCCGTGACCGTGACGCCGTTCATCGACGTCACCTGCTGCGCGGGGCTGGTGATCTCCGCGCTCCAGCCCTGCGGGCGCAGCCGGTTGATCAAACCCAGCGCGATGAAGGAGTCGAGCTCGTTGAAGCCGTCGAAGGTGAGGATGGCGACCTTCATGGCGCCGTCATTCCTCGAGCAGGCTGCGCAACATCCAGGCGGTCTGCTCGTGCACGGTGAGGCGCTGCGTGAGCAGGTCGGCGGTGGGCTCGTCGCTCGCCTTGTCGGCCAGCGGGAACACGCCGCGCGCGGTGCGCGCCACGGCCTCGTGGCCCTCGACCAGGATGCGCACCATCTCCATCGCCTTGGGCGGCGTGGCCGGCGCGTCCCGCAGCGAGCTGAGGCTGCCGAACTGCTGGTACGAGCCGGGGGCCGGATGGCCGAGCGAGCGGATGCGCTCGGCGATCGGGTCCACCGCGTTCCACAGCTCCGTGTACTGCGCCATGAACATCGCGTGCAGCGTGTTGAACATCGGCCCGGTCACGTTCCAATGGAAGTTGTGGGTCGTGAGGTACAGCGTGTAGGTGTCGGCGAGCAGCTTGCTCAGGCCTTGCGCGATGGCCGCGCGGTCGTCGGCGGAGATGCCGATGTTGATCGGTGTCTTGTCCATGCGTTGCCCCTGTAAAAGGTGGATGGGCTCACTGTAGCGGCAAGCGCCGGGCGGCACGAATGCCGAAGCCCGGCGGCCCTGTGTCAGACGGGGCTGCTCACGCCCAGCCCGGCCAGCGCGTCGCGCACGGCGTTGCCGTAGGCGATATCCGCGCGGTCGAAGTGCCCCAGCTGGCGCTGCAGGATCTCAGGTGGCACAGCCTGCATCGCCGTCGCGATGTTCTGCGCGAGGTTGAGCTTCTGCGGCGCCGTCAGCAGGCGGTACAGGTTGCCTGCCTGCGTATACGGGTCGTCGCCGCTGCGGCCATCGTGGCGGCCGGCGCTGCCTTGAAGCGGCCAGCCGGCGTCACCGTGGCCAAGACCGCCGGGGGTGGGCTGCGGCGGCTCCACCGCGGCGTAGTTGGGCTGGCCGGCGAATGTCTCGGCTGCCATCGCGCCATCACGCTGCTGGTGGTGGAAGGGACAGCGTGGCCGGTTCACCGGCAGCTGCTGGTGGTTGGTGCCCACGCGGTACAGCTGCGCGTCGTGGTAGGCGAACAAGCGCCCCTGCAGCATCTTGTCGGGGCTGTAGCCCAGGCCGGGCACCACGTTGGCCGGCGAGAACGCGGCCTGCTCGACCTCGGCGTGGTAGTTGTCGGGGTTGCGGTTCAGCTCCAGCACGCCCACCGCGCGGCGCGGGAAGTCCGCATGCGGCCACACCTTGGTGAGGTCGAACGCGTCCCAGCCGGTGCGCTGCTCCCAGGCTGCGCGCTCGGCCTCGGTCATCACCTGGATGTAGACGTTCCAGCGCGGGAAGTCGCGTTGGGCGATCGCGTTGAAAAGGTCGCGCTGCGCGTAGTCGGGGTCGCTGCCGGCCAGGCGCTGCGCCTCGGCGGCCGAGAGGTTCCTGATGCCCTGCTGCGTCTTGAAGTGCCACTTCACCCACACGCGTTCACCCTGCGCGTTGACCAGGCTGTAGGTGTGGCTGCCGAAGCCGTCCATGTGGCGGTAGCCGTCGGGCGTGCCGCGGTCGGAGAACAGCATGGTCACCTGGTGCAGGCTCTCCGGCGCGCGGCTCCAGAAGTCCCACATCATCGTGGCGGACTTCAGGTTCGTCTGCGGGTCGCGCTTTTGGGTGTGCACGAAGTCGGGGAACTTGATCGGGTCCTTGATGAAGAACATGGGGGTGTTGTTGCCC
>CAMLIZ010000276.1 GCA_946480245.1 uncultured Pseudomonadota bacterium
GGCGCGGCGCGGAAGCCGTCGCGGCGGTGGATCAGGATCACGCTCTCGGCCTTGTTCGGGCCCTCCTGCACGAAGTTCAGCGCCCAGTCGAGCGCCGAATCGCCGCCGCCGGCAATGACCAGGTTCTTGCCTGCGAACTGCGCAAGGTTGCGCACGCGGTAGAACACCTGGCGCTCGTGGTACTTCTCGATGCCGTCGATCTTGATCAATCGCGGCTGGAACGCGCCTACGCCGGCAGCAATGAAGACTGTCCTGGTGACGAAGCGCGTGCCCTTGGACGTGGCCAGGTCGAAGCGGCCGTCGTCGCGCTTGCGCAGCTCGGTGACTTCCTGCCCGAGGTGAAAGGTGGCGCCGAACGGCTCGATCTGCTTGAGCAGGTTGTCGGTGAGCTCGCGGCCGGTGCACACCGGCACCGCCGGAATGTCGTAGATCGGCTTGTCGGGGTAGAGCTCGATGCACTGCCCGCCGGGGTAGGCGAGCGAATCGATGATGTGAGCCTTGATCTCGAGCAGGCCCAGCTCGAACACCTGGAACAGCCCCACCGGGCCGGCGCCCACGATGACCGCATCGGTTTCGATCGGCTCAACAGGCGCCACGGTGCTCATCGCCGGCGCTCAGCGGATCAGCTGGTCGAGCTTGTCGGTGCGGTCCTTCCACTCGTCGGCGTCGGGCAGCGCAGCCTTGCGCTTGGTGATGCTCGGCCACTTCTTCGCGAGTTCGGCGTTGATCGCGATGAACTTCTGCTGGTCCCCGGGCACGTCCTCCTCGGGCAGGATCGCGTTGACCGGGCACTCGGGGATGCAGACGGCGCAGTCGATGCATTCGTCGGGGTCGATCGCGAGGAAGTTGGGTCCCTCGCGGAAGCAGTCCACCGGGCACACGTCGACGCAGTCGGTGTATTTGCAACGGATGCACGCTTCGGTGACGACGTGGGTCATGACGGGGTCTCGTGGGGAAGGATGAGTTGTCTGGGGCCGCGCCGCAGCAGAGCCGGCGCAGCGCACGATTTTAGGGCTTCGACGTCTGACGGGCCGGCAGCGTCACTTCGGCATCCAAGGGCTTGTTGACGCCGCTCAAGGCGGCTGCGCCGGCGCCCACGGTCACCACCGCGGGGCGGCCCGCATGCAGCAGGCTGGCGCGGCCCAGCGTGGCCACGGTGTGGTCGCTGGCGAGTTGATCGGGCCAGCCCGCACGCGACACCACGCACACCGGCGTGTCCGCTGCCCAGCCGGCCTGCAGCAGGCGGCGCGACAGCGCGGGCAACTGCTTGCCGGCCATGTAGAACACCTCGGTGTCGGCACTGCGGCTGGCCTGCAGCGTGCCGGTTTGAGTCATCGCCGTGGTGAGGCTCACGCTGCGGCCGCTACCCCGGCGCGTCAGCGGACGTTGCGTAGCGGCCGCCGCGGCGATGGCGGCCGTGACACCGGGCACCACCTCGCAGGCGATGCCGGCCTCGCCCAGCGCCTGCAGCTCTTCCTCGAGGCGGCCGAACACGCTCGGATCGCCGCCTTTCAAGCGCACCACGATGTCGCGCTCGCGTGCATGTCGAACCAACAGTGCGTTGATCTGGGTTTGCGCGGTGCTGTCGCAAAAGCCGCGCTTGCCCACGTGGATCCACTGCGCCTGGGGTGCGTACTCGCGCAGCGCGGGGTCGGTGAGCGCGTCGTACAGCACCACGTCGGCGCGCGCCAGCCAACGCGCGCCGCGCAGCGTGATCAGGTCGGCGGCGCCCGGGCCGGCACCGACGAAGACCACGGTGCCCGTCACTGCAGCGCTTCCTTCACCAACAGTGCACCGCTGGTGCGGTTGGTAGTGGGATCCACCACGATCAGCGCACCTCCCACGCGGTTGTGCAGGTAGGGTTCCACCGGCAGCGGCGCCTGCGTCTCCAGCGTGACCAGGCCGATTTCGTTGACCGTGAGCTCGTGCGCGTCGGTGGGCTGCAGCGAGTGGATGTCCAGCCGGTGGTCGATGCTGCCGATGCGGGCCTGCACCCAGCGGTTGCCGTGCCGCACCCAGTACTTGCGGCCGACGATGGCGGGCTCGGTGTCCAGCCAGGCCAGCGTGGCGGCGAAGCGCTGCGTCGCCTTCAAGGTGCCGGGCGTGCCGATCCAGTCGCCGCGCGACACGTCGAGCTGGCGGTCCAGCACGATGCCGGCCGACTGCCCCGCCTGGGCCTCGTTCACCACTTCACCGGCACGACGCACCTCGGCCACCACGGCGTGCTCACCGCTGGGGAACAACTGCACCTTGTCGCCGGCCTGCACCTGTCCGTGGGCGATGCGGCCCCACAGTGTGCGCGGCTGGTTGCCGGTGCCTTCGCCTTCGCGTGCCACGTACTGCACGGGCAGCAGCAGCGAGCCTTCGGTGCGCTCCTGTGTGGTGGGCAGGGCTTCCAGCAGTTGCAGCAGCGAAGGACCGCGGTACCAGGGGGCGTCCAGCGGCAGCGTGACGTTGTCGCCGCGCAGTGCCGAGACCGGGATGATGCCGGCCACCGCGATGCCGGCGGCCTGCGCGAAGGCCTGCAGCGCGCGCTGCACCGCTTCGAACGCCTGCTGCGGCTGGGCCAGCGCGTCGATCTTGTTCACCGCGAACACGATGCTCGGCACGCGCAGCAAATGCGCCAGCAGTGCGTGGCGGCGCGTCTGCGGCAGCAGTTGCACCTGAGCCGCCTGCCAATCGATCTTGGTGATGTCCACCAGCACCACGGCCGCGTCACTGCCCGCCGCAGCGGTGACCATGTTGCGCGTGTACTGCTCGTGGCCCGGCGCGTCGGCGATGATGAACTTGCGCGTGCGCGTGGCGAAGTAGCGGTAGGCCACGTCGATCGTGATGCCCTGCTCGCGTTCGGCCTCCAGGCCGTCGGTGAGCAGCGACAGGTCGATCGCCTCGCCCGCAGCCTTCTTCTCCAGCGTGTCCAGCTGGTCGGCCAGGATGGCGCGGCTGTCGTACAGCAGGCGGCCGATCAGCGTGCTCTTGCCGTCGTCCACGCTACCCGCCGTGAGGAAGCGCAGCGCGCGGTGATCCGTAGGGATGGGTGCAGCCACGATCGCGGATTCTTTCAGTACGGCAGACATCAGAAATACCCTTCCTTCTTGCGCCGCTCCATCGACGCGTCCGAGGTGCGGTCGTCCATGCGCGTGGCACCGCGCTCGCTGATCGTCACGGTCAACGTCTCGGCCACGATCTCGGCCGCGCTGGCCGCGCTGCTCTCCACCGGGCAGGTGCAGGTCATGTCGCCCACGGTGCGGAAGCGCACCTGCGCGGTCTCAACGGTCTCGCCCGCTTCGGGCGGTGTCACCTCGGTCAGCGGCACCAGCAGGCCCTTGCGGCGGATCACCTGCCGTTGATGCTGGTAGTACAGGCTGGGCAGCGGGATGTTCTCTCGCGCGATGTAGAGCCACACGTCCAGCTCGGTCCAGTTGCTGATCGGAAAGCAGCGGAAGTGCTCGCCGGGCTTGTGGCGCGTGTTGAACAGCGTCCACAGCTCGGGGCGCTGCTCCTTGGGCTGCCATTGGCCGAAGCTGTCGCGGTGGCTGAAGATGCGCTCCTTGGC
>CAMLIZ010000277.1 GCA_946480245.1 uncultured Pseudomonadota bacterium
GTGGGTTCGGCAAACGACTTGAAGCCCGAGAGCTTGATCGAGTTCAGACGCATGGGCGGGAGGCGGGCTTGGAGCGGGGCGGTACGTAGCCGCTAACTCGTTGATTTCGCAGGGAAAACCGGCCACGAAGAAGCGCCGGAAGCGGCGCGGATGATACCATCCGCCCCTATGCCCAAAGCCCCCGCAAAGCAGCGCGAAAAGCCCGCTGCGCCGCCGTCGGCGCCGAGCAAGGAACTGCATGTGTTCCCCAATCCGGCGCCCGAACGCGACTACGTGATCCAGTTCCAGGTGCCCGAGTTCACCTGCCACTGCCCGCTCACCGGCCAGCCCGACTTCGCGCACTTCACCATCGACATGATCTGCGACGAGCTGTGCGTGGAGCTCAAGAGCCTGAAGATGTATTTCTGGAGCTACCGCAACGAGGGCGCGTTCCACGAGAAGGTGACCAACACCATCCTGGACGACATCGTGCAGGCCACGCGGCCGCGCTTCATCCGCATCACGGCCAAGTGGTACGTGCGCGGCGGCATCTACACCAATGTCGTGGCGGAGCATCGCAAAAAGGGCTGGAAGCCGCAGCCGCGCGTGGACCTGCCGTCGCAGGCCGCGCAAACGGGAATGCTGTAGCGCGATGGGCTTGCTGGCCGGCCACCCGCCCTACCAGAAGTACGCGGTGCGCGTGGCACGCAGCCCGATCGACGGCTTCGGCGTGTTCTGCGACCAGCCCGTGCCGCCGCGCGTGAAGATCGGCGAGATCCGCGGCGAGGCGATCACGATCGCCGAGGCTCGGCGCCGTGCCGAAGGCCAGCAGCGCATCATGATCGTCGAGGTGTCCCAGCGGCGTGCGATCGACGCGTCGAAGTCCGCCGACCCGATGCGCTTCACGAACCACTCGTGCCAGCGCAACGCACGCCTGTCGATCCGCAGCGGGCGCATTGAGTTCTATGCGCTGCGGGCCATCGAGGTGGGCGAGGAGATCACCGTGAACTACGGCGAGACGCACCACGAAGGCCGCCTCGCCTGTCGCTGCGGCGCGCCCGGCTGCGTGGGCCGGCTGTAGCTATCGCGGCCTGCCCAGGTCCATCGTCCAGTAGGTGGAATAGGTGTTGCCGGCCGCGCCGCGCACGCAGGCCACCGCCACGTGCTGGAACGCCGGATTCATGATGTTGGCGCAGTGCCCCGGGCTGGCGATCCAGCCGTCGACCACGCTGTTGATCGAGGTCTGGCCAGCGGCGATGTTCTCACCCACCGAACTCCAGCTGTAGCCCGTGGCGTCGATGCGCTGCGCGAGCGTGCTGCCGTTCGAGCCCGTGTGCGAGAAGAAGTTGTTGGCCATCATGTCTTCGGAATGGCCCGTGGCGGCCTGCAGGAGGCGATCGTTCCAGCTCAGCGGCGCGGCGGGGCCGAAGCTGCCTTCGGTGCCACAGTTGGCGCCGCTGGCACGCCACTGGTTCACGCGCTGCAGCATCGTGGCCTGGAAGTCGGCCAGCCCGCAGTCGGCCATCGCGCTCGGCGTGCCGGAGGTGCCGCCGGGTGGAGCCGCCGTGCCGGCATCGGCGCCGTCGCCACCGCCTCCGCAGGCCGCCAGGAGCAGGCACAGGGTCGCTGCAAGGATGCGCTTGTCGTTGCGCTCGGGTGGAACGCGGGCAGGCTGTGCCATCGGGCAGATCTCCATCGAGGGCAGCCTACTGGCGCCCAGGGCGACGCGGTAAACGAAGGTAAGTGCAAGCGCCGGCCTGCATAGGAACAAGCATCCCACGTACCCGCCTGCGGCCCGCCGGCACCACGATTGCCTCGTCCTACACACGATGGCCGCGAACCGAGCCCAAATCCGTATCGGCATCTCCGGGTGGCGCTACGAGCCATGGCGCGGTGTGTTCTATCCGGAAGATCTGCCCCAGCGCCGCGAATTGGAGTACGCGTCGCGCATGGTGCCGACGATCGAGATCAACGGCTCGTTCTATTCGCTGCAGCGGCCCGAGTTCTATGCCGAATGGCATGACCAGACACCGGCCGACTTCGTGTTTGCCGTCAAGGGCCCCAAGTACATCACGCACCTGCGCCGGCTGAAGGAGATCGAAACACCGCTGGCCAATTTCTTTGCCTCAGGCGTGTTCGAACTGAAGGCCAAGCTCGGGCCGATCCTGTGGCAGTTTCCGCCGATGCTGCCGTTCAAACCGGAGCGCTTCGAGGCCTTCTTCGCGCAGTTGCCGCACGACACCCAGGCCGCGCTCGCCATCGCCCAGCGCCATGACCAGCGTGTGGCCGGCCGCACGAGCCTGGAGATCGATCGCAAGCGGTCGCTGCGTCACGCGGTCGAGATCCGCCACCACAGCTTTGCTGACGAGGCCTTCATCACGCTGCTGCGGCGTTATCGCGTCGCGTTGGTGGTGGCGGACACCGCCGGCAAATGGCCGCTGCTCGAGGATCTGACGGCCGACTTCGTGTACCTGCGGCTGCACGGCGACAAGGAGCTTTACGCCAGCGGCTACAGCCCCGACGCGCTGGCACACTGGGCGGCGCGTATCCGCACCTGGAGCGAAGGCGGCCAGGTGGCCGACGCGCAGCTTGCATCGCACAGGCCGGCGCCCCAGCGTGCCAAGCGCGATGTGTATTGCTATTTCGACAATGACGTGAAAGTGCATGCGCCCTATGACGCCGCCTCGCTCGGCCGGCAGCTCGGCCTGCCCAGTGCGATGGGCGAGAAGGGGCGCCCGGCATGGCCACCCGGGTGGCAGGCGCCCGCGCCGCGCACCCGTGCGGGCGGCTTCGGCACCGCGGCACGCGGCACCGCCCGACAAGGCTCGCCACGATAATCGCGGGCATGAATCCCCTGCTCTCGCGGCTGCAGCCCTACCCCTTCGAGCGGCTGCGCGCGCTGCTGCGCGATGTAACGCCCTCCGCCGCCCACACGCCGATCAGCCTGGGCATCGGCGAGCCCAAGCACCCCACGCCTGCCTTCATCCGACAGGCCCTCACCGATGCCCTCGACGGGCTGGCCGCCTACCCCGCCACGGCGGGCGAGGCCGCGTTGCGCGAGGCATGCACCGCATGGGTGCATCGCCGCTATGGCGTGGCGCTGGATCCGGCCACTCAGGTGCTGCCGGTCAACGGCTCGCGCGAGGCGCTGTTCGCGCTCGCGCAGACCGTGGTCGATCCCACGCGCGACGCGGCATGGGGCGGGCCGGTGGTGGTGTGCCCGAACCCGTTCTATCAAATCTACGAGGGTGCAGCGCTGCTGGCGGGCGCCACGCCGGCCTTCGCCAACAGTGACCCGGCACGCAACTTTGCCGCCGACTGGTCGCAGATCACTGAAGCCACCTGGGCCCGCGCCCAGCTGCTGTACGTGTGCTCGCCCGGCAACCCGGCCGGCGCGGTGGTGCCGCTGGAGGAGTGGAAGCAGTTGTTCGAGCTGTCGGACCGCCACGGCTTCGTGATCGCGTCGGACGAGTGCTACTCGGAAATCTACTTCCGCGACGAGCCGCCGCTGGGCGC
>CAMLIZ010000278.1 GCA_946480245.1 uncultured Pseudomonadota bacterium
GCCTGTCGATCGTGCACTTCTGGGCGCTGATCTTCACGTACATGTGGGCGGGCCCCCACCACCTGCACTACACCGCGCTGCCCGACTGGGCACAGAGCGTGGGCATGATCTTCTCGCTGGTGCTGCTGGCCCCGAGCTGGGGCGGCATGATCAACGGCGTGATGACCTTGTCGGGCGCCTGGCACAAGCTGCGCGATGACCCGATCCTCAAGTTCCTGATCGTGGCCCTGTCGTTCTACGGCATGTCCACCTTCGAGGGCCCGATGATGTCCATCAAGACGGTGAACGCCCTGTCGCACTACACGGACTGGACGATCGGCCACGTGCACTCAGGCGCGCTCGGCTGGGTCGGCCTGATCTCGATGGGCTCGCTGTATTACCTGATCCCGCGCATGTTCGGTCAGACCAAGATGTACAGCGTGAAGGCGATCGAGCTGCACTTCTGGATCTCCACGCTGGGCATCGTGCTGTACATCGCCGCCATGTGGATCGCAGGCGTGATGCAGGGCCTGATGTGGCGTGCGCTCAACCCTGACGGCACGCTGGTGTACAGCTTCGTCGAGAGCGTGAAGGCGACCTATCCGTTCTACATCGTGCGCCTGTCCGGCGGCCTGCTCTACCTGAGCGGCATGCTGGTGATGGCGTGGAACGTGGTGATGACGGTGCGCAACGGCCGGCCGGTGTCCGCCGCGATCCCGGTTGCCGCCGTGGCCGCGTAAAGGAGAAGAAAAAATGGCTGACCATGCCCAAGCCCGCGGTCACGAACGCATCGAGACCAGCAACTTCCTGATGATCGTGCTGATCCTCATCACCGTCGCGGTCGGCGGCCTGGTGGAGATCGTGCCGCTGTTCTTCCAGCGCTCCACCACCCAGCCGGTGGAAGGCCTCAAGCCCTACACCGCGCTGCAACTTGCCGGGCGCGACGTCTACCAGCGTGAGGGTTGCTACAACTGCCACTCGCAGATGATCCGCCCGCTGCATGCCGAGACGCTGCGCTACGGCCACTACTCCACCGCGGGCGAGTTCGTCTACGACCACCCGTTCCAATGGGGCAGCAAGCGCACCGGCCCCGACCTGCAGCGCGTGGGCGGCAAGTACAGCGACGAGTGGCACCGGCTGCACCTGGAGAACCCGCGCAACCTGGTGCCGGAATCCAACATGCCCGCCTATCCGTGGCTCGAGAAGAGCGCAGTCGACGAGGCCGGGATGGCACCGCGCATGAGGGCGCTGCGCATGGTGGGCGTGCCCTACACCGACGCCGACATCGCCGGCGCGGCCGAGGCCGTGAAGGGCAAGACCGAGCTGGACGCGCTGGTCGCGTACCTGCAGGTGCTCGGCACGCACGTGAAGTGACCGGAGTTCGACATGGACATCAATGACATCCGCAGCGCCGTCACGCTGCTGAGCTTCGGCCTGTTCGCGGTGATCGCGATCTGGGCCTATGTGCCGCGCAATCGCGCAAGCTTCGACGAAGCCGCGCAACTGCCGTTCCAAGACGAAGGAGAGCGTTCATGAGCGACTTCTTCAACACCGGCTGGTCGGTGTACATCGCGGTGGTCACGCTGGCCGGCCTGGCAGCCTGCCTGGGGCTGCGGGTGATCGCGGCGCGCCGCAAGGTGATGGCCGGCGACAACTCCACAGGCCACGTGTGGGACAACGACCTGCGAGAGCTGAACAACCCGCTGCCGATGTGGTGGATGGGCTTGTTCGTGGGCACCGTGCTGTTCGCGCTGGGCTACCTGATGTTCTACCCGGGCCTGGGTAGCGCGGAAGGCTCGCTCAAGTGGAGCAGCAAGGCGCAGTACGAGGCCGAGGTGGCCAAGGCCCACGCCGCCACCGCGCCGCTGTATGCGCGCTTCGCGCAACAGCCGGCCGATCAGCTGGCGCGCGACCCGCAGGCCATGGCGGTGGGCGAGCGCCTGTTCGTCAACAACTGCGCGGCCTGCCACGGCTCGGATGCGCGCGGCAGCAAGGGCTTCCCGAACCTCACCGATCACGACTGGCTGGGCGGCGACGGCTCGCCGGCCTACATCGAAGGCACCATCGCCAACGGACGTGTGGGCCAGATGCCGGTGATGGCGGGCGCCGTGGGCAACGAGCAGGACGTGCACAACGTGGCCAACTACGTGCTCAGCCTGTCGGGCAGCCCCAACAACGCGATCGCCGCACAGCTGGGTCGCGCCAAATTCACGGCATGCGCCGCCTGCCACGGAGCCGACGGCAAGGGCAACACCGCGATCGGCGCACCCAACCTGACCGACAAGATCTGGTTGCACGGCTGGGGCGAGGACGCGATCGTCGCCATGGTCACCAACGGCAAGACCAACGTGATGCCGGCCCACAAGGACCGGCTCACGCCCGAGCAGATCCACGTGCTGGCCTCGTACGTGTGGAGCCTGTCGCAGCCGAAGATGACGCCGGTGGCTGCTGCCCAGCCGCAGCAGTAGGCAACCCGGCGCAGCAAGCAACACAAGGAAAGAAGGAGCGATGAGCGGCACAGCCAACAAGGCCCGGGTGATCCCGATCACCCCGGTACCAGCAGCTGACGGTGGCGACACTGCCGAGCTGGTGTCCCTGTACGCCAAGCAGCAGAAGATCCATCCGCGTGCAGTGCACGGCTGGTTCGCCGCCTGGCGCTGGGCCCTGGTGTGGCTGACGCAGGTGCTGTTCTATGGCCTCGCCTGGCTGCCCTGGCACGGCAGGCAGGCGCTGCTGTTCGACCTGGGCGCCCGTCGCTTCTACATCTTCGATCTCGTGCTGTATCCGCAGGACTTCATCTACCTGACGGGTCTGCTGGTGGTGAGCGCGTTCTCGCTGTTCTTCTTCACCGCCGTGGCGGGCCGGCTGTGGTGCGGCTATGCCTGCCCGCAGACGGTGTACACCGAGATCTTCCTGTGGGTGGAACGCCTGTTCGAGGGCGACCGCAACAAGCGCATCAAGCTCGACAACGCGCCCTGGGGCTTCAACAAGCTGTGGCGCAAGGCCGGCAAGCAGGCCGTGTGGATCGCCATCGGCCTGTGGACCGGTTTCACCTTCGTGGGCTACTTCACGCCCATCCGCACGCTGGCCTCGGAAGCCCTGCAGTTCAGCTTCGGCCCGTGGGAGTGGTTCTGGGTGCTGTTCTACGGCTTTGCCACCTACGGCAACGCCGGCTACCTGCGCGAGCAGGTGTGCAAGTACATGTGCCCGTACGCGCGCTTCCAGAGCGCGATGTTCGACCACGACACGATGATCATCAGCTACGACACGCAGCGCGGCGACC
>CAMLIZ010000279.1 GCA_946480245.1 uncultured Pseudomonadota bacterium
GGTGGACGGTGGGCCATGATGGCCCCCGGAGGAAAATAGAACGATCGTTCTATTCTATGACCGCACTGTGCGCGCGCTGTCTCTAGCGCGACAAAGAGCGCATCAAACTTCGAGCCACTCGCGGCGCACGCCGGCGTCTGCCTTGAGCGCCTCGGGCGTGCCCTCGAACACGATCTGGCCGTGGCCCATGACCAGGCAGCGTTCGGACACTTCGAGCGCAATCGTCAGCTTCTGCTCGACCAGCAGCACGCTCACGCCGCGCCGGCGCAGCTCGCGCAGGTACTCGGCCACCTGCTCCACGATCTTCGGCGCCAGCCCCTCGGTGGGCTCGTCGATCATGATCAGCTCGGGGTCGCCCATCAGCGTTCGGCACAGCGTGAGCATCTGCTGCTCGCCGCCCGACAGCACGCCCGCCTCGGTGTGGCGCCGCTCCTGCAGCCGCGGGAACAGCGCATACATGTCGTCGAGCTTCCAGCGCGGGTTCTTCTGCCCGCGCTTCTCGCCGAGCATCAGGTTCTGCTGCACGGTGAGTTTGGGGAAGATGTCGCGGTTCTCCGGCACGTAGCCCAGCCCCAGCTGCGCGATCTGGAAGGCCTTGCGCCCCAGCACCTCCTGGTCGCGCCAGGTGATGGAGCCGGTGCCCTGCACCAGGCCCATGACCGTCTTGACCGTGGTGGAGCGCCCAGAGCCGTTGCGCCCCAGCAGGCTCACGATCTCGCCCGGCCGCACTTCGAAGTGCACGCCGTGCAGCACGTGGCTCTTGCCGTAATAGGCGTGCAGGTCTTGGAGTTTCAGCATGCGCCCAGGCCCATCTCAATGCCCTGCTTCCGCGGCCTGCGCATGCGCCAGCACCGAGCCGAGGTAGGCCTCCTGCACCCGCTCGTTGGCGCGCACCGCCTCGGGCGTGTCGAAGGCGATCACCTCGCCGTACACCAGCACTGCGATCTTGTCGGCCAGGCCGAACACCACGCCCATGTCGTGCTCCACGGTGAGCAGCGTCTTGCCCTGCGTGACCTCGCGGATCAGTTGCACGAAGCGCTTGGTCTCGCTCTTGCTCATGCCGGCGGTGGGCTCGTCCAGCAGCACCACGCTGGCGCCACCGGCGATCGTGATGCCGATCTCCAGTGCGCGCTGCTCCGCATACGTGAGGTTCATCGCCAGCACGTCGCGCTTCTTGTCGAGCTTGATCATCTGCAGCACCTGCTCGGCGCGCTCGTTGGCATCGCGCAGGTTGGCCAGGAACTTCCAGAAGGCGTAGCGGTAGCCCAGGCCCCACAGCACGGCGCAGCGGATGTTCTCGAACACGCTCAGCCGCACGAACAGGTTGCTCACCTGGAAGCTGCGCGACAGGCCGCGGCGGTTGATCTCGTAGGGCTTCAGGCCGTCGATGCGCTCGCCGTGCAACCGCACCTCGCCGCTGCTGGGGCCGAAGCGGCCGCTGATCAGGTTGAACAAGGTGCTCTTGCCGGCGCCGTTGGGGCCGATGATGGCCACCCGCTCGCCCGGCTGCACCTGCAGGCTGGCGCCACGGATGATCTCGGTCTTGCCGAAGCTCTTGCGCAAGTCGCGCAGTTCGAGCGCGGGACTGCTCATGCCGCCTCCCGCCGCTTGACCTCGTGCTCGATCTCCTGCTGGATCTCGTCCCACTCGCGCCGGAAATGCCGCCGCGTCAGCTCGAACAGCGCCAGCCCGGTGGCCAGCACGAAGCCGGCGCCAAACCAGCTGTCCACCGCTTGCGCGTTCAGCGGCACGCCCATGAACGTGAGCTCGGGCCCCAGCGCGGCGTTGAGCTGCAGGTGATAGAGCATCTCCACCATCGCCGCCGCGCCGGTGAACAGCACGAAGCCGGTGCCCGCCAGCGCCAGGTACGACGGCCACAGACGCTTCAGCTTGCCGAACGCCGCCACGCGCACGTTCATCATGATCAGGCTGGCAATGCCCCCTGGGGCATACATCACCATGAACAGGAAGATCAAGCCGAGGTACAGCAGCCAGGCCTTCGTGAGTTCGGACAGCAGCACCAGCGCGATCACCATCAGCACCGCACCGATGATCGGCCCGAAGAAGAAGGTGGCGCCGCCCAGGAACACGAACAGCAGGTAGGCGCCGGAGCGCGCCGCGCCCAGCACCTCGGCCGTGACGATCTCGAAGTTGACCGCCGCCAGCCCGCCAGCGATGCCGGCAAAGAAGCCGGAGATCATGAACGCGAGGTAGCGCACGCGCTGCGTGCTGTAGCCCACGAACTCCACGCGTTCGGGGTTGTCGCGCACGGCATTGAGCATGCGCCCCAGAGGGGTGCGCGTCAGCGCGTACATCAGGGCGGTGCACACGAAGCAGTAGATCGCGATCAGGTAGTACACCTGGATCTGCGGTCCGAAGGTGATGCCCAGCACTGCCTTGCCCACCACGCGGTTGCCCGACACGCCGCCTTCGCCGCCGAAGAACTCCGGCACCATCAGCGACATCGACCACATCAGCTCGCTGATGCCCAGCGTGATCATCGCGAAGGTGGTGCCGCTCTTCTTGGTGGTCACGTAGCCCATCAATGCCGCGAACACCAACCCGCCCAGGCCGCCCACCAGCGGCAGCAGGCTCACCGGCAGGTGCAGCGTGCCGGCGCTGATCGCGTTGAGCGCGTGGATCGCCACGAAGCCGCCCAGGCCGCTGTAAACCGCGTGGCCGAAGCTCAGCATGCCGCCCTGGCCCAGCAGGATGTTGTAGGCCAGGCAGGCAATGATCGCGATGCCGATCTGGCTGAGCATGGTCTGCGCCAGGCTGCTGGTCCACAGCAGCGGCGACACGAACAGCACCAACGCATACAGCGTCCAGATCGCCCAGCGTCCCAGGTTGTAGGGCCGGAACTGCACGTAGCGCGTGTCCTTGGCCGGCTGCGGCAAGGTGGTGGGGATCGACGAAGTGGCTTGCATCGGCTTCAGTCCTCACGCGTACCGAGCAGGCCCTTGGGCCGGAAGATCAGCATCAGCACCAGCAGCAGGTACGGCAGGATCGGTGCCGCCTGCGCCATCGTGATGCGCAACAGCGGCCAGCCCGGCGTGTCGGGGCCCACCGCACCGCCGAACGAATTGATCATCGTGCCCAGCGACGCGTCCACCGTCACCGGCACGGTCTGCAGCAGCCCGATCAGCAGCGAGCCGAGGAAGGCGCCGGCCAGCGAGCCCATGCCGCCCACCACCACCACCACGAAGATGAT
>CAMLIZ010000280.1 GCA_946480245.1 uncultured Pseudomonadota bacterium
ACCTGCGCAAGATGCTGGACGTGGTGCTGTTCCCCGAGATCTGGAAGCTGCGCACCGACCTCTGACCGCGCAGGCCGGCCTCGGCTTCAGCCGAAGCCGGGGCCGCCGGACGGCGCGCCGGTCACCGGGCCGCCCTCACGCCGCCACTCGTCGAGGTCGCACTGGTGCGAATGCTGCGCATGCAGGTAGGCCGGCACCACCGCCTCCATCGGCGTGGGGCGGATGCCCAGCTGCTGCAACCCCGGCAGGCCGCCGGAAGCCACGCTGTCGGCCTCCAGCAAGGGCTCGTCCTGCTCGGGCACCACGCGCTCTTCGTGCTCGCGCTGCAGCGGGCCGGCCCATTGCTGCACCTGGCGGCACAGCTCGCCCAGGTTGAACACCTCAGGCCCGGCGCAATCGAAGGTGTTGCCCGGCAGCAGCGTTGCCGTCAGGCTCACCATGATCGCGCGCACCAGGTCGTCCACCCACACCGGCTGCACGCGCGTGTGCTCGCTGGCGTGGCGCATCAACGCGCGCCGGCCGTGCGGCTCGGCCAGCAGCGTCGTGAAATGGTCGTGCGCGCCGAACACCACCGACGGGCGCAGCACCACGCCCGGCACCTCGGCGCCGCGGATCGCCTCTTCGCCCAGTGCCCGCGAGCGCAGCACCGGATGACGCGCGTCGTGGTTGGCACCGAGCGCACTCAGGTGCACCAGCCGCTGCACGCGATGCGACTCGCACACGCGCGCCAGGCGCCAGGGCAGGCGTGCGTGCAGGCGGTCCAGCGTGGCCTCGTCGGCGCGCGCCGAGCCCATCAGGTTGACCACCGTGCTGCGCCCCGCCACCAGCCGCCACAGCGCGTCGTCGTCCAGCACGTCGACCTCGGCGATGTCCACGGCGGGCAGCACCAGCAGGTGGCGCGCGCGCACAGGGTGGCGCGTGGCCACCGTGATCGGGCCGGCCGAGCCGCCCGACAGCTCCACCAGCAGCTCGCACAGCCGCGTGCCGATGAAACCGTCGCCACCAAGGATCAGAAGGTCGTCGGGTCTGTCCTGCATGCTTGCCTTTCCTGCGGCGCCCGGTGCGCCATCCGCAGCGGCAGGCAAACGGCGTGCACGGCCCGACTCAGTGCGTGCGCGACTCCAGCAGCTTCACCAGCGTGTGCAGCACGCGGTTGACCGGCGTTGGCACGCCCAGCGCGCGCCCGCGGCGCAGCACGTAGCCGTTGAGGTGGTCGATCTCGGTGGGCTTGCCGCGCATCAGATCCTGTGCGGTAGAGGAGAACTGTGCCGGCATCGTGGGCGCCAGCCGCTGCACCGCGGCCCACATGTCGCCCGGCACCTGCACGCCGTCGGCCTGCGCCACCGCCAGGCATTCGCGCACCACGTCGTGCATCACGTCCTGCACGCCCTCGGCTTGCGAAAGCGGGCCATAGGGCTGGCGCGCGATCGCCGACAGCGCGTTGTAGGCGCAGTTGAGGATCAGCTTGGCCCACAGCGCACCGGCCACGTTGTCTGACACCTGCACCGGCACACCCGCGGCCTGCCACAGCGCCGCGGCGGCCGCGCTGTGCGCCGACGGCCCGATCACGAGCTCGCCGCGCCCGTGGTGCTTCACATGGCCGGCGCCGGCCATCTCGGTGGCCACGTAGACCACCGCCTCGATCACCGGCTGCGGCAGCAGCGCACGCAGTCGCTCGGCGTTGTCCACGCCGTTCTGCAGGCTGAACACCAGCGTGCCGGCGCCCAGGTGGGGCGCCAGCGCGTGCGCGGCACTGTCGGTGTCGGTGGACTTGACGCAGAACAGCAGCCATTGCGCACCCGCGGCGGCGGCCGGCTCGGTGCTGGCCTGGACCCGCACGCGCTCGTCGAAGGCCTGGGTGTCCAGCCGAAGGCCGTGCTGCAGCATCGCCTGCACGTGCTGCGCACGCCCGATCATCACCACCTCGTGGCCAGCTCGCGCCAGCATGCCGCCGTAGTAGCAGCCGACGGCGCCGGCGCCCATCACCGCGATCTTCATCGTCGCTACTTCATCAGCAGGTTAGGCAGGGCCAGCGACAGCGCGGGCCAGTAGGTGACCACCCCCAGGAAGACCAGCATCGTCAGCAGCCACGGCCACACGGCCACCGTCAGCTCGGTGATGCCCATCTTCGAGATGCCCGAGGCCACGTACAGGTTCAGGCCCACCGGCGGATGGCACATGCCGACCTCCATGTTCACCGTGATGAGGATGCCGAAGTGAATCGGGTTGATGCCCAGCTTCATCGCCACCGGAAACAGGATGGGCGCCATGATGAGGATGATCGAGCTCGGCTCCATCACGTTGCCGGCCAGCAGGAGCAGCACGTTGACGACCAGCAGGAACGCCACCTGCCCGAAGCCCTGCGAGATGAGCCAGTCGGCCAGTGCCTGCGGTACGCCCTGGTCGGTCATCAGGAAGCTGAACAGCACCGCATTGGTGATGATGTACAGCAGCATCGCGCTCATGCTGGCGGAGTCGAGCAGCACCTTGGGCACGCGCTTCAGCGGCATGTCCTTGTAGACGAACACGGCGATCACGAAGGCGTACACCGCGGCCACCGCGGCCGCTTCGGTCGGCGTGAACACGCCGGTGTAGATGCCGCCGATCACGATGAAGATCAGCAACAGGCCCCACATGCTGTCCTTGAAGGCGGTGGCGCGTTCGCCCCAGCTGGCCTTGGGCAGGCGCGGGTAGTTGTGCTTGCGCGCCAGGTACCAGGTGGTGGCACCGAGCGCCGTGGCGAGCAGGATGCCGGGCACGATGCCGGCAATGAACAGCTTGCCCACCGAGGTGTTGGTGGACACGGCGTACATGACCATCGCGATCGACGGCGGGATCAGGATGCCCAGTGCGCCCGACGTGGTGATCACGCCGGCGCCGAAGTTCTTAGGAAAGCCCTGCTTCACCATCGCCGGCAGGATCACCGAGCCGATCGCCACCACGGTGGCCGGGCTGGAGCCCGAGACGGCCGCGAACAGAGCACATGCCAGCACGCCGGCGAGCCCGAGGCCGCCGTGCCAGTGGCCGATCATCGAGGTGGCGAAGCGGATCATGCGGCGCGCCACGCCGCCGTGCGTGAGGAAGTTGCCCGCCAGGATGAAGAACGGGATCGCCATGATCTCGAAGTTCTCGATCCCGGTGAACA
>CAMLIZ010000281.1 GCA_946480245.1 uncultured Pseudomonadota bacterium
GCACCAGTTCCACAAGATCATGAGCCGCGAGATCGTGCGCGACCACGGCGTGATGCTGCTGCTGGGCAGCATGCGCGCGGAGGAGCGGCTGGCCGCCTTCCTGCTCAACCTCACGCAGCGCCTGCAGGCGCGCGGCTTTTCGCCGTCGGCGCTGGTGCTGCGCATGACCCGCGAGGAGATCGGCAGCTATCTCGGGCTCAAGCTGGAGACCGTGAGCCGCACCTTCTCGCGCTTCCAGGACGAAGGCGTGCTGGAGGTGAAGCAGCGCCAGATCCGCATCCTCGACAAGGAAGCCCTGCAGCGGCTCGTCAACAGCCCGAGCTGCTGACGCCGCCCTGGCGGCCGGCCCTGGCCGGCATATAGTGCGCGGCGATGAAGCCAAAGCCGATCGACCCAGACATCGTGCATGCACGGGCATGCGTGATCGGCGGCACGGCTGCGTCGCGCGCGGAGCTGACCAAGTCGCTGCAGCGTTTCGGCGTGGGACGGGTCGATCCCCTGGCGAAGCCGAGCGACGCGAAGCGGCTGCTGGCGGCGCTGCAATACGACATCCTCGTCTGCGAGGACAGCTTTGCCGACGAACCGATCAACGGCCAGGACCTGATCGACGAGCTTCGGGCCGCGCAGCACCTGCCGCTGTCCACGGTGGTAGTGCTGCTGTCCAGCCAGGCCACCTACGCCCGCGTCGCCGATGCGGCGGAGTCGGCGCTCGATGCCTACCTGATCAAGCCCTATACCGAGCAGGCGCTGCGCGCCAAGCTGATCGAAGCCCGGCGGCGCAAGCAACTGCTGCAGCCGATCCTCGAGAAGATCGAGAACAAGGCCTACGCCGAGGCCGCCGAGTTGTGCTCGGCGTTGTTCGAGGCCCGCGGGCCGGGCTGGGTGCAGGCCGCGCGCATCGGCGCCGAGCTGCTGCTGCGACAAGGCGACGCGCAAGGGGCGATGCGCCTGCAGGAGGCGGTGCTGGAGACCAAGGCGCTGCCCTGGGCGCGCGCCGGCATCGCGATGAGCGACGAGCTGGGCAGTGCGCGCCCGCCGCAGGGGCCGCGCCGCACGCTCGAGAGCCTGCTGGCCGAGCAACCGGGGCACTCCGACGCCTACGACCTGATGTGCCGCACGCTGCTCGAGCGCAATGACACCACTGCGGCACTGGCGGCCATGCGGCGCGCCTCGCAACTCACGCCCGACAACTTGCCGCGCCTGCAGAAGCTCGGCGTGCTGGCCTTCTACTACGGCGAGCCCGACGAAGCCCTGGAGGTGCTGGAGCGCGCGGCGGGCGCCGACCCGCGCGCCAAGGCTTTCGATCTGCAGGGCTTGGTGCTGCTGGCCGCGCTGCAGTTCGACCGCGGCCAAAAGCGCGCGCTCGGGCAGACCCACGCCACCCTCCGGCGCGTGTTCGACGGGCTGCCGCAGAGCCCGCGGCTCGTGCGTTTCGGCCAGGTGCTGGACGCATTGCGCCTGCTGAGCATCGGCGACAAGGCCGAGGCGGCCGCGCTGGTGGCACAGATGCTGGGCGCGGCACGCGAGGCGCAGTTCGACTTCGAGGCTGCCTGCAATGCGCTGATGCTGGCAGCGCGACTGGCGCGCGAGCAGCAGCCGATGCCGCAGATCGACGCCGCGGTGCAGCAGCTCGCGCTGCGCTTCGCGGTGTCACGCGCGAGCAGCGAGCTGCTGGCCTGCGCGGCGCGCGCGCATCCGGCGGTCGAGCAGGTGATCCGCGAAGCGCATGCGCAGATCGGCCAGCGTGCCGAGGCGGGAGTGGCGCTCACGCTGCAGGGCCAGCCGGCCGCGGCGGTGGCGAACCTCCTGCAAGCGGCGGAAGAAACGCTCAACGGCCGCCTGCTCGACCTGGCCGAACAAACGCTGAAGCGCCACCATGCCGCGATCAGCGACGTGGGCCCGCTGCAGGCGCGCATCGACGCGCTGCGCGAGCAATACCACAGCTACGGCGCCCAGTTGCGGCTGCCGCGCTCCGGTGCCGAAGGGGCCTGAGCCACGCTGCCCTCGCGCAGCAGCTCCACCAGTGCACACGCGAGGCTGGTGGTGCCCCAGAAGATCAGGAACGTGACGGTGTAGATCGCCTGCATGGACCACTCGATCGGCGTGCTGCCGAACCAGTGCAGCGTGCGCGGGTCCACCACCACGAACACCAGCGCCTCCTGCACGCCGGCAATCAGGAAGGCCGGCCACAGCAGGCTGAGGATGCGCTGCGTGCGCGTCATGGCCGATCAGGCGGCGCCGCTGTAGGCGATGGCCACGGTGGCCAGGCCGGCGACCACGACGATCAGCGGGCCGCCGATCACCAGCCACATCATCTTGACGCGCCACCAGGGCACAGTAGGCAGGGCAGGGGTACTCATGGAATGGCTCCTCAACGGGGGACCACGAAGGTCGATTTCTCTTCCACCTCGGCGTCGGCGTGCTCGCCGTCCGGCCCCAGGCGTTCGATTTCGAAGCGAATCTTGTGCACGCCGGGCTTCAGGTGCTGCACCGTCTCGTAGGGTACCTGCACGGCTACCGGCAGCCAGCGCCCTTCGGCAGGAAGCAGCGTGATGCGGTTGTCACTGGTCACGCGGACGTGCTCCAGGCCTTCCACCTTCACGCGGTAGGTCTGCGCCGATTCGGTCGCATTCATCACCTGCAACCGGTACACGTTCTCGACGCGGCCGTCTTCCACCTGACGCGCCAGCGAATTGCGGTCGCGCACCACGTCCACCCGGAACGGCTTGCGCAGTGCCAGGCTGGTGACGAGCGCGGCGCAGATCAGCAGCAGGATGCCGCCGTAGATCAGCACGCGCGGGCGGAAGGCCCGCTTGAGCATCTGCGCGCGGTTCCAGCGCTGCGCCAGGCCGTTCTGCGTGACGTAGCGGATCAACCCGCGCGGGTAGTGCATCTTGTCCATCACGCCGTTGCACACGTCGATGCAGGCCGCGCAGCCGATGCACTCGTATTGCAAGCCCTTGCGGATGTCGATGCCGGTGGGGCACACCTCCACGCACAGGCCGCAGTCGATGCAGTCCCCCAGCCCTTGCGCGCGATGGTCGGCGCTGCGTGCACGCGTGCCGCGCGGGTCGCCGCGCTGCGTGTCGTAGCTGATGATCATCGTGTCGTGGTCGAACATCGC
>CAMLIZ010000282.1 GCA_946480245.1 uncultured Pseudomonadota bacterium
TGCGCGGGCAGCGGGCGCGCGCCGTTCGTGATCGAGGCCGACGAGTACGACACTGCGTTCTTCGACAAGCGCAGCAAGTTCGTGCATTACCGGCCGCGCACCGCGATCCTCAACAACCTCGAGTACGACCACGCCGACATCTTTGCCGACCTGGCCGCGATCGAGACGCAGTTCCATCACCTGGTGCGCACCATGCCGGCCAGCGGCCGCATCCTGGTCAATGCCCGTGACGAGGCGCTGCAGCGCGTGCTCGAGCGCGGCTGCTGGAGCGAACTGCAGCGCTTCGGCGCCCGCAAGGAGGAACCGGGCGCACTGCGTGCGCGCGGCGAGCCGCACGCCTTCGACGTGCTGCGCGGCAGCCTGAAGATCGGCCGTGTCGACTGGGCCCTGATGGGCGAGCACAACCAGCTCAATGCCCTGGCCGCCATCGGCGCGGCCGAGCACGTGGGCGTGGCGCCTGAAGCCGCCGCCGAGGCATTGGGCAGCTTCGAGAACGTGCGCCGGCGCATGGAGCTTCGCGGCGAAGCGCGTGGCGTGAAGGTGTACGACGACTTCGCGCATCACCCCACAGCGATCCGCACCACGATCGACGGACTGCGCCGCAAGGTGGGCGAGGCGCGCATCCTCGCGGTGTTCGAGCCGCGCTCCAACACCATGAAGCTGGGCACGATGAAGGCCCAGCTGCCCTGGGCGCTCGAAGAAGCGGACCTCGCCTTCTGCCATGCCGCCAACCTGGGCTGGGATCCGCGCGAGCCGCTCGCCCCGCTGGGCGACAAGGCCAAGGTGGCCGACAGCATCGACGCGCTGGTGGCGGCCGTGGTGAAGTCGGCGCGCCCGGGCGACCATGTGCTGTGCATGAGCAATGGCGGCTTCGGCGGCATTCACGCCAAGCTGCTGGAGAAGCTGGCGGGGCGATGAACAAGGCGCCGGCGGGCCAGGGCTTCCCCATTTCCCATCTGCTGTACCTGCACGGATTCCGCTCGTCGCCGCGCTCCGCCAAGGCGCAGCTGGTGGGGCAGTGGATGCAAGCCCATCGGCCCGAGGTGCACTGGTGGTGCCCGCAACTGCCGCCCTCGCCGCACGAGGCGATGCAGATGATCCTCGACGGCATCGCCGCCTGGCCCTGGAGCAGCATGGCCGTGCTCGGCAGCTCGCTCGGCGGCTTCTACGCCACCGCCGTGGCCGAGCGCTGCGGCTGCCCGGCGGTGGTGCTGAATCCGGCCGTCGACCCCGCGCGCGATCTGGCCGGCTACATCGGCGAGCAGACGACCTGGCATGACCCGGATGACCGGTTCTTCTTTCGCCCGGAGTACGTGGACGAGCTGCGCAGCCTCGCGGTGCCCGCGATCACTCGCCCGCAGCGCTACTACGCCGTCATCGCCAAAGGCGACGAGCTGCTGGACTGGCGAGAGATGAGCGCGCGCTACGCCGGCGCGCACATCGAGCTGCTGGCGGGCGGCGACCATGCGCTGTCCGGGTTCCAGCAGCAACTGCCCGGCGTGCTGCACTTCCTGCACCTAGCGTAACGCGTGCTGCGGCGCATGGGTCACAATTCCATCGATATGCATTGCTTCCCCTCCACTCGTTTCGTCTGCCCGGCTGCGGGCCGCAGGCGCTGATGTACGCACTGTTCGACGATGCCGGCAAGTTCCTCGCCGGGCGGGTGATGAGCGAGTCCGACAGCTCGGCGCAGGTCGAGCTCGAATCCGGCAAGCGGCTGAAGGTGAAGAGCGCCAACGTGCTGCTGCGCTTCGACAAGCCCCAGCCGGCCGAACTGCTGGCGCAGGCGCAAGCGCTGGCGCAGCAGATCGATCTCGACCTCGCATGGGAGTTCGCGCCGGACGCCGAGTTCGGCTTCGCCGATTTCGCGCGCGACTACTTCGATGCCAAGGCCGGCCCCGAGCAGCAGGCCGCCGCGCTGCTGCGCCTGTTCGACGCGCCGCACTACTTCCGCCGCATCGGCAAGGGGGTGTTCCGCAAGGCACCCGAGGAGCAGGTCAAGGCCGCCCTGCTGGGCATCGAGCGCAAGAAGCAGCAGGCCGAGCAGGTGCAGGCCTGGGCCGACGAGCTGGTCGCCGGGCGCTGCCCCCAGCCGGTGCGCGACCAGCTGTACAAGATCCTCTTCAAACCCGACAAGAACGGCCCCGAATACAAGGCCGTGGTCGAGGCCGCGCGCCAGGCGCAGCGCCCCCCGCTGGAGTTGCTCAAGGGCGCGGGCGCGATCCACAGCGCCTACCAGTTCCACTGGCAGCGCTTCCTCTACGAACACTTTCCCAAGGGCACCGGCTTTCCCGCGCTGGAGGCGCCCGCCGTCAAGGAAGCGCTGCCGCTGGCGCCCGTGCAGGCCTTTTCGATCGACGACTCCGCCACCACCGAGATCGACGACGCGCTGTCGGTGCAGGGGCTGGGCAGCGGCACCGTCGTGTTCGGCGTGCACATCGCAGCGCCGGGGCTGGCGATCACGCCCGACAGCGCGCTCGACCGCGTGGCACGCGAGCGCCTGTCCACTGTGTACATGCCGGGCTGGAAGATCACCATGCTGCCCGACGAGGTGGTGCAGGCCTACACGCTGACCGAAGGCCGCAGCTGCCCCGCGGTAAGCCTGTACGTGACGCTGGACGAGCACACACTCGAGGTGCGCGCGCGGGAAACCCGGCTGGAGCAGGTGCCGATCGCGCTCAACCTGCGTCATGACCAGCTCGACGCCGTGATCACCGAGACGTCGCTGATCGGCCAGGCGCCGGCCGACTACGCATTCGCATCCGAGCTCGCGTTCGCGTTCCGCCTGGCGCGCCACCTGAAGGCACAGCGCGAGATCGTGCGTGGCAAGCCGGAGAACTTCAACCGGCCCGACTACAACTTCCGCCTCGAAGGCAACGAAGGCCATGAGCCCGACGGCAGCGAGACCGTGCGCATCGGCACGCGCCAGCGCGGCGCGCCGCTGGACCTGATCGTCGCGGAGGCGATGATCCTGGCAAACAGCAGCTGGGGCGGCTGGCTGGGCGAGCTCAGCGTGCCCGGCATCTACCGCAGCCAGGCCAGCCTCGCGCCGGGCATGAAGGTGCGCATGGGCACCAAGCCGGCGCCGCA
>CAMLIZ010000283.1 GCA_946480245.1 uncultured Pseudomonadota bacterium
GCGTGCGCGTGATCCTGCACAACGACACGATGATGACCCACCCGATGCACCTGCATGGCATGTGGAGCGAGCTGGAGGATGCCGACGGCAACTTCGTGGCGCGCCGCCACACCATCCCCGTGCAGCCGGCGCAGCGCCTGAGCTTCCGGCTCACGGCCGACGCGCCGGGCCGCTGGGCCTGGCACTGCCACCTGATGCTGCACATGATGTCGGGCATGTTCCGCGAGGTGGTGGTGGCATGACGCCGCATCGCCTCTTGCTCCCGCTACTCGCTGCGGCGCTGGTGCTGGCGCGGCCGGCCTTCGCGCAAAGCGCGCACGACGACGCCATGCAAGGCATGCAGGGCGGCGCCGCCCCCGCCGACGCACGCGACCCCGACGAGCATGCCGACGGCTTCACGCTGCACACCGGCCCCTACGCGCTGCCCGGCCTGCACCCGCCGCACATGGCCGACGGCGACCGCTTCGGCACGCTGCGCATCGACCAGCTGGAGGCCGTGCACTCGCACGGGCAAACGCGCGCCGGCTACGACGTGACGGGCCGTTTCGGCGGCGACTACGACCGCGCCGTGCTCAAGGCCGAGGGCGAGGTCAACCACGGCCGGCTGGAGGCGTCGCGCACCGAGGCGCTGTGGAGCCACGCACTCGACGCCTACTGGGACGCGCAGCTCGGCCTGCGCCACGATGGCGGCAGCGGCCCCGACCGCAGCTGGCTTGCGCTCGGCGTGCAAGGTTTGGCGCCGTATTGGTTCGACATCGACGCCACCGCCTACCTCGGCCCGCATGCCCGCACGGCACTGCGGCTGGACGGCCAGCTCGACCTGCTGCTCACGCAGCGCTGGGTGTTGCAGCCGCGCGTGGAGGCCAACCTCTACGGCAAGCGTGACGACGAGCGCGGCCTCGGTGCCGGCTTGTCCGACCTCACCGCCGGGCTGCGCCTGCGCTACGAGATCAGCCGCCAGTTCGCGCCCTATGCAGGCGTGGAGTGGAACGGCCTGTTCGGCGGCACCGCCAGCCACGCGCGCGCGGCCGGCGAGCGCACGCGCGACACGCGCGCGGTGGCCGGCGTGCGACTGTGGTTCTGAGCCTTCAGGCGGGCAGCGCGCTGATCAGCATCGCGTAGGACTTGCCCAGCACCTGCCGCGGCCCGAACACCACCTGCCCGGCCGGCACCCACACCTGCCGCTGCGGCGGCCCATTCCAGAAGCCGAGCACGTGGTGCGCGCCGCCGAGCGCCAGTTGCACGCGCTGCGGCTCCACCTGCGACACCGCGCCGATGATCGCGCCGTGCGCGTCGACCAGCTTCACGCCCTCATAGGCCCTCGGGTCCGGCGGCTCGGCGCTCAGCGCGTCGGCCAGTGCCGGCGGATGCAGTGCCGCGATGCGCCGCACCGCCTCGCGCACCTTGCCGTTCTGCACCTCTCGGCGCGCCCGCCGAATGCCGTCGAGCAAGGGCTGCGCGGCTTGTGCGTCGCGCGCGTGCAGCACCATCGCCACGCGCATGGCCGCGTCGAGCGCGGCCACGCCTTCGCGGCGCTGGCCAATGTCAAGGTGGCGGCCCGCCGCGGCCAGGCTTTCGGCCAGCGCCGTCGAAGGCGCGGCAGCCGGCGCGGAGGTGCCGCTGCCGCCCACCAAGCCGGTGCCGGCCAGTGACAGCGGCTGCGCCTCGCGCCGCACCGCAAGCCACGCCGGCAAGGCCAGCGCCGCCACGCCCAGCACGGCCATGGTGGCGAACAGGCCGCGCCGCACGCCCGCGCTGCCGGCCTTGCGCGCGCCTTCCATGCTGCCCATGCCGTGCTTCCAGCCCACCTTCACCAGCATCCAGTTCATCGGGAAGGTGAACACGTAGCCCACCAGCAGGCCCAGCATGCCGAAGCCCCAGAACGCGGCGGTGCCCGGCTGCGGCTGCGCCCCCACCGCCAGCGGCGTCACCCACGCCATCACCGCGCCCATGCCGCCCATCACCGTGAGCATCGAGAAGAACTCGGCGCGAAATGCCATCCACAGCGCGCGGCCCAGGCTGTCGGTCATCATCGTCATCGCCTTGAGCTGGAAGATGAACAGGCCGAACGCGAAGCCCACCGCGTACTCGAACCAGAACTCCTGCCAGAACGCGAGGTTGAGCAGGCGGGCGATCACCATCGCGGTCATGATGCCCAGGCCGTCACCGGCCACGCAGTGGATCACCGCTCCGTTCACGCGCCGCACCATCGAGCGCTCGAAGGTATCGTGCAGGCGCTTCTTCTCGTCGCGGCTCGCAGCCTGCGCCACGCCGGGTGCACGCGCCGTGGCCAGGTACAGCGCGAGGCCGATCACCGAGAAGAAGAACACGATGATCGGCCAGGCCCACTTCATGGCGGTCTTCAGCGGCGTGTTCACACGCGCCAGGTCGTAGGCCACCCACACGGCGCCGGCGGCACCGATCAGGTACCAGGGGATCACGAAGCCGGGTTCGGCCAGAAAAGCAAGCAGGTTCATGCGGCACTCCTGCCCGCTTGCCGGCAAGCCGCGTTCCCCGCGCATGCGCTGCGCGCTCAGCCCAGCGGTGCGAGCAGGCCGTCGAGGTCGGCGCGGTCGAACTTCACCGCTTCGGCCGTGTCCTGCCCCAGCACGCCCTCGGCCAATGCCGCCTTGCGTGCCTGCAGCGCCAGCATGCGCTCCTCGATGCTGCCTTCGACCACCAGCTTGTAGACGATCACCGGCTGCGTCTGGCCGATGCGATGCGCGCGGTCGGTGGCCTGCTGCTCGACCGCCGGGTTCCACCACGGGTCGATGTGGATCACGGTGTCGGCGGCGGTGAGGTTCAGGCCCACGCCACCGGCCTTCAGGCTGAGCAGCAGCACCGGCGCCTGCTGTGCCTGGAAGGCGCTCACCACCGCACCGCGTTCGCCGGGCGGCGTCTCGCCGGTGAGCACCAGGTGCGGCAGGCCGATGGCGGCCAGCTCCTGCTGCACCAGCGCCAGCATCTCTGTGAACTGGCTGAACACCAGCACGCGCCGGCCCTCGTCCACCAGCTCGGGCAGCATCTCCAGCAGCAGGCTCATCTTGGCGCGCTCCA
>CAMLIZ010000284.1 GCA_946480245.1 uncultured Pseudomonadota bacterium
ACTTGTCGGTGGAGATGCCGATCTCGGCGCCCAGCCCGTACTCGAAGCCGTCGGCGAAGCGGGTGGAGGCATTGACCATCACGCTGGCCGAATCCACCTCGCGCAGGAAGCGCATCGCGTTGGGGTGGTGGGTGGTGAGGATCGCGTCGGTGTGGTGCGAGCCGTAACGGTTGATGTGGGCGATCGCCTCGTCGACGCTGGTCACCACCTTGATGCTGATCACCGGCGCCAGGTACTCGGTGGACCAGTCCTGCTCGCTGGCCGCCTGCACCTGCGCACCGGGTACCCCGGCCAGCAGCGCCTGCGCGGCGGCGTCGCAGCGCATCTCCACGCCCTTGGCCGCGAACACCGCGCCGATGCGCGGCAGGAACGCCGGCGCGCTGGCCGCATGCACCAGCAGCGACTCGGCCGCATTGCACGGGCTGTACTTCTGCGTCTTGGCGTTGTCGGTCACCGCCACGGCCAGAACGAGATCCACCTCGGCGTCCACGTACACGTGGCAGTTGCCATCCAGGTGCTTGATCACGGGCACCTTGGCTTCCGCACTGATGCGCTCGATCAGGCCCTTGCCGCCGCGCGGGATGATCACGTCCACGTATTCGGGCATCGCGATCAGGCGGCCCACGGCCGCGCGGTCGGTGGTTTCCACCAGCTGCACCGCGGCCGGCGGCAGGCCGGCGTCCGCCAGCGCGGCCTGCACGCACTGCCACAGCGCGAGGTTGGAATGCAGCGCCTCGGAGCCGCCGCGCAGGATGCAGGCGTTGCCGCTCTTGAGGGCGAGCGACGCGGCCTCGATCGTCACGTTGGGCCGGCTCTCGTAGATCATGCCGAACACGCCCAGCGGCACGCGCATCTGGCCCACGCTGATGCCGCTGGGGCGGCGCTTCACGTTGGTGATTTCGCCGATGGGGTCAGCCATGGCCGCGATCTGCTCGCAGCCTTCGGCCACGGTGGCCAGCACCTTGTCGGTCAGGCGCAGGCGATCGACCATCGGCGCGGCCAGGCCCTGGCGTTCGGCGGCGGCGATGTCCTGCGCATTGGCCGCCTGCAGCGCCGCGCGATCGGCGCGCAGGCGGCGCGCCAGTGACAGCAGCGCTTCGTTCTTGGCTGCGGTGGACGCGGCCGCCATCGCAGTGGCCGCCGCACGCGCGGCCACGCCCACGTGCGCCATGTAGGCCGGAATGTCGGTCGGGGTCATGGGCGCGATTGTCCCAAAACCGAAGCCGGCGCGCCGCTCAGCGCCACAGCGGCAGCGCCAGCACGCTCAGCCACAGCGGCGCCGTGAGCACGAAACCGAAGGTGGAGAACACGATCGCCGCGGTGGCCTCGGCCTCCAGCGTCTCGTAGCGCTGGCTGAAGATCAGCGCGTTGCTGCCCACCGGCAGCGCGCCGGCCATCACCACCACGTTGAGCGGCAGCCCGCGCAGGCCGAAGCCCCAATGCCCGACGGCCAGCACCAGCCCCGGCAGCACGAGCAGCTTGACCAGCGTGAGGCCGAGCGCGCCGCGCACGCCGGCGCGCACGCCGTAGTAGGCCAGCGACATGCCGATCAGCACCAGACACAGCGGTACCACCGCGGAGCCGAGCAGCTGCAGCACCTCGTCGAACACCGGCGGCAGCGGCACGCCGGTGACGTTCCACGCCATGCCGGCCAGCACCGGCAGCACCACCGGATGGATGATGGTGTTGCGCAAGGTGAGCTTCATCGTGGCCCACAGGTTCTGCGCCTCGTGACGGGCGCGGGCGCGCGCCAGGTCCAGCTCCACCAGCGTGGTGAGCACCAGCAGCAAGGTCAGCGCGTGCAGGCTGATGATCGTGATGTGGATGCCGAGCCCCGCCTCGCCGAACAGCGCACTGGCCATCGGCACGCCCACTTGCAGCGTGTTGCCGAAGGTGCCCGAGATGGCGCGCACGCTGGGCGCCGCCGTGGGCAGGCGCCCGCCCCGGTTGCGCCGGCGCTCCCAGGCATACACGCCGAGCAGCAGCATCAGCACCGGCACGAAGAACGCCGCCAGCGTGCCCCAGGGCAAGGTGGAGAACCGCAGCCGCGAGGTGGTGCGGAACAGCAGCGCCGGCACGAACACGTAGAACGCCGCGTTGCTCAGGGTGCGCGCGGGGTCGGCGCCTTCGCGCTCGTCGCCCAGCCAGCGCATGCGCCCGGCAAACCAGCCCAGTGCCACCACCATGAAGATGGCCAGCAGCTTGAAAAGCACCGCGATCGTCATCGTTCGTGAAGTATCGGCTCGCGCGGCCTGCAAGCCTGCAGGTAGCATCCGCGCCGCCGCACGCATGCGGCAGCGGTGCGGGAATCGTCCCGCCCGCGCACCCATCGAAGAGGGATCGATGAAAAAGCAACTCCTGGCCGCAATCGCCCTGGGCGCCGCGGTCGGCGCGCATGCCGAAGGCCGCCCCGTCACCGGCTTCGTCGGCATCGCCGTCACCGGCGGCGGCGACACGCTGGCGCACGTCACCTACACCAACGGCGACACGAAGGACATCAAGTCCGGCGGGCTGGTCGACATCAAGGGCGGCATCGAATACCGCGCGCCCGATTCGCCGTTCGCCGTGCAGGCGAGCCTGGGCTACCACGTGGACCGCACCGCTGCGAGCAACGGTGACGTGCGCTTCACGCGCTATCCGCTCGAACTGCTCGGCTTCTGGAGCGCGCAGCCGAACTTCCGCATTGGCGGTGGCCTGCGCAAGGCACTGAGCCCGAAGCTGAGCAGCTCAGGCGTGGCCGCCGGCCTCGGCAACGCCGACCTCAGCTCCACGGTGGGCGTGGTGCTGGAAGGCGAGTATCTGTTCTCGCCGCACTTTGGCCTCACGCTGCGCGGCGTGGGCGAGAAGTACAAGTTCAGCGACGGCACCAAGGTGGACGGCAACCATTTCGGCGTGCGCTTCAACTACTACTTCTGAGTAACCGTCTGCGGAGTCAAGCGCTGTGAAGCGAGTTGTCCCAGGGTTG
>CAMLIZ010000285.1 GCA_946480245.1 uncultured Pseudomonadota bacterium
CCGGAGCCGTTGTCGCCGACGATGGGCTTGGGCATGAAGGTGGCGGTCTTGCCGTAGGCGTGGGCCACGTTGTGGATCACGTACTTCTGCAACTGCAGCCAGTCGGCGCGCTGCACCAGCGTGCTGAACTTGGTGCCCAGCTCGTTCTGGCCGGGCGCAGCCACTTCGTGGTGATGCACTTCGACCGGAATACCCAGCGACTCGAGGATCAGGCACATCTCGGAACGCATGTCCTGGAAGCTGTCGACCGGAGGCACGGGGAAGTAGCCACCCTTCACCGAAGGACGGTGGCCCATGTTGCCGCCCTCGAAGTCCTTGCCGGTGCTCCAGGGCGCCTCTTCGGAGGACACTTTCACGAAGCAGCCCGACATGTCCACGTTCCACTGGACCTGATCGAAGATGAAGAACTCGGGCTCCGGGCCGAAGAAGGCCTGGTCGCCGATACCGCTGCTCTTGAGATACGCCTCGGCGCGCTTGGCCAACGAGCGCGGATCGCGCTCATAGGGCTTGCCGTCGCCCGGCTCGAGCACGTCGCACGTGAGGATCAGGGTGGGCTCTTCGAAGAACGGATCGACGTTGGCCGTATTCGGGTCCGGCATCAGCAACATGTCGGAGGCTTCGATGCCCTTCCAGCCAGCGATGGAGGAACCGTCGAACGCATGGCCGGACGAGAACTTGTCGTCGTCGAAATGCGAGATGGGCACGGTCACATGCTGTTCTTTGCCGCGGGTGTCGGTGAAGCGGAAGTCGACGAACTTGACTTCGTTCTCCTTCACCATGTTCATCACGTCGGCGACGGTCTTGGCCATCAAAGATCTCCTAGCGGAACGCTTGCTGTGGAACGGGGGGATGAGGTGGATGGATGTGCTCTGGCGGGAGCGACGAGGGGCCCCCAAAAAAGCGCACGGAAATGTAGCAGAAACCGTACCAGCGACCGGGCGTTGCACCAGCGGTGGTCAAGGCGTTCTATCGCCGGCTGCAGCACCGTATTGGTGCCATTGAATGCACTCGTTTGGCGCGCTCTAGCGCACCATTTCGGGGCCGCAGGCTGCACCGTGCAGCGCAAGCCCCTCGCGCAGCTGGCGATAGGCGTGCTCGACGCCTTCGGGGTCGCCCTTGACGCCCAGTTCGATGTGTCGTCCCCATTGCGCGTGATCCACACTCGGCAGGCTGAACACCTTGACGCTGGGGTGCGCCGCCTCCACCGCTTCCATCAATGGCGTCAGCGTCGCTTCCATCGCCCCGAAGACAATCACCGAGCGCTCGGCTTGACGATGGCTGCCTTGCAGGTGCGCGAAGCGCGTGTCCAGTACCCACTCGATCATTGGATGGGCCATCACCGGGAACCCCGGCACGAAGAACACCGAGTCCACGCTGAAGCCAGCGATCTTGTTGTACGGATTCGGAATGAGCTCTGCCCCCTCGGGAAAGACGCCCATGTTGAGTCGATGCACGTTGTCCTCGCGCTCAGGCTCGTAGGGCAGGCCCTGCTCGCGCGCCACGTCCTGCATGCGCTCCAGGATCAAGGCCTTCGCGCCCTCGTGCAGCACCAGGGGACGTCCGAGCGCGACGGCGGCGCATTGCCGGGTGTGGTCGTCCGGCGTGGCGCCGATGCCGCCAAAGGAAAAGACCACGTCGCGGCTGGCGAATGCATCGCGCAGGGCCGCGGTGATGTTGGGGCGATCGTCGCCGACATAGCGGGCCCAGGAGAGCGCCAGACCGCGCGCGCCGAGCAGTTCGATCACCTTGTGCAGGTGCTTGTCCTGGCGTTTCCCGGAGAGGATCTCGTCGCCGATGATGATCAGGCCGAAGTTCATGAGGAAGGCGGCAGCAAGGGAGGCTCGTGTAGATCGTCCGGCGCAACCGGCGCCGGCCCAGGCGTCGCCACGACGCGCAAGCGTTGCAGCGCCGCCAGTGCGTAGTGGGAGAACCACAGGGCCGAGAACGCAAACACGAGCGTGTACAGCCACACCGACGCCACGATCAAGAGCGGCGCAAGCACCAAGGTCATCGCGCTCACCGCCCAGAGCAGCGAAGGCGCCGCGCCCAAGTAGCCGCTGATCACACCGATGGCCAGCAGCGGCCAGCGCTCCTCGTGGAGGATGCGACGGCGCTCTTCGCGGTCCGCGTGCTCCGCAAGCGCGTCGAAGGTCATGACCTTGTAGTTGAGCCATCCCCAGATCAGCGGCGGAACGACGAGCACCAGCGGTGGAATCAGCCACAGCGGAACACTCGCGAGCAGCGCCACCAGGGCGACCAGTGTGCAACCCACGGACCATGCAAGGCTGCTCCACCAGCCACCGCCGTGCCGCTCTTCCAGACTGGGAAAGCGCCTGCCGGCGACCAGGCGCGCGAGCGATGGCGTCATCAGCATCGCGACGAGCAGCAGAGAGAACACCACCACCGCCGGCACCGCCAGCGCCACCACGATCAGCGGCGCCAGCACACTGTGAAAGCCCTGCAGGCCGATCGCATCCAGCCACTGCAGCAGGGCCGCGCTGAGGGACCAGCCTTCGAGCGTTGCACGCACGGCGTCCAGCGTCGACTCCCAGAAGAAGTAGCCGAGCAGCCAGGTGGCTCCGGCCGCCACCACGAGCGGCAGCAGCGACAGCAGGATGACACGCGGGTGCAGGCAATACGCCGCGGCGCGCCAGAAGGAATCGATCAGCTGATTCATCGCGCCCGAGGATAGCGCGCGACGCCGATGCACCGGCGTCTACTCGTCGTCGCCGCCGAGCACGCTGCCCAGCAACCCTCCAGCACCGAAGCCTCCAAGCAGCGAGCCCTCCTCCTTGTGGCCACCCATCTGCGGCGCAGCGGCAAACACGCGCGAAGCCAGGCGTGAGAACGGCAGGCTCTGCAGCCACACGGTCCCCGGGCCGGTGACCTTGGCAAAGAACAGCCCTTCGCCGCCGAACAGTGCCGTCTTGATCTTGCCGACGTACTGGATCTCGAA
>CAMLIZ010000286.1 GCA_946480245.1 uncultured Pseudomonadota bacterium
TCACCCACTGCGCCTGGTGGATGTAGAACGCCGTCTTGGGGAACGCCGCCAGGTCCATCGCGCCGAAGAACGAGCTCGCGCTCGGCCATTCGTAGGGCGTGGGCTCGCCGCGGTAGTCGATTCCGCTCCAGACGAAGTCCCCCGCCACGAAGGGCCGCGTGGCCACGGCCTGCCAGGCCTTGCGATGCGTGGCGCCCCAGGACGACGGCTGGTCGTCGTAGCTGTCCAGCACGTGCGCGGCCGGGTCGCTCACGAACGCGCCGCGCGACATGTAGGCCGAGGTGTCCTCGGTGCTGGTGATCGGGCGCGTGGGGTGCAGGCGGTGGTAGCGGTCGTAGGCGTCCTGCTGGTAGTTGATGCCCACCACGTCGAGCGCGTCGGCTGCGTTGAGCGGCGTGAACAGGCCACCGTGCATGGCTGCGGTGACGGGCCGCGTGGCGTCCAGTTGCTTCACCGCCGCCACCATGCGGCGCGCCATCTCGTAGCCGACCTCGGTGCTTTGCAGCGGCTCCTCGTTGAAGATCGACCACAGGATCACGCTCGGGTGATTGCGGTCGCGCCGCACCAGCCAGGTGAGCTGCTGGAGGGTGTCGGGCGACGGATTGAAGTGGCGGTTCTCGTCCATCACCATCAGGCCCAGGCGGTCGGCGATGGCCAGCACCTCGGCTGCCGGCGCGTTGTGCGCGAAGCGGATCGCGTTGACGCCCATCGCCTTCAGCTGCCGCAGCCGGAACTCCCAGATCGACTCGGGCACCGCCACGCCCACGCCGGCGTGGTCCTGGTGGATGCACACGCCGTGCAGCTTCACGGACTCGCCATTCAGGAAGAAGCCGCGGTCGGCGTCGAAACGAATCGTGCGAAAGCCGGTCTGCACCTCGGTGCTGTCGAGTTCCTGCCCGCCGCCGCGCAGCACGGCGCGCACGCGGTACAGCCGGGGCTGCGTCAGCGACCACAGTTGCGGGTTGCGCACGGCCAGCTGCAGGCGTGCCACGGTCGAGTCGAGCGGGCGCACCTGTGCCTGCGTGCGGCCGTGGGCCACTTCGCTGCCTGCGGGGTCGATCAGCGTGACCTCGATCGCCACGTCGCGCGCCGCCTTGGCGCTGCTGTTCAGCGTCACCTCCACCGGCAGGCTCCAGCGGCCGTTGCGCTGCACCGGGTCCGCATGCAGGCCGTCGGTGGCGATGTGCAGCGCGTCGCGCTTGACCAGCCAGGTGTGGCGGTAGATGCCGGCGCCCTCGTACCACCAGCCTTCCATCGCGTCGGCATCGACGCGCAGCGCGATGGTGTTCACGTCGGCGCCATAGCGCACGTAGGGCGTGATGTCGATGTAGCGGCTGTCGTAGCCCGACCAGTTGCGGTCCACGAGAATGCCGTTGACCCACAGCGTGCTGTGCGTGGCGACGCCGTCGAACTGCAGCTCGATGTGGCGCCCGCGGTCGGAGGCCGGCAAGCTGACGTAGCGCCGGTACCAGCCGATGCCGCGCGGCCGATAGCCCTGCGATGCGTTCTCGGCCGGATCGAACGGGCCTTCCACCGCCCAGTCGTGCGGCAGGTCCAGGCGCCGCCAGCCGGAGTCGTCGAACTCGGCCGCGGCCGGTCCCCAGGCGCCGTTGGCCTTGCCGTTGAAGTAGCTGGAGCCGTGGCCCTTGACCACCGGCTGCACCACGTCACCGAGGTGAAACAGCCAGCCGGGATCGAGCGACAGGCGCTCGCGGCCGGCCAGCGCCGGCAGCGCGACGAGCGCGGCGGCGAGCAGCACGCACGCCGCGCGCGCGAAGCGTTGGCGCGGATGCATCGCTACGCCGCCCAGCGGCATTCGCTGGCGCTCGCCTGCACGGGGCTGCGCCGTCCGTCCACCTCCAGGCACCAGTCACGCAATGCGCCTTCGGTGATCTGCGCCGTGTAGGTGCCCGCTTCGCGGCGCACGCTGCCGTGCGCGGCGATGCGGCCGTCGGGCGAGGCCACCGTGAACGAGGCCGTGGCGCCATCGGCCAACGCGAACACGCGCAAGTTCACGCCTTGTGCGTAGTCGTAGTCCGGCCGCTCGGTCTCGCTGCCCCAGGGCAGCACGGTGTTGGGCGCCACGTACAGCGGCAGGCTCATGAAGTCGTGCGTCTCGCGGTGCCAGCGGCCGCCGTCGCGCACCCCGCCGTTGAGCAGGTGCGTCCAGCGGCCCTCGGGCAGGTAGAAATCCACCTCGCCGCTGTCGGTGAACACCGGCGCCACCAGCAGCGATTCACCGAGCTGGTACTGCCGGTCCAGCGCGGCACAGCCCGGATCGTGCGGATGCTCCAGCACCATCGAGCGCATGACCGGCACGCCCGTCTCGGTGGCCTCGATCGCCTTGGCGTACAGGTAGGGCATCAGGCGATGCTTCAGGCGCGTGAAGGCCTGCAGCACCGCGCAGCTCTCCTCGTCCACCAGCCAAGGCACGCGGTACGAGCTGCTGCCATGCAGCCGGCTGTGCGACGAGAGCAGGCCGAACTGGATCCAGCGCTTGTACACGGCCGGCGGCGGGTTGCCCTCGAAGCCGCCGATGTCGTGGCTCCAGAACGCGAAGCCGCAGCTGGTGAGCGACAGGCCGCCGCGCAGGCTCTCGGCCATCGACTCGAAGTTGCTCCAGCAGTCACCGCCCCAGTGCACCGGGAAGCGCTGGCCCGAGGCATAGCTGGAGCGCGCGAACACGATCGCCTCGCTGCCCTTCACCTGTTGCAGCACCTCGAACACCGCCTGGTTGTAGAGCAGCGGGTAGAGGTTGTGCATCTCCACCGGGTCGGCGCCGTCGTGGTAGACAACGCCCTCGGTGGGGATGCGTTCGCCGAAGTCGGTCTTGAAGCAGTCCACGCCCATCGCCATCAGCCGGCGCAGGTGGCCCTGGTACCAGGCGGTGGCCTCGGGGTTGGTGAAGTCCACGATCGCCATGCCGGGCTGCCACAGGTCGGTCTGCCACG
>CAMLIZ010000287.1 GCA_946480245.1 uncultured Pseudomonadota bacterium
GTAGCCGAAGAACACCACCACCACCTTGCCCTTGAAGTCGGCCAGCGAGCGCATGTGCCCGTCGGCGTCGGGCAGCGACAGCGTGCGGGCATAGTCGGCACCGGTGATGTCCACCCCGTTGAAGTGCGGCTTCTCGGGCGCCTTCTGGCAGCTGGCCAGCGCTGCGGCGCAAGCGGCCAGCAGCAGGCTGCGGCGGGCGATCGGAATCAGGCGAGCCATGGCATCAGGTAGTGGTCGACCAGCAGCGCCGCGAACAACAGCGACAGGTGCAGGATCGAGAAGCGGAAGGTGCGGCGCGCGAGCGCGTCGCTGTAGTGGCGCCACAGGCGGAACGCATAGGCGATGAACCAGCCGCCCAGCACCACCGCCGCCACCAGGTAGAGCCAGCCGCTCATGCCGTAGATGAACGGCAGCAGGGTGCCGGCAAACAGCACCAGCGTGTACAGCAGCACGTGCAGCCGCGTGAAGGCATTGCCGTGCGTGACCGGCAGCATCGGCAGGCCTGAGCGGCGATAGTCCTCGGCGCGGTACAGCGCCAGCGCCCAGAAGTGCGGCGGCGTCCACAGGAAGATGATCAGGCACAGCATCAGCGCCTCGGGCCCCACCTCGCCGCGCATCGCCGCCCAGCCCAGCACCGGCGGCATCGCGCCGGAGGCACCGCCGATCACGATGTTCTGCGGGGTCATCGGCTTGAGCACCACGGTGTAGATCACGGCGTAGCCGACGAAGGTGGCAAACGTGAGCCACATCGTCAGCGGATTCACCCACCAGTACAGCAGCGCGCTGCCGGCCGCGCATAGCAGCGCCGAGAACAACAGCGCCTGTGCCGAGGTGAGCTCGCCCTTGGCGGTGGGGCGCCACGAGGTGCGCGCCATCTTGGCGTCGATGTGTTGCTCGACCAGGCAGTTGAAGGCCGCCGCCGCGGCCGCCACGAGCCAGATGCCCGCGGTGGCGGCCAGCGCCACCGGCAGGTTGGGCACGCCAGGCTCGGCCAGCAGCATGCCGATGACGGCGCAGAACACGATCAGCTGCACCACGCGCGGCTTAGTGAGCGCGTAGTACTGCTTCAGCCGTGACGCGGCGGCCACGGGTGGGTGAGAGGTGCTGACGGTGTTGGCCATGGCGCGCGGAACCGGCGATTCTACGAAGCCGAGGCCACCCGGCCCGGTGCAGGGACGTGCGGCATCGGCGCGCGGGCCTGGTGCAGGCGCAGGCCGATCCGCGTGAGCAGCAGCACCAGCACGGCCGCACCACCGGTGTGGGCCACAGCGGCGGCCAGCGGCCAGCCGAGCACCACGTTGGACAGGCCGCTGGCGAACTGCCAGGCGGCGACACCGGCAAGGCCGAGCCCGAAGCGGCGCGCGGGCGCCTCGGGACTGCGGCGCAACGCGAGCGCCAGGCCGATCAGCGCGGCCAGCAGCACGTAGGCCACCAGGCGATGCGTGTAGTGGATGGCGGTGAGCGCCTCGAACGGCAGCAGCTGCCCCTCCCCGGTGAGGCCCAGGCCGCGCCGCAGCGTGAAGCCGTGGGCGAAGTCCATCATCGGCCACCACTGGCCTTGGCAGCGCGGGAACTCGCTGCAGGCCAGCACGGCGTAGTTGGTGCTGACCCAGCCGCCGAGCGCGATCTGCAGCACGGTCAGCACCGCCACCGCTGCGACCGCCATGCGCAGGCGTGGTGGCAACACCAGCGGGCGTGGCTCGAACGCCTGCTCCTGCGCGGCCAACAGCGCCAGCAACGCGATGCCCCCCAGCAGGTGCGCCGTGACGATGGCCGGATACAGCTTCATCGTGACCGTGAGCGCGCCGAACGCGCCCTGCAGGCACACCCACAGCAAGCTTGCACTGGCCCACCAGGGCGACGGCGCCGCATCCCGCTGCCCGCGCAGCCGGGCTCGCCAGGCCATCACGCACAGCACGGTGATCAGGGCGCCCACCGTGGTGGCAAGGTAGCGGTGGATCATCTCCACCCAGGCCTTGCGCTGCGTGACCGGGCCGGTGGGCATCACGCTCTCGGCGGCACGTATCTCGTGGTGCGCCCCCAGCGGGCTGGCGTTGCCGTAGCAGCCTGGCCAGTCGGGGCAGCCCAGCCCTGAATCGGTGAGGCGCGTGAAGGCGCCGAACAGTACGAGGTCGAAGGTGAGGAACAGCGCCAGCACGCTCACTGCCCGCCAGCGCGCCACCGGATGCCCGTGGCGCTGGCGGCGCCAGATCCACAGCAGCGGCGCCAGCGCGATCGCGCCACCGAGCAGCACGATGCGCAGCAACGGCCCGAGGTCGACGAGCGCTTGCGAAGCCATCGTGCGCTCAACGCCCCGGGCGGTCCCAGCCGGCGGAAGCGCGCAGCAACCGCTCGAGGTCGCGCTTGAGCTTGGCCGGATCGGGGTTGACCGGCGTGCGCATCATCCACTGGCCCATCGGGTCGACGATGTACAGCGACTCCTCCAGCGCATGCCCGGGCTCCGGCTGCAGCCACTGCGCGAGCGCCGCCGCAGGCGTGCGCAGCACGGTGGTGGGCGGCTGCTGCAGCGCCTGCTGCAGGCGCAGCGCCACGGGCGCGTCGTCGGTCACCAGCCACAGCTTGTCGACGCGGTCGCGGTCCTTGCCCATCATCTCGCGCAGCTGGCGCTGCAGGAACAGGCGGCGGTCGCAGGCGTTGTCGCAGTTGCCGCCGCCCACGACGACGATCAGCCACTGGCCCTTCAACGACGCTGCCGGCACGGGATGCCCGTCGAGGTCGGTCAGCGCCAGCGCCGGCGGCAGCGGGCGCGTGGGCTGGATCAGGGTGCTGTAGTTCGTGCGCGCCGACGGCCGGATCACATAGTAGGTG
>CAMLIZ010000288.1 GCA_946480245.1 uncultured Pseudomonadota bacterium
CGCGGTGCAGGGCGTGGGCGGCGCGGTGGTGTCGGCGATCTCGCTGTCGCTCATCATGGGCTTGTTCTCGGAGCCTGCGGACCGCGCCAAGGCGATGGGCGTGTACGGCTTCGTGTGCGCCGGCGGCGGCAGCATCGGCGTGCTGCTGGGCGGGCTGCTCACCGGCACGCTCAGCTGGCACTCGATCTTCCTGGTCAACCTGCCGATCGGCGCCGCGGTGTTCGTGCTCTGCCGCCTGATGCTGCCGCCGGCGCCGCCCGCCAGCGCCCGCACGCCGCTGGATGCCACCGGCGCCGTGCTGATCACCGCGTCGCTGATGCTCGCGGTGTACGGCGTGGTGGGCGGCAATGCGGCAGGCTGGCAATCGACGCGCACGCTGGCGCTGCTCGGCGCGGCGGTGCTGCTGTTCGTGCTGTTCATCGTGCGCGAACTCAGCACGCCGGCGCCGCTGGTGCCGCTGGCCCTGTTCCGGGGCCGCAACGTGGCGGTGGCCAATACGCTCGGTGTGTTGTGGGCCGCCGCGATGTTCGCGTGGTTCTTCCTCAGCGCGCTGTACCTGCAGGCCATCTGGGGCTACACGCCCATGCAGGTGGGGCTGGCGTTCCTGCCGGCCAACCTCATCATGGGCGCCTTCTCGGTCGGGCTGTCCGCGCGCATCGTGATGCGCTTCGGCATGCGCGTTCCCTTGGCGGCGGGGCTGCTGCTGGGGGCCTCGGGGCTGCTGCTGTTCACGCGCCTGCCCGCTCAGGGCAGCTTCATGGTCGACGTGCTGCCCGGCATGCTGCTGCTCGGGCTGGGTGGCGGCACGGCCTTCAATCCGCTGCTGCTGTGCGCGATGAGCGGCGTGGAGCCGCGCGACGCCGGCCTGGCCTCCGGCATGGTGAACACTGCCTTCATGATGGGCGGCGCGCTGGGCCTGGCGCTGCTGGCCAGCGCGGCGTCAGCGCACAGCCAGGCGAGCGCGGCGGGCGGCGCCATCGACCTGCAGGCGCTGGCCAGCGGCTACCGCATGGCGTTTGCGCTCGGCGCCGCCTGCGCCGCGTCCGCTGCCGTGGTCGGCGCCTGCCTGCTGCGCGAGCGCCGCCAGCCGGCAGCACACCCGCATGCGGAGCCCGCAGATCGGCCGGTCAGCTGAGGCCCCGCGTCAGCGGCAGCTGGCGCCACCGCAGTGCGTCAGCGCCTGCTCGGGCAGCGGCGCGGCGGCCACGCCGGTGGCAGGGTCGAGCCCGACCGCCGCCATCTGCAGCGCCAGGCCGGCGTCCATCATGGCCGCATGCTGCGGAAACCACTGGCCCAGCTCCGAGATGAGCCGGTTCAGCGGCTCATGCTGCGCTTCGTCACGCGCCAGGCGAAGCACCTCGCGCATCACGTCCAGCACGGCCGCATGCTGGCGCGCATGGCAGTTGCCGGGTGCGAAGCCGCTGGCCAGCATCCAGCGGTCCTCCTGCGCGAAATGCTGCTCGGTGTGCTCCAGCAGCCGCTCGAACGCGGACAGCGCAAGGGCGGCGTCGGCCACCGCGGCCTCGCGCGCGACGGCCAGCAGCTCGACGAACTCCGCATGGGTGCGGTCCATCTGCGGCTGGTTCAGGCGCAGGTCTTCAGTCCAGGCAAGGGCTGTCATGGGTGTACGGCGTGATCGAGCGCGCAGGCTAGCCGGCGGCGCCGCACACCGCATTGAGTTGGCACAAACTCCGCCGGCGCACGCGCCGCGACCTGCCCCTCTTGAAGCGGCGAAGCCGACCCCTATAATTCCGCTGCTAGCACTCCTAACCCAGGAGTGCTAACCGTTTCGGCCTCGGCCGAAGGCAGCATGTGAATAAGCGCTGACTCAGCGCCCACTGTCGACCCTCTCTCACTGCGACATTCTTCAAGGAGAAGCAATGAAACTTCGTCCCCTGCACGATCGTGTGATCGTCAAGCGCCTGGAACAGGAAACCAAGACCGCCTCGGGCATCGTGATCCCCGACAACGCCGCGGAGAAGCCCGACCAGGGCGAGGTGCTGGCGGTAGGCCCCGGCAAGCGCAATGACAAGGGCGACTTCGTGGCCCTGAACGTCAAGGTGGGCGACCGCGTGCTGTTCGGCAAGTACAGCGGCCAGACCGTCAAGGTCGATGGCGACGAACTGCTGGTGATGCGCGAGGAAGACCTCTTCGCCGTCGTCGAAGCCAAGTAATCCACCCCAAAGATTCCGGAGATAGAAGACATGGCAGCAAAAGACGTTGTTTTCGGCGGTGACGCACGCGCCCGCATGGTCGAGGGCGTGAACATCCTGGCCAACGCGGTCAAGGTCACGCTGGGCCCGAAGGGCCGCAATGTGGTGCTCGAGCGCTCGTTCGGCGCCCCCACGGTCACCAAGGACGGCGTGTCCGTGGCCAAGGAAATCGAGCTGAAGGACAAGCTCCAGAACATGGGCGCGCAGATGGTCAAGGAAGTCGCTTCCAAGACCAGCGACAACGCCGGTGACGGCACCACCACCGCCACCGTGCTGGCCCAGGCCATCGTGCGCGAAGGCATGAAGTACGTGGCCGCCGGCATGAACCCGATGGACCTGAAGCGCGGCATCGACAAGGCCGTGACGGCCCTGGTCGAGCAGCTGAAGAAGGCCTCCAAGGCCACCACCACCAGCAAGGAAATCGCGCAGGTCGGTGCCATCTCCGCCAACAGCGACGAGTCGATCGGCAAGATCATCGCCGACGCGATGGACAAGGTCGGCAAGGAAGGCGTGATCACCGTCGAAGACGGCA
>CAMLIZ010000289.1 GCA_946480245.1 uncultured Pseudomonadota bacterium
GCCTTGCTGCGGACGCGGCCGTTCACACGGCCACTGGCGGGCGTGAGGGTCAAGATGTCTCCTTGTGAAGGGCGAGGGCGGCCATTGCGCTGCCCGTCGAGGCGTTCTCGGCAAACGCCGTTCCTTCACTTCTGGGCCCGCGGCGCCCGCTACGCGAGGCGTTTCAGCACTTCGCGCGCCGCGGCAGGAGCGCGCTCCTTGGCGCCGTTGATCATGAACATGAACACGTCGCGCGGCTGCGCCTGCGCGGGCGCGGCGCCAGCCACGCGCGGCACGCCGGCGGGTTCGCTGCCAGCCGCCCAGGCCCGTGCACACGCAGCCCAGGCATCGAGCACCTCGGGTGCATAGCCGGTGGCGCGGGCGGCTTCGCAGCGCATCAGCCGCAGGTACACGAAGTCGGCCGTGAGGTCGGCAAACGACGGGTAGTCCGGCGAATCGGTGATCACCGCGGCCGCGCCGTGGCTGCGCGCAAGGTCGATGAATTGCGGCGTCATGAAGCTGTGGTGGCGCACGTCCAGCACGTGGCGCAGCGGACGGCCCTCCAGCTCACGCGGCAGCAACGCCAGGAAGGCGCCGAAGTCGGCGGCATCGAAGCGCTTGGTCGGTGCGAACTGCCACAGGATCGGCCCGAGCTTGCCGCGCAGGCGCGCCAGGCCGCTGCGCATGAAGGCGTCGATCGAGTCGCCCGCGTCGGCGAGCACGCGTCGGTTGGTGGCGTAGCGCACCGCCTTGATCGAGAACATGAAGTCGTCCGGCGTCTCGTCGTGCCACCTGGCGAAGCTGTCCGGGCTTTGCGTGCGATAGAAGGTGCCGTTGACCTCGATCGTGGTCAGCTGCCGGCTGGCGTATTCCAGCTCGCGCTTGGCCGGCCACTGGGGCGGATAGAAGGTCTCGTGCCAGGGCTCGTAGTTCCAGCCGCCGATGCCGACACGAATCGTGCCTGATGCACTGCTCATCGCGATGCTCCCCTTGCCGCAGAGCTGCGAGTTGTACCGCAGGCTCCGGGGCTGCGCTTGACTGGAGCAGCGCTCTGGAGTGACACTCTATCTATGACCTACGATGCAGCGTCGCCCAAGAGCCAGATCCTTCAGGCCGCGGCGGCACTGTTCCTGGCCCAGGGCTTCGACGCCACCTCGATGGAGCAGGTGCGCCAGCGCGCCGGCGTGAGCAACGGCAGCCTCTACCACCACTACCCCACCCGCAATCACCTGGCGCTGGCGCTGTACGAGGCCGCGCTGGCCGACTTCCACGCGGCGCTGCTGAAGCCGCTGGCGGCCGAGCCGCCAGCCGAGGCGGGCGTGCGCGGCCTGGTGGCGGCCCACATCGCGTGGGTGGTGAAGCATCCGGATCGCGCACGCGTGCTGCACGAGCTGCGCCGCACCACGGCGATCGCCGGCGCCGAGCCCGATTGGGGCGCGCTCAACGCCGAGGCGTACGCGGCGCTGCGCCGCTGGGTCGAGGCCTGCGTGCAGCGCGGCGAGATGAAGCACATGGCCTTCGGCGTGTGGATCGCGCTGGCCTTCGCGCCGCTGCTGCAGCTCACGCCGCGCTGGCTGCAGCAGCCCAAGCCCGCGGTGCCGCCCGCGCTGCGCGCGCTGCTGGCCGACGCGGCCTGGGCCTCGGTGAAGGCCTGAACCCTGGAGAAATGCCGATGACCGCCGACCTGCTCGAACGCGGCCGCCAGGTTCTGGCCGCACAAGGATTCAGCCAGTTGCTGGGCACCACGCTTGCGGTGTTCGAGCCCGGCCGTGCCGAGCTGGTGCTCGCGATCACGCCGCAGCTGTTGCAGCAGCACGGCTTCGTGCATGGCGGCGTGCTGTCGTACCTGGCCGACAACGCCCTCACGTACGCGGGCGGCTCCGTGCTCGGCACAGACGTGCTCACGGCGGAGTTCAAGATCAACTTCCTGCGCCCCGCGGTGGGCGAGCGCCTGCACGCCGTGGCCAGCGTGGTGGGCAGCGGCAAGACGCAGGCGGTGTGCCGCTGCGACGTGTTCACGCAGGCGGGCGACGAGCGCAAGCTGTGCGCTGCCGCCCAGGGCACGATCCGCAAGGCGGGGTGAGCGCGCGGCCTGCGCGGCCGCTAGGGCTGCGCGCCGGCGATCACCCCGCCGCCCAGGCACACCTCGCCGTCGTACAGCACGGCCGACTGCCCGGGCGTGACGGCCCACTGCGGCGCATCGAAGCGCAGCGCGAAACCCTGCGGCGCGGCCTGCAGCTGGCACGGCGAATCCTCCTGCCGGTAGCGCGTCTTGGCGGCCAGGGCGCCGTCGTGCGGTGCGACGCCGGCGGTCCAGCTCACGTCGTCGGCCGTCAGCTGGCGTGACAGCAGCCACGGGTGGTCGTGGCCCTGCACCACGTACAGCGTGTTGCGCTCGAGATCCTTGCGCGCCACGAACCACGGCGCGTGCTCGCCGCCGCCGCGCGGAGCGCCGCGCTCCTTGACGCCGCCGATGCCGATGCCCTTGCGCTGGCCCAGCGTGTAGAAGCTCAGGCCCACATGCTCGCCGAGCACGCGGCCGCGGTCGTCCTTGATCGGGCCGGGCTTGTTGGCGAGGTAGCGGTTCAGGAATTCGCGGAACGGCCGCTCGCCGATGAAGCAGATGCCGGTCGAATCCTTCTTCTTCGCGTTCGGCA
>CAMLIZ010000290.1 GCA_946480245.1 uncultured Pseudomonadota bacterium
ATGACCACCGGCGAAGGCGGCATGCTGGTCACGCGCGACAAGGCGCTGGCCGCGCGCGCCAAGGTGATGCGCCTGCACGGCATGAGCCGCGACGCGTTCGACCGCTTCACCGCCACCGTGCCGAGCTGGTACTACGAGATCGTGGCGCCCGGCTTCAAGTACAACCTGACCGACATCGCCGCCGCGCTGGGGCTGCAGCAGCTCAAGCGCATCGGTGCGTTCCAGCGCCGGCGCATCGAGCTGGCGCAGCAGCTGGACGAGGGGCTGCGGGGCCTGCCCCTGGTGCTGCCGCCGCGGCCGGAAGGCGGCGACCAGCATTCCTGGCACCTCTACGTGGTGCGCCTGGCCGATGGCGCCGGCGTGCCGCGCGACCGCTTCATCGAGCGCTTGTTCGAGCAGGGCATCGGCTGCAGCGTGCACTACATCCCGCTGCACCTGCACCCGTACTGGCGCGACCGCTACGGCCTGACGCCCGAGCAGTTTCCCCACAGCCAGCACGCGTTCGAGCGCATGGTGAGCCTGCCGCTGTACACGCGCATGAGCGACGCCGATGCCGAGCGCGTGGTGCAGGCGGTGGGGCAGGCGCTTGCCGCTTGAACGCATTGCCGCTGCCATGGCCAAGCGCACGGTGGATCTCTTGCTCGCGGGTGCCGGCCTGCTGCTGTTGCTGCCGCTGTTTGCCGTGATCGCGCTGTGGATCAAGCTCGATTCGCCGGGCCCTGTGTTCTTCCGCCAGGAGCGCGTGGGCCGTGAGGGCAAGCCGTTTCGCATCCACAAGTTCCGCACCATGCGCCACCAAGCCGGGCGGGCCGGCCCACTGATCACCGTGGGGGCCGACGCACGCATCACGCGCGCCGGCCGTTGGCTGCGCCGCAGCAAGCTCGACGAGCTGCCGCAGTTGATCGACGTGCTCACCGGCCATATGAGCCTGGTGGGCCCGCGACCCGAGGTACCGCGCTACGTGGCGCTGTACCCCGCGGCGCTGAAGGCCAAGGTGCTGTCGGTGCGGCCCGGCATCACGGACCCCGTGTCACTGGAGTTTGCCGATGAATCCGCGCTGCTGGCCCGCGCCGCCGACCCCGAGCGCGAATACGTGGAGGTGCTGATGCCGGCCAAGCTGCGCGCCGCCGCCGCGTATGCCGAGCACGCCACCTTGCGCACCGACCTGGCCGTGATCGGCCGCACGCTGCGCCTGCTGTGGCAACGCCGCGCCCACCCGGCCCACACCGAAAGCTGACGAGACCGCGATGTTCTGGCAACACCTCGACAACCTGCTCACGCGCATCCGCCCGCGTCGCCAGCCGCTGTCGCTGCTGATCGACGGCCTCGTGGTGGCCGCCTGCTGGAACATCACCTACCTGTTCCGCCTGGGGTTCGAACGCTGGTTGTCCGCCCGGCCCTCCTACGACCTCGGCTTGATGCTGGGCCTGGTGGCGCTGTACCTGGGCGTGTTTGCGTTGCTCGGCGTGCCGCGCGGCATGTGGCGCTTCTCCGGCTTCGGCGAGGTGAAGCGGCTCACGCTGGCCTGCCTGGTGGCCGGCCTGCTGGGCGCGGTGGCGGTGCTGATGGCCCACCTGAGCCAGGTGCCGCGCGCGGTGCTGGCGCTGCACCCGATCGTGAGCCTGATGGGCTTGTGCGTGGTGCGCATCGGCTACCGCATGCTGTACGAACACATGCGCGGCCAGCTCTCCGGCGGCGCTCCCGAAACGCGGCGTGCGCTGGTACTGGGCGCCGGCAACGCGGCGCGGCTGCTGGTGGCCGGCATCCAGCACCAAGGCTGGGTGGTCGTGGGCCTGCTCGACGACGACCCGGCCAAGCGCAACGCGCGCATCGGCGGTTTGCCGGTGCTGGGCCCGCTGGACAGCGTGCAGCGCTTTGCGCAGCTGCACGGCATCACGCACCTGGTGATCGCCATGCCCTCAGTGCGCGGCGACAAGCGCCGCCGCGTGCTGGATCTGGCCGCGCAAACGCACCTGCCGGTGCTCACCGTGCCCTCGGCCGAGGAACTGCGAGAAGGCCGCACCGCCGCCAGCGTGCGCGACATCCAGCCCGAAGACCTGCTCGGCCGTGAGCCGGTGGTGCTGGACGAAGCGGGCATCGCGGAGTGCATCAACGGCAAGACCGTGCTGGTGACAGGCGCCGGCGGCAGCATCGGCTCCGAGCTATGCCGCCAGGTGGCACGCTACGGGCCGCAGCGCATCGTGCTGTACGAACTGAGCGAGTTCAACCTGTACACGATCGAGCAGGAGCTGAGCGAGCGCTTCCCGCATGTGCCGCTGGTGCGGCTGATCGGCGACGTGAAGGATCTGGAGCACCTGCGCGCCACGTTTGCGCGCTACCAGCCGCAGGTGGTGTTCCACGCCGCGGCGTACAAGCACGTGCCGCTGATGGAGCACGAGAACGCGTGGGCGGCGCTGCGCAACAACACGCTGGGCACGTACTACGCGGCGCTGGCGGCCGCGGAGAACAAGGTCGAGCGGTTTGTGCTGATCAGCACGGACAAGGCGGTGAATCCGACGAATGTGATGGGGGCGACGAAGCGGGCGGCGG
>CAMLIZ010000291.1 GCA_946480245.1 uncultured Pseudomonadota bacterium
CCGTGGGCGACAGCATGATGCTGACGATCTGGGGCTCCACCTCCAGCTGGACGCTGACCGCGTTGCCGCTGTTCCTGTGGATGGGCGAAATCCTGTTCCGCAGCAAGCTGTCCGAGGACATGTTCAAGGGCCTGGCGCCGTGGCTGGACAAGCTGCCGGGCCGGCTGCTGCACACCAATGTGATCGGCTGCACCATCTTTGCCGCGGTGTCCGGCTCGAGTGCGGCCACCTGCGCGACGATCGGCAAGATCACGCTGCCGGAGCTGAAGAAGCGCGGCTACCCCGACGAGATCGCGGTGGGTACGCTGGCCGGCGCCGGCACGCTGGGCCTGTTGATCCCGCCGTCGATCATCATGATCGTGTACGGCGTGGCGGCCAACGTGTCGATCGCCAAGCTGTTCATCGCCGGCGTCGTGCCAGGCCTGATGCTGGCCATGCTGTTCATGGGCTACATCGTGGTCTGGGCGCTGCGCCACAAGGACCAGGTGCCCGCGGCCGACACGAGCATGAGCTTCATGCAGAAGCTGCACGCGTCACGCCATCTGATCCCGGTGATCACGCTGATCGCCCTGGTGCTCGGCTCGATCTATACCGGCATCGCCACGGCCACCGAAGCGGCGGCGATCGGCGTGATCGGATCACTGGCGCTCGCTGCGCTGGAAGGCTCGCTCACCTGGGATCTGTTCAAGCAGGGCCTGACCTCGGCCGCCCGCGTGTACTGCATGATCGGCCTGATCCTCGCCGGGGCCGCCTTCCTCACCCTGGCGATGGGCTTCATCGGCCTGCCGCGCCACCTGGCCGAGTTCATCGGCAGCCTGAACCTGTCGCCGTTCATGCTGGTCGTCGGGCTCACCGGCTTCTTCATCGTGCTCGGCTGCTTCCTCGACGGCATCTCGATGGTGGTGCTGACGATGGCGGTGCTGATGCCCACGGTGGAGAAAGCCGGCTTCGACCTGATCTGGTTCGGCATCTTCATCGTGCTGGTCGTCGAGATGGCGCAGATCACGCCGCCGGTCGGCTTCAACCTCTTCGTGCTGCAAGGGCTCACGAAGCGCGAGATCACCTGGCTCTCGCGCACGGCGGCACCGCTGTTCGTGCTGATGCTGGTGGCCGTGCTCGCCACCTACTTCGTACCGGAGGTCGTGCTATGGCTGCCACGTCACATGATGGGCTGATGCGCCGCGCGCTGTGCGCTGCACTGCTGGCGGGCTGCGCGCTCGCCGGCCAGGCGGCCGAGCGCTGGCAGCTGGCCTCCGGCTACTCGGCCGAGTCGTTCCACACGCGCAACCTGCAGCAGTTCGCGCAGGACGTCGCCGCAGCCACCGGCGGCGCGCTGCAGATCGAGGTGCATGCCGCCGGCTCGCTGGTGAAGGCACCGCAGATCGCGTCCCAGGTGGAGGCGGGCAAGGTGGCCGCGGGCGAGGTCATCATGACCAGCCTGGTTGACGAGGTGCCCGTGGCGGGTGCCGACGCGGTGCCCTTCATCGTGGGCAGCTATGACGACGCGCGCCGGCTCTGGCAGACGCAGCGGCCGATCCTGGCGCAGGCGCTGGCACAACGCGGCCTGCTGCCGTTGTACGCCGTGCCCTGGCCGTCGCAAGGCCTGTACACCACGCGACCGATCGCCTCCACCGCCGACCTGCGCGGCGCCAGGATGCGCACCTACAACGCCACCACCGTGCGCATTGCGCAGCTGGTGGGCGCCCAGCCGGTCGACGTGCCGATGGCGGGCGTGGCCCGGGCGCTGGCCGATGGCCGCATGGACTGCATGATCACCTCGGGCGTCACCGGCGTGGAGAACAAGGTGTGGGACCATCTGAAGTACTTCTACGACGTGAAGGCCTGGTTCCCGAAGAACCTGGTGATGGTGAACAAGGCGCGCTTTGAGGCACTGCCACCCGCGCTGCGCGAGGCGATGCTGCAGGCGGCCGCCGCAGCCGAGCAGCGCGGCTGGGCCGCCAGCGAAGACGCCGCAGCCGCGTCGCTGCGCGAGCTGGCCTCGCACGGCATGCACATCGAGACACCGGGCTTCGAATTCCGCAGCGAACTGCGCCGCTATGGAGACAAGTTCTCGCTCGAATGGGTGCACAGCACCGGCCAGGACGCCAACGCGATCCTGATTCCCTACTACACGGCCGGGGTCGCGGGCGGCCCGCTGGTCGCGCGCTGAACCGATAGAACGATACTGAGGACACATGGACACTTCCACGCACCCCGGCACCGACCGCTGGCAGTTCTGGATCGACCGCGGCGGCACGTTCACCGACATCGTGGCCAAGCGGCCCGATGGCAGCCTGGTCACGCACAAGCTGCTGTCGGAGAACCCGGAGCAGTACCGTGATGCAGCTGTGGCGGGCATCCGCCATCTGCTGGGCCTGAAGCCCGGCCAGCCGATCACGCCGCAGCAGGTGGCCTGCGTGAAGATGGGCACCACCGTGGCCACCAACGCGCTGCTCGAGCGCAAGGGCGAACCCACGCTGCTGGTCACCACGCGCGGCTTCCGCGATGCGCTGCGCATCGCCTACC